>CAMJIA010000004.1 GCA_946405695.1 uncultured Prevotellaceae bacterium | reverse complement strand
CCAAGCAGGCTGTTGAGGACAGCGCAATGGATCTGGAGGCTGAGGACAAGAACCGCATTGGTGTTGTCTATGGTGTAGGTATTGGTGGTATCAAGACTTTCGAGGACGAGGTAGCTTACTATGGTGCCCATCGCGAGGATGGTCCTAAGTTCAACCCCTTCTTCATCCCCAAGATGATTGCTGATATCGCAGCAGGCCAGATTTCCATCATGTATGGTTTCCATGGTCCCAACTATATCACCGCTTCTGCTTGTGCTTCTTCTTCGAATGCACTGGCCGATGCCTTCAACCTGATTCGTCTGGGCAAGGCTAACGTGATTGTTGCTGGTGGTGCTGAGGCTGCTATCTGCGAGACGGGTGTTGGTGGATTCAACGCCATGAAGGCTCTGTCGACTCGTAACGATGAGCCTGAAAAGGCCAGTCGTCCGTTCAGCGCTAGCCGTGATGGTTTCATCATGGGTGAAGGTGCTGGCTGTCTGATTCTTGAGGAGCTTGAGCACGCTAAGGCTCGTGGTGCCAAGATCTATGCTGAGATGGTTGGTGCTGGTATGAGCGCTGATGCTCACCACATTACCGCTTCTCATCCTGAGGGTCTGGGCGCTAAGCTCGTGATGCAGAACGCGCTGGAGGATGCTGGCATGCAGCCCGACGAGATTGACTATATCAACGTTCATGGTACTTCTACCCACGTTGGTGATATCTCTGAGGCTAAGGCCATCAAGGAGGTATTCGGCGATGCAGCCTTCAAGCTGAACATCTCGTCAACCAAGTCTATGACTGGTCACCTGCTGGGTGCTGCTGGTGCTGTAGAGGCTATGGCTACTGTTCTGGCTGTCCAGAACGACATCATTCCTCCCACCATCAATCACGAGGAGGGCGACGAAGACCCAGAGATTGACTACAATCTGAACTTCACATTCAACAAGGCCCAGAAGCGCGAGGTTCGTGCTGGTCTCAGCAATACCTTCGGCTTTGGTGGTCACAATGCCTGTGTGGTATTCAAGAAGTTTTCGGATAAATGAGCAAAATGCAAAAACATTTGCATTTTCGAATGAAAGAAAACTCAATGTTAATTAAGTATGTGGGTTAACAACATCATTGACAGTATAAAGCTCCCTTTCCGCAAGGAGAAGGAGCTTTTTTCTGCTCTCTATCGTATTCTCGGATTCTATCCTCACGACATTAGTCTCTATAAGCAGGCGCTGTTGCACAAGAGTGTGGGTAAGAGGAATGAGAAAGGTCGTCCACAGAACAACGAACGTCTGGAGTTCTTGGGTGATGCTGTGCTTGACGCAGTTGTTGGCGACATTGTCTTTCGTCATTTCGAGGGCAAGCGCGAGGGTTTCCTTACCAACACCCGTTCCAAGCTCGTCAGTCGTGAGACCTTAGGAAAACTCGCCAAGGAGATGGGCCTCGATCAGCTTATCCTATCGGCAGGCCATTCCAACGCCCATAACAGTTATATGAGTGGCAACGCCTTCGAGGCTTTGGTAGGAGCCATCTACTTGGATCGCGGATATAGCGCTTGTATGCGCTTTATGGAAAAACGCATCTTGACACAAGTCATCAACATCGACAAAGTCGCCTATAAGGAGGTGAACTTCAAGTCGAAACTGCTCGAATGGAGTCAGAAGAATCGTGTCAAGATGGAGTTTCGCGATTTGGAACAGACACGCGACGAGAATGGCAGTCCCGTATTCACCGTTCAGGTGTTTATAGAGGGTTTGGAGGGCGAAAAAGGCACTGGTTTTTCTAAGAAGGAGAGTCAGCAGAAGGCCAGCAAGGACACGCTTCAGCGTCTGCGTCGCGAGCCTCAGCTCATCGATGCCATTTTTGCTGTCAAGGCCGATCGTACTAAGATGGAGGAAGAACCCGTGATGGCTGCTCCTGACCTGGAGAAGCTGGAAAACCCCGATTTCATCGTGGAACAAGAGAAAGCGGAAGAGCCTGAACAGCCCCAGAAAGCAGAGAAACGTGTCGCGATAGAATCGCAACAGACAGTTCTCGACGATCTGACCCTCGACGACATCTCCGCAACTCCTCGCGAGAAGACTCGCGAAGAGATTATCGCTGAAGCCGAGGCTGCTGCCTTTGCAGAGTAGTAATTGGCATAACAATAACTAAAACAGGCTGAAGTCATTTGGGCTTCAGCCTGTTTTCTCTTATAAAAACAAAAAGGTAGGGGGAAGTGAACGTAGTATCAGAAAAATGTATTACCTTTGCAGAGAATTTCCATTCCAAAGTTTGGGATTCGTGTTTCAAAGCTTGGGATGCATATACCAAAGTTTGGGACGGATATTTCAAAGTCTGAAACGAAAAATAGTATTTGTAATATGGCAAGTTATGTAATTAAGGAAATGCCCACAGGTATGGGCAATGGCAAAGAGGGACGTGTTTTTCCTAAGATGCAAGTTTATACAGAGTTCGACTACGACAAGGTCGTTGAGCTCATCAACTCCTATTCTCCTGCATTCAGCAAGGCAACGATTCGAGGTGTGCTAGATACGCTGCCCACAGTTCTGAAGACATATCTCCCTATGGGTCATACGTTGAAGATTGACGGATTGGGCGTGTTCTCGCTCTCACTTGAATTTGCTGATAATAAGGTGGAAGAAACCAACCTGCAGGAAACAGCAGTGCCCAACAAGCAATACCATCACGTAAAGGCCAAAGGTATCAATTTCAAGGTGGATAAAAATCTGGTGGATGACATCAACAGAGAGAATACCTTTGAACGTCTCTCCAGCAATCCATCATCTCGTTCTCCCTATTCCCCTGAAGAACGCCTGAAACGAGCCATGAAACATATCGACAAGCACGGGTTCATCACCCTTCAGGAGTACGCTAACCTCAACAACCTCAGTCGCAGTACTGCCTCGCGAGAACTCTCCAAGCTCACCGCAGAGCCTTCATCCACTATCATCACCAAAGGCGCCGGCTCCCATAAATACTGGGTTCGAGGGAAATAAACCAATGATGTTGGGAACTATCTTCTCTTTTCCGTGTCTAATATTTGGCTACAAAGAAAGAAATGATTACCTTTGCAGCCCAATTAAAACACATTCAAATTTTTCATGAAAACAAAAGTCTTTTATATCATCTTTGCATTCATGCTGCAATTGTTTACCCTACCTATTGCAGCTCAGGTAGTAAGTGCTCAGCAGGAGAGTAAAGATTCACTTATCAACGTTATTGCATATTTTTGTAAGAATGATACCTTGTCTTATCTCTATGAAGACTATGAAGCTAAGGTTGAAAATAATGATACTATCGTAGATCATTACATCAAGAGCGAGATTCAATTGGTAGTTGTTGACTCTACTTCCAAAGGTTACGTTATAGAATATACTCCCATAAAAACAACTATCGAGGCATATAAAGACACCTTGATGGCTCATGTTATGCAAACGATTATGGATACAATGGGAGACGTTAAATACATGTTATCTACTGATGAATATGGAACGCTTCAGCATATAGATAATTGGGTTGAGGTTAGAGATTTTATGAAAAAATCTATAAAACTCATGTTCGATTCCTTATATAGCAATTATCCCCAATTGAATGAGATAATACCTCGCCAGCGTTTTGAGGCAAAATTGAGTAGTTATTATGTCAATGAGCAAGCTTACTATGATCAATGTGAAGATTTGCAGTTACTATTCCAACTTTATGGAAAATCCTATCGCATTGGAAAAACCGAAAGAGACGAGTCATCACAGAACGGATTCCCTCAACATCTCGTACTGATAGCAAGCTACGGAAAAACAGACGAGGAGGACGGTTTCGACAATGATTATTATATACATTGTGGAACAGAAACAACTGTTCCGAAAGAAGAAGTCAAGGACCTTGTAAAAGGTATGATGAACATGATGGTAAGCGATAAGCATCTAGACGAACTGAACCAAGGTATCGATAGTACGGAATATACGGAAGCAAAAATTTATGATGCGGAAGAATATAACTACTTCTATAATGGTTGGCCATGCGGGATGACACATTCGAAGCTTACTGAAATAATGGGGACTGAGAAACATGAGATAAAAAGTCTCATATGGACTTCACGCCGGTGGGGTGTTTTCGGAGGAGAGAGCAGTATACAGACAGATGGTACTATGTGATTATTTGATTTGTTTTCATCAGACGTGTGAAAGCACGAGTAATTATTAAATGGGCTCTTATCCATTCTACAGGCTGAAGTTACCAAGCTTCAGCCAGCATCTTTCAGGCAAAGAGCAACAACAAAAAACGCAACTAAATTGCGTTTTCACACTATTGGCAAATGCGTTTTCACACTGGTCGCAATTGCGTTTTTACACTGGTCGCCTAAAGAAAAACGCGGATTTCTTTTGGCCCTCATGCTATTTTTCATTACCTTTGCGTTGTTGAAATAATCATAAATGATGGATAGGGACTTTAAGAAGGCAACGATACATAGCATGAAACGGCGATGTCGTGCGCATGACTATAGCTGGAAGGGCTGTTATCATATTACAATTAGTGTGGCGAAAGGGTTGCACCAGCCTTTGGGCAGAATGGCTGGAAGGTTGGATAAACCAGATAACGACAGCGATGTTCCGCATGTAGAACTGACGCCTATAGGGAAGATGGTGGAGAAGGAACTTCGCGAAAGCATCCATCGGTACTATCCCATGTTGGAGGTGGTGGAGTATGTCGTAATGCCTGAGCATCTGCACTTTTTGTTGATGGCGCATAGTAATGTGGTGTCTCAGAATGGGAAGGCTACACATCTGGGGCATGTCATTGCTGGCTTTAAGTTGGGGTGCAACAAGCGCTATTGGGCGATAACGGGAAAGATAGCGCAGGAAGAAAGCTTGGCGGGAGAAGGCCTGGCGACTGAATCGCCAGGCACACTAAACAGCAATAACGCAGGTACACTAAAGGACAACAACGCAGGAAAAGTAAGGAGTGATAGTGCGCTTGGCGATTCAGTCGTCAAGCATGCTGCATCAGGTGGAGCGCTGCCACCGCTGTTCGATGCGGGCTACTGTGACGTGATGCCTGTGGATGAAGAACAGCTGGCTACACAACGGGCATATATTCGTGCGAACCCTCGTAATCGGCTGATGAGGATGGCCAATCGTGAATGGCTCTATCCTCAACGTAATACTGTTGATACAGCTGTAAGCATACCAGCGCTGAAGGGATATCTGCAACGTGAATGCCCTCAGCAGTTAAGTGCTGACAGTTTTGCTGCAATTGAGAAGCGATTGATGAAGAAAAACGGGCATGTGGCATGTGATAGCTATGGAAACCTGACATTACTGAACAGACGGCTGCTCCCAGTGGTCTGTCATCGTAAGGATGCAGGATTGTTTGAACAGCAGAAGGCTCGATGTTTGGCTGAGGCGGCTACTGGCGCTGTATTGGTATCTGCTCGCATTGCAAGGGGCGAACAAGAAATCCTTGACCAGGCATTGTTGTGTGGTTATGCTGTTATCAGGATAGAGGATAATGGGTTTCCTGATATTTACCATCCTTCTGCCGATAGAATGGATGACTGTGCAGCTGGCAATCTGCTGCTGTTGACTCCTTGGTCTTATCAGTTTATGACTCAGGAAGATAATATCACCGTTCCTTTTTGTAAGACGATGAATTGTATCAGCCAGGCTATCTGTAAGCTGAAAGATACGTGGTGGAAAGATGAGTAACGCACATGCTTCAGCCTGCTTTTGCTTATAATTATTAAAAGGTAGGGAGAAAATGTGTGGTTTCAGAAAAAAGTATTACCTTTGCAGGCAAATATTTGTACGACCATGAGTCTGACTCAGATAATAGGAAATGTGTTTAAGCCCCGTCAGAAGGCTTTGGAGAAGCATCTGAATGGGGGAGAGGCGCTGCAGCGGGCAGTGCTGGAGCATCTGATACATACTGCTAAGGATACAGAATACGGCAGGAATCATGCCTTTGACAATATCAAGGATTATGACCAGTTCGTCTCGATGGTGCCTGTCAACACCTACGAGGAGCTGAAGGGTGACATTGACCGCATGCGTCATGGAGAGCGCGATGTGCTATGGCCAGGACGTGTCAGGTGGTATGCCAAGTCTTCAGGCACTACGAATGACAAGTCGAAATTCATCCCTGTCAGCGACGAGGGTCTGCAGAAGATTCACTATGCAGGTGGACGCGACTCGGTGGCTCTCTACCTGAGGAATAACCCCAAGTCACGGATGTTTGACGGCAAGGGCCTGATACTGGGTGGCAGCCATGCACCTAACTACAATGTAGCAGGCTCGCTGGTGGGTGACCTCAGCGCTATTCTGATAGAGAACATCAATCCGCTGGTCAATCTGATACGTGTGCCCAAGAAGGAGACGGCTTTGCTTTCTGACTTTGAGGTAAAGCGTGAGCGCATAGCCCGTGAGGCCATGAACAAGAACGTCACCAATATCAGTGGCGTACCCTCGTGGATGCTGTCCGTACTGAACTGCATGATGGAGATGACGGGTAAGACGCATCTCGAAGAGGTGTGGCCCAACATTGAGGTGTTCTTCCATGGTGGTGTGGCCTTCACGCCCTATCGTAAGCAGTATGAACAGCTCATCACCTCGCCCAACATGCACTATATGGAGACCTATAATGCCTCAGAGGGTTTCTTCGGACTGCAGGATGACCCAATGGACAAGGCCATGCTGCTGATGCTGGACTATGGGGTGTTCTACGAATTCCGACCCATTGACGGAGGCGACATCGTACCTTTGTGGGGTGTGGAGACAGGTAAGAATTACGCGATGATTATCTCTACCAGCTGTGGATTATGGCGCTACGAGATTGGTGATACCATCCAGTTTACGTCTACCAATCCCTATAAGTTTTTTATCTCTGGTCGTACTAAGCACTTCATCAATGCCTTTGGTGAAGAGCTTATCGTGGATAATGCCGAGAAAGGACTGGCCTACGCCTGCGAACAGACAGGTGCTGAGGTGCTGGAATATACTGCAGCTCCAGTCTTTATGGATGCCAATGCCAAGTGTCGCCACCAGTGGCTCATCGAGTTCTCCAAGGCGCCAAACGACTTGGCACAGTTTGCTGACCTGCTGGACACGAAGCTGCAGGAAATCAACAGCGACTACGAGGCCAAACGCTATAAGGACATCACCCTGCAACACCTGGAAATCATTCAGGCGAAAAAGGGTCTGTTTAATGACTGGCTGAAGATGAAGGGTAAGCTGGGTGGTCAGCACAAAGTGCCTCGTCTGAGCAATTCACGCGAGCATATCGAACAATTATTGACGTTGAACGCATGAGGAGACTACAATATTGTCTATTGGCTATTAGCTGTTTGCTATTGGCTGTTGGTTGTGCCCGCATGGGTTCGCCCGATGGCGGATGGTATGACGACGACCCTCCTGTGGTTTTGGGCAGTATGCCTGCAGACAAGGCTACTGGTGTGAATACCAAGAAGATAAACATATATTTCGACGAGTATATCAAACTTGCCGACGCCACACAGAACGTTATCGTCTCTCCTCCTCAGCTGGAGATGCCAGAAATACAGGCTAAGGGCAAGAAGATTGTCGTGGAGCTGAAGGACACGCTGAAACCCGATATGACCTATACCATCGACTTCAGCGATGCCATCAGCGACAATAACGAAGACAATCCGTTGGGCAACTACACCTTTACCTTCTCGACGGGTCAGCAGACAGACACCCTCGAAGTGTCAGGTACGGTGCTTAGTGCAGAGAATCTGGACCCCGTATCGAGTATTCTTGTCGGACTGTATGAAGACCTTGCAGACTCCGCTTTTCGTACCAAGCCGCTACTACGTGTAGCACGTACCGATGCCAACGGACATTTTGTTATCAAGGGCGTTGCCGAAGGCGAATACCGCATCTATGCCCTGCAGGATGCTGATGGCAACTATAAGTTCACGCAGAAGAGCGAGATGATAGCCTTCTCGCACGAGACCTACAAGCCGTACGTCAAGCCAGACATACGTCAAGACACTATCTGGCGCGACACCCTTCACATTGACAGTATTGCACAGGTGCACTACATGCACTACTACCCTGACGATATCGTGCTGACGGCTTTCCAGGAGATACAGACTGATCGCTATCTGCTGAAGACGGAGCGTAAGGAGGCTGACCGTATTAATATTTTCTTCAGCTATGGCAGCGAGCAACTGCCCATTATCCGTGGTCTGAACTTCAATAGCGACGATGCCTTCATCGTGGAGACGAACGCCAAGAAAGACTCTATCACCTATTGGTTGCGCGACACGTTGTTGGTCAACCAAGACACCCTGCGGATGGACCTTACTTATCAGATGACGGATTCGCTGGGCAGGCTCGTTGAACATACGGACTCTGCCATTGAGGTTCTGGCCAAGACACCTTATGAGAAGCGAGTAAAAGCCCAGCAGAAAGAATACGAGACATGGCTCAAACAACAGGAGAAGAAGCGTAAGCGTGAAGAGCCTTACGACAGTATCTATCCTGTGAAGCCCTTGGAGCCCAAATACAATGCACCGCAGTCAATGGACCCCAACCGCTCCATCCATATCGAGGTGCCTACACCACCTGCAGTACTGGACACAGCGGGCATCCACCTTTATACAAAGATTGATACGCTATGGTATAATGCCAGCTACGAGTTCCGTCAGCGCGACAGTCTTTTGCGCTGTTATGAGTTGGTAGTCGACTGGAAACCTGGGTCCGAGTATAGCTTTGAGGTTGACAGTGCCGCCATCGTCGATATCTATGGCAAGGCGTGCAAACCTTACAAACAAGGTATCAAGGTAAAGACGCTCGATGACTATGCGACGCTGTTCTTTGACATCAGTGGCTATACAGATAGTGCTGCTGTCGTCGTACAACTGCTTGACAAGAGTGATAAACCTGTGGCTAAGAGCAAGATGGAGTCCGATCATACGGCATCGTTCTACTATGTAGGCCCAGGAATCTACTATGCACGAGCCTTCATCGACCGTAATGACAATGGCGTGTGGGATACAGGCGACTATGATGCCGACCAACAGGCAGAAGCTGTCTACTACTATTCTCGTGAGATAGAGACCAAGGCGAAATTTGACATCACCCTGTCGTGGAACCTGACACAACTGCCACTCAACCAGCAGAAACCATCGAACCTCGTCAAGAAGAAGGCAGAAAAGAAGCGTCAGAGGAGAAACCGTAATGCCGATCGTGCAGCGAATCTGGGCATACAATATATCAAGAATGGGATAAAAAAATAAAAAGCAAAGAAATATGAAAAGATTTATCATTTTATGGGTGTTCAGCATGACGTTCCTGTCATCGTTTGCCCAGTGTGGTATTGAGAATAACGCCTTTAAGTCGGGCGAGTTTGTAGGCTACGACCTTTACTTCAACTGGAAGTTCGTATGGATGAAGGTGGGTACTGCCTCTATGTCGACTGTTCAGTCAACCTTTAACGGACAGGATGCCTTCCGTTGCAGTCTTATCACTCGTGGTAACAGTAAGTTGGACAACATGTTTGTCATGCGCGACACGCTGCTCAGCTACACAACGCTGAACCTGGAGCCGCTCTACTATCGTAAAGGAGCTCGTGAAGGCAAGCGCTACTACGTCGATGAGTTGTGGTACACCTACCCTAAAGGCAACTGCCATCTGAAGCAGCACGAAATCAATAGCCGTGGGGAACACTACTGGAAGGAGTCGGAGTACAAAGACTGTCTCTACGACATGATGAGTGTCTATCTGCGTGCCCGTAACTTTGACGCCTCGAAACTGAAGGTGGGCGACAAGATTCCCTTGCCCATTGCTGATGCATCGAGTGTTGCCAACTCGTGGCTGAAGTACAATGGCATCACCAATGTGAAGATGAAAAACAGCGATACGAAGTTCCGTTGTCTGGTATTCTCGTTCATCGAACGTGAGGACGGAAAAAACCACGAACTTATCCGCTTCTACATCACTGACGATAAGAACCATCTGCCTGTCCGTTTGGACATGTTCCTCTCTTTCGGCTCTGCCAAGGCTTACCTGACAGGCTATAAGGGACTGCGCAACCAGATGACTTCTAAGGTGGAGTAAGCTGCTGTGGAGGTCTCCGAACTCTATGACCGTTGTGTAGAACTCACAACGCGGGAACCATCGGCAGTGTCGTTGCGCTTCATGCACGAGACACTGGTTCTGGCCTGTGGTGAGGCGTTGCGCGACACACGCCAAGGGTTCGGTAATGTTTTCTCACAGGTAGACTTCCTCTGTAAGCGTCACGGCATTGCCATGCGTGAGCGCATCGCTGTTCAGCAGATGCGTGTACATTCTAATGGTCGCAAACTCCAGGATAAGGACGATTGGCTGTACGATATTCGGGCCCTGGCTCAGTTCATTTCTGGCGTCTTTAAAGTCGCCATTCCCCATGAACTTCTGACGAGACTGCCTGCTGAACCTCGTCCGTTTGTTGTTGGACACAAACCCAGGCAACATGTCCTGCGCTGTGTCGTCACCAGTTGGGATGCTACCTATATTTATGCCACCACCACAGAGGGGACTATATGCATTGACTATGTCGACTCTTTCGACAAAGAAACTGCTGGCAACCTGCTCACGGAAGGTATGCAGCTGAACTTGCTCGACTGTACTATTGATGGTACCTCCGTCACTCCTTCGCTCATCGTTGTCGAGCCTGACTTCCTGATAGATATCTCTGCTATAGCTGCGTGTTTTCAGGACTATGGGCACCATCCACTCAGCTATCTGCTCAACAGACTGAAGCCACGTGCCAACAGCCAGCAGATTCTGTTGGGTAACTTTGCAGGTACAGCACTCGATGACCTCATCAATCAGTCTGATGCATCCTATGGCGACAGTCTGCGTACGAGTTTTCGTGAACAGGCTTTGCAGTTCTGTACCTGTTCACCTTTCGATGGTCAACGTTTCAAGGAGGAGAGTCGCCAGCAGGTAGCAAACATCCAAGAGGCTGTTGATATTCTGTTCAGCGACTACGATCGCGAGCATGCCCTATTGGAACCATCTTTTGTCTGTGAACAGTTGGGATTGCAGGGACGTGTCGACCTGATGACTGACGATATGCGTCTGTTGGTGGAGCAGAAGTCTGGCAAGAACTGGAACATCGAGTGTGGCGCCTCTCAGCAGCATAAGGAAGACCACTATGTGCAGCTATTATTATATTATGGTGTGCTGCGTTCGAACTTTAATCTGCCCCCCGACAAAGTGGATATCCGTCTGCTTTACTCCAAATATCCTGCCCGTCAGGGACTGCTTGTTGTCAACTACTACCAGCAGCTGTTTCGTGAGGCTATCCGTTTGCGCAACAGCATTGTTGCACAAGAGATGAGTATAGCCCGCAAAGGTTTCAGCAACATCATCCCACAACTGCGTGCAGAGTTGTTACTGGAGAATCAAGAGAAGCGTACGTTCTTTGACAGGTATATCCGTGAAGGCGTGAATCAGTTGCTCCAGCCGTTTCATCGTTTGGCAGCTGAAGAGCGCGACTATGTAGAGCGGATGCTTACCTTTGTCTATCGCGAACAGCTGGCTCAGAAGGTGGGTGTGCAGGAAGGGCAGGGTGGTGCTACCAGCGACCTGTGGAACATGCCACTCAGCGAGAAACTGGAGACGGGTAACATCCTGATGGGAACCATTGCTGACAAGTCGCCAGAAACTGTTGTACTCTCTGTGGATACTGCCGACGTATTGCCCAATTTCCGTAGGGGCGATATGGTCTATCTCTATCGCTATGAGCAGGACCCTGATGTGCGTAATAGCATCCTGTATAAAGGCACCCTTGTCAGTCTTTCCAGCCAAGAGACCATCATCCGTTTGAATGAACGTCAGCAGAATCCACATCTCTTTGGCGAAGGACATTATGCTGTAGAGCATGCTTCGTCGGACGTGGGTAGTACCTCCGCTTTGCGTGCCGTCTTCTCTTTCTGTTCGGCATCACCCAGTAAGCGTGCGTTGCTGTTGGGTAAACGTGCTCCACAGAAAGACAGCACTATCACGTTGTCGCATGCCTATCATCCACACTACGACGAGATCATCCTCAAGGCGATGCAGGCCAAAGACTATTTCCTGCTGCAAGGCCCTCCAGGAACAGGCAAGACGTCAATGGCTCTCCGCTTCATGGTAGGGGAGGCTTTAACCTCTTCCATCAGCCATCATCCCTCGTCTATCTTACTCACCGCCTACACCCATCGCGCTGTTGATGAAATCTGTGATATGCTGGTCAGTGCCAGCCATGACTTCCTACGCATTGGTAACGAAGATTCCTGCGACCCACGTTTTGTAGACCATCTGCTCGACAAGCGGATGGGCGAACGTCCACAACTTAGCGATATTCGCCAACAGTTGCAACAGACGCGCATCATCGTTGCTACGACATCCACGCTACAGGCCCGTCCTTTCCTCTTCCAACTGAAACACTTCTCGCTGTGCATTGTCGATGAGGCTTCGCAGATTCTGGAACCAAGCATCATCGGTATCCTCTTGTCAGACCAGGTAGATCGTTTTATCCTTGTTGGAGACCATAAACAGCTTCCTGCTGTTGTTGCGCAACCTGACGATGAACCACGTCTGCATGACTGTCGTCGTTCACTTTTCGAACGTCTGCTACAGCAGGAACGACAGGCAGGACGTACCGATTTCGTAGGACTGTTACGCTATCAGGGACGCATGCACCCCGATATAGCGCACTTCCCCAACGATTTCTTCTATCATCGCGAACAGTTATTGCCCGTCCCCTTGCCTCACCAGGAGGAAACGACACTCGACTATGCTCAGTCCTCAGAAGATGCAGTCGATGACCTATTGAAGCAGCATCGTGTGCTGTTCTTTCCCAGCGATAGTTCTCTCCCTTCTGACTCCTCGTCCCTCGCCTCCGATAAAGTCAATGAGGCAGAGGCACGTATTGTTGCCGACCTTCTTCGACGTATCTATCGCCAGTATGGTGTTGACCGTTTTGATCCGAACCGTACGGTAGGCGTCATCGTACCCTATCGTAATCAGATAGCGATGATACGGCGCGAAATAGTGCAATTGGGTTTGCCCCAATTGGACCAGATCAGCATCGACACCGTTGAGCGCTACCAAGGTAGTCAGCGCGATGTCATCATCTATTCGTTTACCATTCAGCGTCCTTATCAGCTCGATTTTTTGACAGCCAACAGCTTTCAGGAGGATGGTCATACGATAGACCGCAAGTTGAATGTTGCCATGACACGTGCCCGTAAGCAACTCATCATGACGGGAAATGCAGCATTGTTGCAGCGGAACAAGATTTTTTCTGCACTTATCGCGCGATATTCTGTATAAAATATGTATCTTTGCAGCATGAGGGAAACAGTCATACTACAAGACCTAAGTATCGGATATACTATCAAAGGCGGAAAAAAGACCGTTGCGCACCAGCTGAACGCTACCATTTGTAGCGGTGAGCTAACTTGTTTGCTAGGTAGAAATGGTGTCGGCAAGTCAACGCTCTTGCGTACGCTGTCTGCTTTTCTTCCTGCGCTGGATGGCAACATTCTCCTACAAGGCAAGTCTCTCACTGCTTATTCTGACCAGGAACTCAGCCAGTTGATAGGTGTGGTACTGACAGAAAAACCGCACGTTAGGAACATGACTGTTGACGAGATGGTAGCTATGGGGCGTGCTCCCTATACTGGTTTTTGGGGTGTGATGTCGCAGGATGACGTGCGGATTGTTGATGAGTCCATCCAACTGGTCGGCATCGATGCATTACGTCATCGTTTGGTGCAGTCGCTCAGTGATGGAGAACGTCAGAAAGTGATGATTGCCAAGGCATTAGCTCAGCAGACGCCAATCATCTATCTCGATGAGCCGACGGCATTCCTCGACTATCCCAGCAAGGTGGAACTGCTACAGCTATTAAGGCGTTTGGCACATGATGAGCAGAAAACCATCTTTCTGTCAACGCACGACGTGGAGATCTCTCTACAGTTGGCAGATACCCTCTGGCTGATGACTTCCGAACAACTGCACGTCGGTACCCCTCGACAATTAGCAGATCAGAAGGTGTTGTCAACATTTATTGAAAGCGAGGGAATAACCTTTGACCCACAGATGTTAAGCATACATATCAAGAAATAGAAAAAATAATGGGGTAAGGAAAAGAAAATCAGCAAAATACTTGCAGTATTCGCAGATTTTTCGTACCTTTGCACCCGTTCAGAGGAATGAGGGGTTCGCAAGAGCCTCTCATTCTTTGACTTTTAAGCCTTATGGCTTTGCAATCTTGTTTTAATTAACAACAAAAGTATGATAGACAAAAACGTCATTAAGACAGCAGTTGAGGAGTGGCTCGAGAAGGGCGACTATTATTTGGTAGATGTAGAGATGACTGGCGATGACCGCATCGTCATTGAGATTGACCATGCCGATGGTGTATGGATTGAAGATTGTGCTGAGTTGAGCCGCTTCTTACAGGAGAAGCTTGGTGAAGAGCTTGGTGATTATGAATTGGAGGTAGGCTCTGCCGGTATCGGCCAGCCGTTTAAGGTATTGCAGCAGTACAAGAACCATATTGGTAAGGAGGTAGAGGTATTACAGAACGATGGTATCAAACTTCAGGGTGTGCTGAAGGCAGCCAGCGACGACAATACGTTTGTTGTTACTGTCAAGGAGAAGCAGCATCAGGAAGGCAAGAAGCGTCCCGTGTTGGTAGAGGTCGACAAGACCTACAAGACCGCTGACGTGAAGTACTGTAAGTACCTGTTGAATTTCAAATAAGAGATTAAAAGTTAAAAAATAAAATATTATGGCAGTAAAGAATGTGAAGGGTCCATCAATGATTGAGACCTTTCAGGAATTTAAAGAGACAAAGAACATTGACCGCACTACCTTGGTAAGCGTATTGGAGGAAAGTTTCCGCAACGTGATTGCCAAGATGTTCGGTTCTGACGAGAACTACGACGTCATTGTGAACCCTGACAAGGGTGACTTTGAGATTCACCGCAACCGTATTGTGGTTGCCGATGGTGAGGTGCAGGATGAGAACAAGGAGATTTCACTCTCTGAGGCCCAGAAGATTGAGCCAGACTACGAGGTTGGTGAAGAGGTGTCCGAAGAGGTTGACTTCCAGAAGTTTGGTCGTCGTGCCATCCTGAACCTGCGTCAGACGCTGGCTTCCAAGATTTTGGAGTTGGAGCACGACTCGCTCTACCAGAAGTATAAGGACAAGGTTGGTCAGGTGGTTAGTGCCGAGGTTTACCAGATGTGGAAACGTGAGGTACTGCTCATCGACGATGAGGGTAACGAGTTGCACTTGCCAAAACAGGAGCAGATTCCTGCCGACAACTATCGCAAGGGTGAGACTGTTCGTGCCATCGTCAAGGAGGTACAGAATGAGAACAACAATCCTCGCATCATCCTGTCACGTACCAGCAATCAATTCCTGGAGCGTCTGTTGGAGGCTGAGGTTCCTGAGATTCAGGATGGTCTGATTACCATTCGTCGCATTGCCCGTATGCCGGGTGAGCGTGCTAAGATAGCTGTTGAGAGCTATGATGACCGCATTGACCCAGTAGGAGCTTGCGTAGGTGTCAAGGGTAGCCGTGTTCATGGCATTGTCCGTGAGATGTGCAACGAGAACATCGACGTTATCAACTACTCCAGCAATACCCAGTTGTTCATCCAGCGTGCTCTGGCACCTGCTAAGGTTACCAGTATCACACTGAATCCTGAGGAGCACAAGGCAGAGGTTTATCTGCAGCCTGAGGAGGTTTCTCTGGCTATCGGTAAGGGTGGTCTGAACATCAAGCTCGCCTCTATGCTGACAGAGTACACCATCGACGTCTTCCGTGTAGTCAACGAAGGTGAGGCCGATGAGGATATCTACCTCGACGAGTTTGCTGATGAGATTGACCAGTGGATTATCGATTCTATCAAGGCTATCGGTTTGGATACCGCCAAGGCTGTGTTGAACGCTCCCCGCGAGATGCTGATTGAGAAGGCTGACCTCGAAGAGGAAACCGTTGATCACGTGCTGGAAGTGCTCAAGGCTGAGTTCGAGTAAACTGTAAAATGAAAATTGAAAATTGAGAATTAATGGGTGTACGATTAAATAAAGTATTATCAGAACTGAATATAGGACTTCAGACGGCTGTTGACTTTCTGAAGAAGAAGAGCAGTCTGGGCGAAATCCGTGACGATGCTACTACAAATACCAAGATTTCTGATGAACAGTATCAGGCTTTGGTTGATGAGTTTAGCACCGACAAGGCTGTGAAGACTCAGGCTGATATGATGTTTACCAAGAAAGTCAAGGAAAAGAAGGTCGAGAAGGCTGAGAAGGCCGAAAAAGCGGTTACCAAGACCGAGGAGATGCTTGAGCAGCGTGTCGGACTGAAGACGCTGGGTAAGATTGACCTCTCTCAGGTTGGCAAGCCTAAGGCTGCTCCTGCCCCCGCTCCAGAACCAGAGCCGGAGCCTGTCAAAGAGCCAGAGCCAATTCAAGAACCAGAGTCAGAACCTGAAGCTCAGCCTCAGGCTGTCGTTCAGGAGGTTGCCAAACAGCAGCCCGCTGTTGAGGAGGAAGAAGAGGAAGTGGCTGTAGAGGACTCTGCCGACAATGCAGAGCCGGAGTTGGCCAAGACTCCTGGTGACTTCATGAAGCCTGCTACCCAACTGAATGTGGTGGGTAAGATTGACCTCGACTCACTCAACCAGAGCACGCGTCCTAAGAAGAAGACCAAGGAGGAACGTCGCAAGGAGCGTGAGGAGAAAGCTGCTGGCGAGCGCAAGAAGCGTGAGCGCATCCGTACCGACAAGGTAGATATCGAGGCTGCAGCCAAGCAGGCCAGTCAGCAAGGTAAGAACAAGAATAACAATAAAGGTGTCAACAACAATCAGCAGCAGGGACAGGGCAAGAACAAGAATAAGAAGAACCGTCCTGTCAAGCCGTTGGAGGTTGACGACGAGGCAGTAGCACGCCAGGTAAAGGAGACACTGGCCCGTCTGACCTCAAAGAACCAGAACAAGAAGGGTGCTAAGTATCGTCGTGAGAAGCGTGACGCTGTTGCTGAGCGTATGAGCGAGGAGATGGCAGCAGAGGCAGCACAGAGCAAGGTGCTGAAACTCACTGAGTTTGTGACGGTTTCTGAGCTGGCTACCATGATGAACGTTGGTGTCAACCAGGTCATCGGTACCTGTATGTCTATCGGTATCATGGTGTCTATCAACCAACGTCTGGATGCTGAGACTATCAACATTGTTGCTGATGAGTTTGGTTTCACCACAGAATACGTTTCTGCTGAGGTACAGAATGCCATTACAGAGGAGGAGGATGACGAAAACGATCTGGTGACTCGCGCTCCTATCGTTACCGTGATGGGTCACGTTGACCATGGTAAGACCTCGTTGCTGGACCATATCCGCAACACCAACGTGATTGCTGGTGAGGCTGGTGGTATCACCCAGCACATCGGTGCTTACAACGTGACGCTAAAGAATGGACAGAGCATCACCTTCCTGGATACTCCTGGTCACGAGGCGTTCACCGCTATGCGTGCCCGTGGTGCTCAGGTGACGGATATCGCCATCATCATCGTTGCTGCTGACGACTCTGTGATGCCTACCACTAAGGAGGCTATCGCTCATGCTCAGGCTGCTAACGTACCGATGGTATTTGCTATCAACAAGATTGATAAGCCAGGTGCCAACCCCGATAAGATTCGTGAGGACCTGGCTAATATGAACCTCCTCGTAGAAGACTGGGGCGGTAAGTACCAGTGTCAGGAGATTAGTGCCAAGAAGGGACAGGGTGTCTACGAGTTGCTGGAGAAGGTACTCCTCGAGGCCGAGATGCTCGACCTGAAGGCTAATCCTAACCGCAAGGCAACGGGTTCCATCATCGAGTCATCACTCGACAAGGGTCGTGGCTATGTTTCTACCGTACTCGTATCGAATGGTACACTGAAGGTTGGCGATGTTGTTATCGCAGGTACTGCCTGGGGTAAGGTCAAGGCTATGTTCAATGAGCGTAACCAACGCATTGAAAAGGCTGGTCCTGCAGAGCCCGCTATCATCTTGGGTCTGAACGGTGCTCCTACTGCTGGTGACTCGTTCCACGTGATGGAGTCAGAGCAGGAGGCTCGCGAAATCGCCAACAAGCGTATTCAGCTGCAGCGTGAGCAGAGCCTGCGTACCACGACGAAGCTTGGTCTGGATGAACTCTCACACCGTATCGCTTTGGGTGAGTTCCATGAGTTGAACATCATCGTGAAAGGTGATACCGACGGTTCTATCGAGGCACTCTCTGACTCGTTCATCAAACTCTCTACCGAGAAAGTACAGGTCAACGTCATTTCAAAGGCCGTAGGTCAGATTTCAGAGAACGATGTCATGCTGGCCAGTGCTTCAGAGGCTATCATCATCGGTTTCCAGGTACGTCCTTCTGCCGATGCCCGTCGTGCTGCTGAGCGCGAAGGAGTCGAGATTAATACCTATTCTATCATCTACGACGCACTCGACGATGTGAAGCAGACCATGCAGGGTATGCTCGACAAGGTGAAGAAGGAGATTGTCTCTGGTGAAATCGAGGTCAAGCAGGTCTTCAAGATTTCCAAGGTGGGTACCGTTGCCGGTGGTCTGGTTACCGAGGGTAAGGTACATAACAAGGATAAGGCCCGTGTCATCCGTGACGGTATTGTCATCCACACCGCTCCTATCGACGCCCTGAAGCGTTATAAGGACGATGCCAAGGAAGTGGCTACGGGTCTGGAGTGTGGTATCTCACTGGTTAACTTCAACGACATCCAGGTAGGCGATATCATTGAGACCTTCACTGAGATTGAGGTAGAACAGAAACTTTAGCGCTTCGCTAACGAAAAGTGAATAGTGAATAGTGAAAAGTGAAAAGAATGAGTTTGTACGTCAGGTAGCTGAACAAAAATACGAGTTTGGGTTCACTACCGACGTACATACTGAAATCATAGAGAAAGGGCTGAACGAGGATATCGTTCGGCTCATCTCTGCTAAGAAGGGGGAGCCCGAGTGGATGCTCGAGTTCCGACTTAAGGCGTTTCGCTACTGGAAAGAGCAGCAGGAACCTAAGTGGGGCCATGTGCATGTGCCAGAGATAGACTATCAGGCCATCAGTTACTATGCTGACCCACTGGCCAAGAAGCCCGAAGGCGACGGCAAGATCGACCCTGAGCTGGAGAAAACCTTTGATAAATTAGGCATTCCCCTTGAAGAGCGTCTGGCCTTGAGTGGCAACACCGCCGTTGATGCCATTATGGATAGCGTATCGGTAAAGACCACCTTCAAGGAGAAACTGCGCGAAAAGGGTGTTATCTTCTGTTCCATTGGCGAGGCCATCAAGGAACATGGCGATTTGGTGCGACAGTATTTAGGCACGGTGGTGCCTTATCGTGATAACTTCTTTGCGGCCCTTAACAGCGCCGTGTTCAGCGACGGTTCGTTTGTCTATATCCCCAAGGGTGTTCGTTGTCCTATGGAGCTCAGCTCGTATTTCCGCATCAACGCAAGGAATACGGGTCAGTTTGAGCGTACGCTGATTATTGCGGACGACGATGCTTACGTCTCGTACTTAGAGGGTTGTACAGCTCCGATGCGTGATGAGAACCAGTTGCATGCTGCCATCGTAGAGATTATCGTGATGAATCGTGCTGAGGTGAAGTACTCAACCGTGCAGAACTGGTATCCTGGTGATGAGAACGGTAAGGGTGGTGTGCTCAACTTGGTCACCAAACGTGGCGATTTGCGTGGTGTGGATAGTAAGCTCTCGTGGACTCAGGTAGAGACAGGTTCGGCTATCACATGGAAGTACCCATCGTGTATCCTGCGTGGTGACAACAGTGTGGCGGAATTCTATTCTGTCGCCGTTACTAACAACTATCAGGAGGCAGATACGGGTACCAAGATGATACATATTGGTAAGAATACCAAGAGCACTATCATCTCAAAGGGTATCTCGGCTGGTCACTCACAGAACTCGTATCGTGGTCTGGTGCGTGCAGCATCTACTGCCGATAACGCCCGTAACTACTCCAGTTGCGACTCATTGTTGTTGGGCTCTGACTGTGGAGCGCATACCTTCCCCTATATGGATGTTCACAACGACAGTGCTGTCTTCGAGCACGAGGCAACTACCTCGAAGATTTCAGAAGACCAGCTGTTCTACTGCAACCAGCGAGGCATTCCCACTGAGCAGGCCGTGGGCCTTATCGTCAATGGCTATGCCAAGGAGGTGCTGCAAAAGCTCCCTATGGAGTTTGCCGTCGAGGCCCAGAAGTTGCTCAGTGTTTCTCTTGAGGGAACGGTGGGATAGTGGCCTTCGGCCTAATTGATAATTGACAATTGATAATTGTAAGATGTTAGAAGTTAAAAACTTACACGCTAAGATTGGCGATAAAGAGATATTGAAAGGCATCGACCTCGTGATTAACGATGGTGAGACGCATGCCATCATGGGACCTAATGGTTCGGGTAAATCGACCTTAAGTGCCGTGTTGGTGGGTAATCCACTCTATGAGGTGACTGAGGGCGAGGCTTTCTTCAACGGCAAGAACCTCCTTGAGATGAAGCCCGAGGACAGGGCCCATGAAGGTCTGTTTCTGTCGTTCCAGTATCCCGTGGAGATTCCTGGTGTTTCGATGACCAACTTCATGAAGGCCGCTATCAACGAAAAGCGTAAGTACCAGGGTTTGGAACCCATGAATGCTGCTGAGTTTCTGAAGCTGATGCGCGAGAAGCGTAAGATAGTTGAGCTCGACTCAAAACTGGCCAACCGTTCTGTGAACGAGGGCTTTAGCGGTGGTGAGAAGAAGCGCAACGAGATTTTCCAGATGGCTATGCTGGAACCCAAACTGAGCATCCTCGACGAGACGGACTCTGGTCTAGACGTGGATGCTATGCGCATTGTGGCTGAGGGTGTCAACAAGTTGCAGACCCCTGAGACGTCGTGCATCGTCATCACCCACTACGACCGTTTGTTGGAGATGATCAAGCCTCAGTTTGTACATGTGCTCTACAAGGGACGCATCGTAAAGACTGGTGGCCCTGAACTAGCTGTACAGATTCAGGAGCACGGCTACGATTGGATTAAGGAAGAAATAGGCGAGGAATAAGCGGGCTGCGCCCTAAATGATAAATGATAATTGATAAATGATAATGGGTAGCGAACAGCAATATATTGACCTGTATAAGCAGTGCCGCGGGATGATTTGTGAGCATAGCAACGACGTGATGAACGCTGTGCGCGATGAGGCTTTTGAGCGCTTTGTGTCGAGTGGTTTCCCCACTCGAAAACAAGAGCGCTACAAATACACTGACATGCAGGCACTCTTTGCCCCCGACTACGGCTTGAACCTGAATCGCTTGCAGATACCTGTTGACCCTTACAACGCATTTCGTTGTGATGTGCCTAACCTCTCGACAAGTCTGTACTTCGTGGTCAATGACCAGTTCTATAATCAGGCATTGCCTCAGGCTCATCTGCCTGAGGGTGTTATCATTGGTTCGCTGAAGGACTTTGCCACCACTGAATACTACAACTGTCTGGCTGGTAAGGCCAACGATGCAGCTACTGACCTCAACACCATGTTGGCACAGGATGGTCTCTATGTCTATGTGCCCAAGAATGTAAAGGTTGACCGTGCTATTCAAGTAATCAACATACTGCGTAGCGATGTTGACCTGATGGTGAATCGTCGTATACTCATCGTGCTCGAAGAGGGTGCCGAGATAAAGATGCTGTTCTGCGACCATGCCGCTGACAACAAGAACTTCTTGGCCACACAGGTTATCGAGGCCTTTGTCGGTGAAAACGCCTCGCTGGATCTCTATTGTTTGGAAGAGACGCATGCGAAGAATGTACGTGTGAGCAATGTATATATCGACCAGCAGGCTAACAGTCGCGTTAATCACAATGTGATAACCCTGCACAACGGTACAACGCGCAATAAACTCGACCTCACCTTCTCAGGCGAGGGCGCTGAGTGCCAGTGTTATGGTTGTGTGATTGCTGACAAGCAGCAGCATGTGGACAACAACACGCTGATTGTTCACAAGGTTCCTCATTGCAACTCACATGAACTCTATAAATACGTGCTTGACGACCAGTCGACAGGTGCCTTTGCTGGTCGTGTGCTGGTGGAACATGGTGCTCAGAAAACCACCTCACAGATGACCAATCAGAACCTTACCGCCACCAAGGAGGCGCGTATGTACACCCAGCCTATGCTGGAGATTTATGCTGACGATGTGAAGTGTGCGCATGGCTCAACTGTTGGTCAGCTGAACGATGCGGCACTGTTCTACATGCGTCAGCGAGGTATCTCGCTGCAGGAGGCTAAGGTGCTGTTGCAGAATGCCTTTATCAATGAGGTCATTGACCACATGCAACTCGAACCACTGCGCGACCGTTTGCACTACTTGGTAGAGAAGCGATTCCGTGGCGAACTCAATAAATGCTCTGGTTGTAAACTCTGCAAATAAAAAAATAAAGCTGCGATTCTTTGGAGTCGCAGCTTTAATGTTTTATATAGTCAACTTACTTGACAATCGTCTTCTTGCCGTTCTGAATGCGGAGCCCCTTGGCACTGCTGTTTATCTTGCGACCGTTCAGGTCATAGGCATCGCCAGAAGTGTTCTGGACGCGGATGTTGTTAATATTCGTAGCCTCAGACTGTGAGAGGTGTACAATGCGCAACTCCTGGGCAGTAGCACTCTGCTGGTCCCATGTGAAACCACAACGGGTGGGCAGGAACTTCTGTTCGGGGGTAGTCTTAATCAGTACAGCCTCTAGTGGTGTCACTTTCTGCTGAGCAGGAATACCATAGCGACCTGCTTTCTCCATCATCTCCCAACTGCTACCGAAGGTCACGATGTTACCGTTATTATCGCTCATGCGAACAACTTGTATCTCGTTGTCAATCGTCATAGCATCGGTATTCTTGATGCGTAGATACTGATTCTTAGGAGAGTTGACGAGATATGGTACACCAGCCTGGATTCCATCAGCCGTGCACTCTACGAAATAAAGATTCAGGATGTTGCCCTCCTGTTTAATAGCATGGAAGCGCTCGATCTTTACATCGCCCAACTGGTCGGCAGCGACGGTCATTGGCAGACATAGCGTATTGTAACCTGCGAAGAAATAGCGGTTCAGCTGAACGGTCTGGTCGCTGTTCTGCAACATCTCTATGTTCAGTTTCGTAGAACTGGCATAGACATTCTTTACCTTGTTTTGTGCAATAGCCGCCGTGCAAACAGCCGTTGCCATCATCAATGAAAGTACAAATTGTTTCATAAGCAATATAGTTTTATAGTCCTTGTCTGGGTGCAAAGATACAAAATATTCTGAAATAAACAAGGTATAATGCATATTTTTTCGTACCTTTGCCGCACATTTTAAGAAATAGACATGTTCGACGTACAGAAAATACGAGAAGATTTCCCCATATTGAGTCGTGAGGTATACGGTAAGCCGCTGGTATATCTGGACAATGCGGCTACCACGCAGAAGCCGTTGTGTGTGCTCGATGCCATGCGCGACGAGTACCTCAACGTCAATGCTAATGTGCATCGTGGTGTGCACTATCTTTCGCAGCAGGCTACCGATCTGCATGAGGCAGCTCGTGAGAAGGTGCGCAGTTTCATTAATGCCCGTAAAATAGAAGAAATTGTTTTTACGCGTGGTACCACGGAGGCGATTAATCTGGTGGCCAGCTCGTTCTGCGAGAGTCAGATGAAGGCAGGTGACGAGGTGCTGGTCACGGAGATGGAGCACCACTCCAACATCGTCTCGTGGCAACTACAGGCACAGAAGCGTGGCATCGTGGTGAAGCACTTGCCCATCACCGACGACGGCCGTGTGTGTCGCGATTCAGTCGAGACATATATCACCGACCATACCAAGTTGGTCAGCATCGCTCATGTCAGCAACGTGCTGGGCACCATCAACCCTGTCGAGGACATCATCAAGATAGCCCATGAACACGGCATTCCCGTATTGGTGGATGGAGCGCAGAGTGCTCCTCACATGAAGATTGACGTGCAGGCTATGGATTGTGACTTCTTTGCCTTCAGTGGTCATAAGATGTATGGTCCTACGGGTATCGGCGTGCTTTACGGCAAGGAAGAATGGTTGGAGAAGTTGCCTCCGTATCAGGGTGGAGGAGAGATGATTGACAAGGTGACGTGGGAGAAAACCACCTTCGAACGCCTCCCCTTTAAGTTTGAGGCTGGTACCCCCGACTATGTGGCCACCCACGGACTTGCTACCGCCATCGACTACCTGAATAGTGTGGGTCTTGATTCTATCAAGACCTACGAGGAGGAGTTGACTCGCTACTGCATGGAGCAGCTGCAGACCATTGACGGTATGCATATCTACGGTCCTGTAGTCTGCGGTTTCCCCGCTGACAAGGACGCTGTTGTCTCCTTTAACGTAGGCACTATCCACCACTTGGATATGGGCACTCTCCTGGACCGTTTGGGCATTGCCGTGCGCACGGGTCACCATTGTGCTCAGCCCCTGATGGATCGTCTTGGCATATCAGGCACCGTTCGTGCCTCGTTTGCGATGTATAACACCAAAGAGGAGATTGATACCCTCGTGGCCGGCATCCGCCGTGTTTCTCAAATGTTTTAGAGCGTTCGGCGGTTTCCCTGCCGAAATAGTAATATGAAGATAGGCAACATAGAACTGGGCGAGCGCCCCATCTTCCTGGCTCCCATGGAGGACGTCACGGATATTGGCTTCCGTATGCTCTGCAAGCGGTTTGGAGCCTCGATGGTATATACGGAATTCGTGTCTGCCGAGGCTTTGGTGCGTGACGTCAAGTCGACGGTCAGAAAGCTGGCCATTGCCGACGAAGAGCGGCCTGTAGGCATTCAGATCTATGGACGTGATGTTGAGGCGATGGTCGAGGCGGCAAAGATGGTCGAACAGGCAGGTCCTGACCTCATCGACCTCAATTTCGGTTGTCCTGTCAAAAAGGTGGCAGGCAAGGGCGCTGGTGCCGGCATGCTTCAAAACATCCCCAAGATGTTGGAGATTACGGAGAAGGTCGTACAGGCCGTGAAGCTACCTGTCACGGTGAAGACCCGTTTGGGCTGGAATCATGAACAACTCATCATCACCTCGTTGGCCGAACAGCTACAGGATTGTGGCATCAAGGCACTGACCATCCATGGGCGTACTCGTTCACAGATGTATACAGGCAATGCTGACTGGACCCTCATTGGTGAGGTGAAGCGTAATCCTCGTATTCATATTCCCATCATCGGTAATGGCGACATCAAGTCGTTGGACGATGCCGACCAACATTTCGACCAATATGGTGTCGATGCCGTGATGATTGGTCGCGCCACCTTTGGTCAGCCGTGGATATTCTCTCGTCGCGAACTTACTCTTGACGAGAAGATTGACGTTTTGGAGGAACAGCTCCGTATCAACATCGAGCGCTGTGATACAGAGGAGATGCGCTCCAAAGGCAAGTCTGCAGAACTCTGTGGCATTCTTCATACCCGTCGCCATCTGGCTGCCAGTCCTGTCTTCAAGGGTATTCCTAACTTCCGCGAAACCCGTATCAAAATGTTGCGCGCAGAGAAAAAGGATGACCTGTTGGCCATCCTTGAGCAGTGTCGTCAACTACTGCGATAACCTATTTTACGATAACGACCTCTGCGGTACTATTGTCCATGTCGGGCATCGTCATTCCTATAGATGCACCGATATAGGTGGGGTCGCAGACAATATAACGTTTTCCCTTAAAGTCGATGTAGTCACCTTTTATTTCTTCATCGAAATGAACAGCCATTGCCAAATGGCCAGGGTAATACACTAGGATACATTCCATTCCCAGTAGGTCAGTGATGAGTCGTGACAGCAAGATGCTCCGATCTTCACAGTCGTCATAAGGGTAATAGAGTGTCTCCTCAGCGAAGAAAGCCCTGTCATGTCCCCAGACAGTTTCATCAAATTCATATTCGAAAGCAGTCTGAAGCCAGTTCAGCAGTCGTTCGACTGCATCACGCTGGCTCTTACCGTTAATTTTCTCCTTCAGAACGGTCAATACCTGTTCGCGAGTATCATTATAGAAAGGTGTTCTTGCTAACATGCCCCATCGAGTCATCTTGTTCTCACCGATTCTTGCCGATGGATAACTGTTATAGAAATCAACGATGTTCTTGTTCGTGCTGAGCTCAACATCCATTTCCTTGTATCTCTCCGATTTTAGACGTCGGGCAGTTGAGGGTGCATATGCCAGTTGTACCGGTTCTTTCATCAATAGCGAGAGCTTCTGCTCGTGGGGGAAACCAGCATTGCAAATCAGCATTCTTGGCTGGTTGCTGGTTCTTGCATAGATAAAATAATCTTTGTTATCGCGAGTGTAGTACGGCTCACCATAGATAGTGAAGTTGCTGGCAAAGAGCATATACAATTTGTCGTCCTCTATGCCGATACGCATATCATATCCTGACTGTTGATACAGAAAACTCATCAGCATGACCGACTCATTGGTCTTTCTTCCAAAGCAGGAAGTCGTCAGACTGTCTAGCATCTGCAGGTATGCCCAGTCATTTAATTTGTATTGTTCACGCAGGGCCAGACAGTCGACCATCGTATTGCTATAGTCCTTTTTGACCATCATCTCCCAAGCGTCAGCAATACCGTCCTTATCGCATTTCACTAAGGAGTAATGATTCTGCTTGTCAAGCCTTGCCTGCATCGGAGTGCCAAAGAAACTGAAACTAAAAGGTTCTTCTTTACCTTCTTTGTTTTCAGCAATAGGTACGACGGGTTCTGGCTGTGGTGTAGGTTCTGGAATCTGCACTGGGGTGACTTTGACTTCTACTGGAGCAGGTTTCTCTTCGACAGGTTTCTCTTCGACAGGTTTCTCTTCGACAGGTTTCTCTTCGACAGGTTTCTCTTTCTTTACCTCTTTTAGTACGATAGGCTTCACCTTGTCCTCCTTAGGCTGTATCAGCTTTCCACTTGCATCCGTTTCTTTCCATTCCCCCCTCAACAATGCGACATATCCACGGTTAGCCTCTTCCAGGAATTTCTGGTAGTCCGACTTTACACCTTCGCGGAACTCCTGAAAGTCCTTCAAAAAAGGATTGGTCTGTGCCTTTACAGTGCAACAGCCAATCCATAATAAGATAAGTAGGCACTTGTTCCTCATTTGCAATCGAAATAAGTCATTCTTTGATTCTTATTTAACGCCTTCCTTAACAAACTCGCTAACTTTTTCTGCATACTTCTGGGCTAGTGCCGACTCCCGCGCTGCATTCTCCAAGGCACGTTGGCGGGCTATCGAGGCAGCTTTCTCGTTTACGATGAAAAAGCTCTGTATCTCGAAAGTGCCGTCACCATTGCTACGAATGATGCTGAACGACTCTTTCAGTTCACCTCTAATCTCTTTTTCAACCAAACGTTCATAGGCAGAATACATCTTATCAAACTCTCCATCCGTATCGGTGGCATTTCCCATAATGTCACTGACTACGCGACCTTTCAAATGACTGCCTGCTTGTTGCGCATAGGTCAGACAAGCATTGTTGATAGCCATCTGGTGACCAATGTTCTTTGATTTTACCTTGGTTGCTACACCCATAACCTCCTGAGCTTCATCCCCCAGAGTGTTCAGTTTGTCATAATGTGCCAATAGGGCAACGTCGAGGGAGCGACTGGTACCGAAAACCTGCCATTTCTCCTTTTTGAACTGCTTCATCTTCGTTTTGTACTCTTTCTGTCTTGCCTTTTCCAAAACCTTATTTTGAGCGTTCATTGTGGGGATTACCAGGCAAAAAGCCATCAATAACATCAATAATCTTTTCATAATCGTTGTTTTTGGTTAGTGATTAGTATTTGACTTAACACGCTGCAAATATAGTAAAAATAATCGAACCAAGTATCCTCTAATTCTATTTTAGGAAATTTTAACACGTCATCCTTTATTTCTTAATATTAATTTACTATCTTTGCCCCAATAATAACCAGATTGCATTCTAAAACAATTACTATTAACAGATATGAGAAACCTATTACTCTTCTTTTCCCTTTGGGTGAGCAGCTCATTGATGGCCCAGAACATGAAGGTCGTCCAGTTCAGTGAGCTTACCAATGACCTGACGGCCAACCGTTATGGTACTTCCAAGACCGACGAGAACGGTGAGACCGCTGCCCTTATCAAGATAGTAACTCCTGAGACCGGCTTCAGTTTCGACGGCGGTTCTTTGGGTATTGTTGCTGTTGAGAACAAAGCCGGTGAGATCTGGCTTTATGTTCCCCGCCGTGCTCAGCGTCTGACTATCAGCCATTCCGCTTTTGGCGTGCTTCGTAATTACGCCTACCCAGTCCCAATCGAAGGCGCTAAGACCTACGAGATGCTGCTGGATATCGGTACCGGTGTCTATGCCACTATCACTGCGCCTGTCGCGAAGTCCGAGATTTATATCGACAACGAGTATGTGGGTCAGGTTCCCGTCTATAATAAGTACCTGAACTATGGTAAGCACACTATCCATGCCATAAACGGTAAGATTGAGGGAACTGTGGAGCAGTACGTCACTTCCGACAAGAAGTCACTTTCCATCGATGTGGAGATGAAGGATATGAGCCACCTCTATGGCGACGTTCGTGTGCTTGTTGACAATAATGCCGATATCATCTTCCAAGGTAAGCGCGTTGCCAGCGGTCTTTGGGACACGCAGCTGAAGGAAGGCAGCTATGTTGTCGAGACCCGCAAGGCTAACTACGAGGACTCGAAGACGTCGTTCACCGTGAAGCGCGGTCAGAAACACACCATCAATGCTATCGCGCCTTCTCCCTATACCGGTTATTTGAGCGTCTATACCCGTCCTCAGGGTGTGTCATCCATCGATGAGCGTGGTAAGTACATTGACTTGTCTGAG
Source organism: uncultured Prevotellaceae bacterium (assembly GCA_946405695.1). The sequence continues at coordinate 34,590 of CAMJIA010000004.1, read as the reverse complement.
CATACCCCCGTGCTCATTGGCTCCCACCAGTTCACTTTCCAGAAGAAGGGCTATGTTTCCCAAAGCCGTGAGTACACGCTGGAGCGCAATCAGGTCACCAAGGATACCATCGAACTGCAGCCCATCCAGTACTTCAAGCCCTTCGCTTTCTATTTCGGTGCGGGCTATACCGTTCGTGGTCTGTCTGGTGCCACGGGTATTCTGGGCGCCACCTATCGTAACCACGATGTACAGCTGAGCTATACCTTCGGCTTCAGTAGTTCCAATTCTGTCAATACCTACGACGAGAGTGGCAACTACCAGAGCCGTCTGTCGTATAAGATGAACAGCATCGGTGTGAAGTACGGCTACCAGGTCCTTTTGACCCGCAAGATGGCTGTTGTCCCCCAGGTGGGCTATTCGGTGAACATGTTGACTGCCAAGCAGGAGGACGGCAGCGTCAACTTTGGCGACGGTGCCTCGTGCAAGACCTTGACCATCGGTGCCAAGTTCCTGGCTGTTCCCATGAAGCATGTCTATGTGTTTGTTGCCCCTGAGTACGGCATCGCCATGAGCAAGGACAAGAGCTTCGACCTCATCTCTACACAGGCAGACTTCAGCCAGGGCGGTTTTGCCGCTTCCCTCGGCATTATGGCAACATTCTAGCATACTGACTCAAAATACATACCACGATGAAACAGATAATTCCCTATACCAACAGCGCGTTGAGAGTTTCTCTCAGCGTCCTTGCCACAGCGCTTCTGCTGTCCTGTACGAGTAATAGCGACGAAGGCACCGTCAGTACCGACTATATGAAGGTCACGGACATCGTCATGAGCGGCAATCACGCCAGCACCACGCTTCATATCGAGGCCGATTGTCCCTGGCGCATCACCGAGGGTGTCGACTGGGTTCAGGTAAGTCCTGTCCAGGGCGTAGGCACAGCCGATGTAGAGGTCACCACCGGTGCAAACCCCTCGTCTCTGAATGAGCGCAGTTGTGAGATAAGAGTCACTACTGATGGTGGCCTGGAGCGTATCATCACGCTGACGCAGGGCCGCAACAATGAGAGCATGGACGTCAGTACCCGCACCCTTACCTTCGGTGAGGATGGCGGTGAACAGGTGTTTACTGTTACCAGTAACACCCAGTGGACCATCACCGGTGGTGCCGACTGGCTGTCGCTGAGCACCGAGGGTGGTACTGACAACGGCAGTGTCACCGTCATTGCCCAGAAGAACACCACCGAGTATGAGCGCAATGCCGTGTTCACGGTGACGGGTAACAGCGGAACCGCAGCCCAGATCAATGTCTCTCAGGTTGGCAAGAACGTCACCATGACCATCGAGCCAGAGCGCATCGATGCCGTCGCCAAGGGCCGTGAGTATTCGTTCCAGGTGCTGGGTAATGCCGACTGGACTGTCACTGCCGATGTTACCACATGGTTGACGTTGGAGACCAGAAGCGGTTCGAATGAAGGTCCTGTGCGCATCACGCTGACCGACAACGTCACAAGTGAAGCCCGTGTCGCCAATATCCGCGTCACCACCTCTTCAGGCCGTTTGGAGCGTACGTGTGTCATCACGCAAGCTGGTGCTACAGTCCCGTCGCTGACACAGCCCGTCGTTACTGGTATCACCCGTTACGAGGCCACGCTGCAGAGCACTTTCACCAGTTCGCTGGATGCCAGCGAGGGTGGCTTCTGCTATTCCCTGCAGGCTAACCCCACGGTGAATGACAAGTCCGTGAAGGTGGCTGGTGTCGAGGGTCAGAGCGGAGAGCTCACCACCCAGCTTACCGGTCTCACCTCCGGCAAGACCTACCACGTCCGTGCATGGGTTCGCAATGCCAACGGCATAGGCTATAGTGCTGATGCCACTTTCACTACGGAGGGTAAGACTCCAGGAGAAGACGAGAATCCTACACCTGATTTATAATGTACACCTTATTAATATATAAAGATGAAAATTATGAGTAAGCTACATAGAATTTTGGCCACTATCGTTCTGGCCGTTATGGGTACTGTTATGGCATGGGCTGTTAATCCACCTTCTGTATACTATGATTCATATACCAGGACTTTTACCATGTCATGTATTGATGCCGCTACTATTTATTATACGGTAGATGGAACCGATCCATCCACCTCGTCTAAACGATATAAGTACACGGAACCTTTCCAGATCAACCGTTCGTTGAATGTTTGGGCTGCTGCTGAGAAAGATGGCGAGTGGTCTTCGGTCGCTCAGTATGGAACGGCAAGTGTTGAAAGCCGCTTCCTAAATAATAATATATACTATCAGTTGGCACCCAACACTTTGGATGATGTTGTGGAGGTGAGTCCCCGTCAGACCGGGGAGTACGAAGGGGATATTACGATACCTCCAACGATAGAATATGCTGGCAAGCATTATACAGTAGTACGCATCGGCAATCAGGCATTTAATAATGCTGATAATATGACGAGTATCAGTCTGCCCAATACCATTACCTCTATTGGTAAAAATGCATTCGATAATTGCGACAAGCTATACGACATTACGTTGCCTTCCAGTGTGAAGACGATTGAAGCGAGTGCCTTCACCTATTGCTATAATCTGAAGAACGTCAGCCTGAATGAAGGATTGGAGACGATTGGAAATCAGGCATTTTATAATTGTTGTAATGCTTTGACTTCTATAATCCTGCCCAGTACTTTGAAGTCGATTGGTAATGAAGCATTCCAATCTTGTTCTCAACTCAAGACAATTCGTATCCCTAATAGTGTAACTTCTATAGGTTATGGTCTGTTTACTGGTTGTTCGACTTTAACCAATGTTACGTTACCGGCTACATTGGCAGACATCCCCAGAGCCACATTCTATGACTGTAAATCTCTACGTAGCATCAACATCCCGTCAACTGTGAAGAGTATTGGCGAGAATGCTTTCTACAATTGTGATGCACTCACTTCTGTAACAATACCCGAAGGTGTTGAGACGCTGGGAAATCAAGTATTCTTTGCTTGTGACAACCTGCTCTCTGTGTCTATACCAGAAGGGGTCACCATGATTCCCGTAGGTGCCTTCGATGATGACTATGCCCTGTCTACTGTCAGTCTGCCAACAACACTGACAACAATTAGCGAACGGGCTTTCAACACCTGTCAATCGTTGACTACTATCACTATCCCAGAGAATGTTACCAGTATCGGCAAGTATGCATTTACGGAGTGTGTCAAACTGACCAGCGTCTATGCTCTACCGATGACTCCCCCTGAGATGAGCAGTGACAATGACGGCAATGCTTTCCTCGACATCTTGCAGCAGGCAACGCTCTATGTCAAGTCGAGTGCCTTGAATAATTACAAGGCATCGAACCGTTGGGATGAGTTCCAGACCAAGCAAACGATTGCTAATGTGTTCTGCGAGCAGCCAACCTTCGCTTTGGCTGATTATGTGCTCACCATGAGTACTGCCACTGCTGGTGCCACTATCTACTACACCACCGATGGTAGTGATCCCACGACGGCGTCAACAGCATATACCGATCCTATCCCCTTCATGCAGAACGGCACCATACGTGCCATTGCAGTAAAAGAGGGTATGGACAATTCTACTGTTTCTGAGTTTGTGAAGAGCAACTACAAGACTCCCTATCCTGTAGCCACCATGGACGAGAACTTCATGGTAAGCATCACTTGTGAGTCACCTGATATAGAAGGCTTCCCAGAGACACAGATTTATTATGTAATTAATACTGACTATTACGATATTAATCTCTCCGATTCTCGTTGGCAACTCTACGACGGGCAGCCTATCCAGCTTACAAGACCGCAATATATTCATGTATATGCTGCTCGTGACAGATGGAACGCTTCTGAACAGAAGTTTTATGATTTCTCCAGCAACTATTCCACTACTAAACCATCTATACAATGGGTTAGTGAAAAGAGCAAGATTCATCTGTATAGTTACGACGCGGATGCTACCGTTTATTATACCCTTGACGGCACAGATCCTACGGCTAAGAGTGCGGTATATAACCCTGATGACTCCATCGCCATCAATCGAAATGTTATCATCAAGTGTATCGCTATGCGCCCAGGACACTTTGACTCGGATATTGCCAGTCAGACTATTACCAACGTGGCTCAGACCTTCTATGAAGGAGGTTTCTACTATCGCCTGCGTGACAATATGACTGCTGATGAAGTTGAAGTTACCAGAGGTGAGAACCACCAATATCAGGGTGATGTCGTCATTGAAAGATATGTGGAGCATAATGGAACGAAGTTTGCTGTGACGCGTATCGGCAATAATGCGTTCTATGATAACGAAAAACTCACTAGCGTAACATTACACGATGGTATTAACTCCATTGGTGTATCTGCCTTCCAAGAATGTGACGCATTGACAGCGGTGGATGTTCCTGGTAGTGTGAAGAGTATTGAGCGCGAAGCCTTCCGTAGTTGTATAAACTTGCGGGCAGTGACCCTACATGAAGGACTGGAAACAATTGGGAATGCCGTTTTTTATAATTGTTATAACCTTCCTTCCTTGACTCTGCCCAATACATTGAAAACTATTGGTGAAGGTGCTTTCCAAGAGTGTAGAGGCTTTCGTGAGTTGCACATACCGGATGGCGTAACTTCTATTGGTAATGGAGCTTTTGATGGCTGTACGTCGCTCGTCAGCATCCACTTGCCAGCAGCATTGTCAGTTATATCTCACTCAATGTTCAGTAGCTGTTCATCCCTGCTCAGCATTGACATTCCTGCTTCGGTGAAAACGATAGAGTACAATGCCTTCAGAAATTGTTACGCTCTAGTTTCTGTTTCTTTGCCTGTTGGTTTGGAGACCCTCGGAGAGTATGTATTCTGTGGTTGTAGTAAATTATTGTCTGTCACCATTCCAGAGGGTGTGACACTGATTCCCAACTATGCTTTCCAAGATTGTTATGCTTTGACAACCGTATCGTTGCCGAAATCACTACAGACAATAGGTCATCGTGCTTTCTTGAATTGTAGTATGCAGGCGATCACCCTTCCCGAGAATCTTACTACCATAGGAACGGAAGCCTTCTTCTATTGCAATAACCTGTCTGATATCTATTGTCTCGGACAGAATGCGCCCACTCTTGATGGTGGAGACGGCAACCAGGCTTTTGCCAATGTGTCAACACATGCCACACTTCATGTTAAGAAAGCTGCAGAGGGAAATTATAAGGTCGCCAAACATTGGAATAAGTTTACCAGTTTTGAGTTGTTTGACAACATCATGGCTGCACAGCCTACCTTTAAGCTGGAAAATTATAAGTTGAGCATCAGCACTGCCACGGACGGTGCCTCTATCTATTACACCACAGATGGTACAGAACCAACCACTGCATCAACGCAGTATTCAGCCCCTATTAATTTCTGGAAGAACGGCACGGTGAAGGCCATCGCCGTAAAGGAAGGTATGGACAATTCACTCGTCGGTGAGTTTAAGAAAGAAGACCTGAAGGTAGCCATGCCGGTAGTGACCATGGACGAGAACTTCAAGGTGACCATGACGTGTGAACAGCCGGACATTGAAGACTTCCCTGAGGTACGTATAAAATATGTGGTGAATAACGATACTTATAGTATAAAGGCTGACGACGAGCGTTGGCAAATCTACGATGGTACTCCTATTCAGCTGACTCGTCCCAGCTATGTGCACTATTATGCTGAGCGAGATGGTTGGATATCAACGGAACAGGCTTACGAGGACTTCCAAAGTGCGTACTATACATCTACCCCGTCTATCGACTGGAATCGATATACGCAGAAGGCATATATTTATAGCTATGACAGCTATTTCAAAGACGCTACTGTCTATTATACCCTTGATGGTAGTGACCCAACGAGAGAGAGCCTAGTGTATAATCCCAGCGATTCTATACCTATTGCCCGTAACCTGATAGTAAAGGCATTTGCTGTGAGGGATGGACACTTTGACTCAGAAATAGCTACGCGCTCTATTACCGAAGTAACCAAGACCTTCTCGAAGAACGGCATCTTCTACCGACTGGTTGACAATGTATTGACTAACGAGGTAGAGGTCACCAGTGGCAACAAGCCGTATGAGGGTGATATTGTGATTCTTGATAAAGTTAACTATGCTGGTGTAGATTATGATGTAACACGTATCGGAAAGGAAGCATTCTACAATCAAAGTTCAATGACGAGTATCACGCTTCCTGCTACCATCAAGTCTATTGGTGAGAGTGCCTTTAGAGGGTGTCATGGTTTGACAGAACTGGAGTTTCCTGCAAGTGTTAAAGTGTTGGAATACAATTCTCTGTGCCGATGTGAAAATCTAGTGAAGGTAACACTGCACGACGGCTTGGAAGAAATTGGTGCTGACGTGTTCTACGATTGTCCGAAATTAGCTAACATCCAGTTGCCAAGTACGTTGAAGTCTATTGGTAAGACTGCTTTCTACTATTGCGTCCAGATAACTCGGATGGATATCCCCAACAGCGTGACGAGCATAGGTGACAAGGCTTTCGAAGGTTGTAGCAAACTGACGTCCGTAACGTTGCCAACCGCTTTGACGGAGTTGGCTAATGGCATATTCCTGTCATCTGCATTAAAGAGTATTGTTATTCCAGCAGGTATGACAACCATTGGCAGTCAAGCATTCTATAATTGTCAATCTCTGAGTTCAGTGACCATCCCAGCGAGTGTACAGACAATTAAGAGTGAAGCATTCCGAGATTGTCGTGCACTCACCTCCATCAGCATTCCTGAAGGTGTGACAACGATTGAGGATAACACGTTCTATGGGTGTAGTTTGTTGACAACTGTTCAGTTGCCTTCAACGCTGACCACTATTAGTAACAATGCTTTCCAGAATTGTGCAGTCATGCCTAATGTGACGCTGCCTGAAAACCTGAAAACCATTGATACGTATGCATTCCATGGTTGTACAGCTTTGAACAGTGTCTATAGTTTGGCAGCTACGCCACCAACACTGAATGGTGACGGCAATACTAATGCTTTTGCAACAGTGAGTGGCGAGGCAACCCTTTACACCAAGTCTGGTGACAAGGAGAAGTATGAGAATGCCAACCACTGGAGTTCATTCAAGGAGTTGACAGCCTTTGAGAATGTGCCTTGTGCTCAGCCTACCTTTACGCTGGAGAACTTCCGCTTGACGATGAAGTCTAACACGGCTGGTGCTACTATCTACTACACGACGGACGACTCAGAGCCTACCACACAGTCTTTGAAATATACAGCTCCGATTCCTTTATTACAGAACGACACCATTCGTGCTATCGCTGTTGCAGACGGATTCGCCCCATCGTTGGTTTCTGACTTCCGTAAGGCTGACTATAAGGTGGATGTGCCTACTGTTTCGTTGTCTGACGACCTTGTCATGACCATTACCTATGGCGGTGCTACAGAGGAGTTGGCTCCTGTACGTATTTATTATAAGGAGAATACCGACAGGTATTATTCTTGGGGAGATAAACCATGGATACTGTATGAAGGTCCAATACAATTGATGAAGCCACGTTATTACCGTGTGATGGCTCAGCGCGACGGATGGTTGGACTCTAACGAGAGCGACACCTATGATTACTACACTAACTATCGTCTGGATGCTCCTCAAATGAAATGGGAGAAGGATGCTACTACAGGCGTCGGAACGATTACCTTGAGCTATTACAATGAAAATAGTGAGGGTGATTTCTACTATACGCTTGACGGAACAGATCCTACAAAGGAGAATGGTACGCTCTATACGGAACCGTTTGAGGTCATTCGTAACTTAACAGTGAATGCTGTTGCTGTAAAGGATAAGCACTTCAACTCAACGATTACCTCAAGAGAGATTACGGATGTCAATAGAACGTTCTATGTTAATAAGGTGTGGTACCGCTTGACAGACAATTCACTGGCTAACGAGGTGGAGGTGACGAATGGTAACATTGCCTATGAGGGTGATGTGACTATACCAGAAACTGTTACAATTCAAGATGTAGCATACGATGTGGTAGGTGTTGGTTATAGGGCGTTCTATAGCCAGGGTAACGTGACTAGCATCACGCTGCCCGCATCCATCACCTATATTGGAGAAGAGGCGTTCTATAATGCAGATAAACTGCAGACCATTGACATCCCTGAAAAGGTGAAGAGCATTGGCAATAATGCCTTCTATAATTGTGACATCCTGGCTACCGTCACCCTGCATGAAGGCTTGGAGAGTATTGGTGTTACTGCATTCTATAGTATGCCTGCTTTGAAGACCATTGTTATCCCGTCAACAGTGACGACGATTGGTAATGGTGCTTTCTATAATTGTACTTCGCTGACTTCTGCCGTGCTGCCTGCTGGTCTGAAGGCAATCCCAGAAACAATCTTCCGTGACAACAAACAGTTGGCTGACATCACCCTGCCAACAGCTCTCGAAACGATTGGTAGCTATGCCTTTGCTGGGACAGCTATCACGACGATGCAACTGCCGGCCACTGTGACTCAGTTGGGTGATGGCGTCTTCAACGGCTGTAAACAGTTGACCAACATGGTAATTCCTGAGGGTGTCACAGAGTTGGGTAAGGCCTTGTTCGCCTACTGCTCTGTATTGACTTCTGTCACATTGCCTACTACGTTGCAACGTGTTGGCAAGGAAAGCTTCTACAATTGTCCTAGTCTAGAGAGTATCGTCCTGCCTGCTTCGCTGAAGACTATTGGCAGTGGTGCCTTCAACGATTGTCCGAAGTTGATGTCGGTTTATAGTCAGGCAACAACGCCTGCTACTATCGAGGGCGATCCGAACAGTTCTTATCCCTACGACAGAGATGCCTTCAACACCATTAAGACGAAGGCTATGCTCTATGTTCCTGAAACAGCTGTTAATGCTTATAAGAACAAACAGTTCTGGCAGGAATTCGGTGATCGTATCGTGGGCAGCGACCAGATTCCTTGCGAGCAGCCGACGTTCGAACTGGCCGACTTTAAGCTGACTATCCAGTCGCTGACTGATGGTGCAAGCATCTATTACACCAACGATGGCTCTAATCCCGACGCGAATGCCATTCCTTACACGGCGCCTATCGCTCTGCTAAAGAATGACACCATCCATGCCGTTGCCATAAAAGATGGTATGGCTACTTCGCCTATTGCCAAGTTCTATAAGAATGACTATAAGGTGAATGTGCCTGTGGCTACGTTGTCTGATGACCTTGTGATGACGATTACCTGCGAGATACCCGATGTGGAGGGTCTGCCTGCTACAAGCATCTATTATAAGGAAGCTTCCGACTACCAGTATAGACAAGGTGCTTGGAGTCAGTTGCCATTGAATCTCTACGAAGGACCAGTTCAGATGACGCAGCCTCGCTATATCAGAGTCATGGCCAAGCGTGTTGGTTGGTTGGATTCTGATGAGAGTGAAATTCATAATTATTATACGAACTACCGACTAGAGAAACCCGAAATTAAGTGGTCATTGGAGAATAAGGAATTCACTATCACGAACAATAATGCCGATGCAAAAGTATATTATACTTTGGATGGTACCACGCCGAGCGCTGAGAACGGAACGGAATACACTGAGCCGGTCTCACTCATCCGCAACTTGCAGATTAAGGCTGTTGCCGTACAGGACAAGCACTTCAACTCTGAAGTGGACAGTTTCAAGGTGGAGGGCGTGAACTTCCAGTTTATGGCAGATGGCATATATTATCGTTTGTTAGACTACACGCTGGAGAATAATGTGGAAGTAGTTCGTCCTTCCGGTGTTACCTATTCAGGTGATATCGTTATTAATCCAATAGTGACCTACAAAGAGGTGGAATATACCGTGACGGGTATCGCAAAAGAGACCTTCTATGATTGTGATGGACTGACAAGCATCAAGTTGCCAGCTACCTTGCAGACCATCGGAAGCTGGGCTTTCTATAGCTGTAATAATCTGGAGGAGATAGAGATTCCTGCATCGCTGAAGACTATTACCTATCGTATGTTGTCTGAATGTGCCAACCTAAAACAGGTTGTCCTGCACGATGGATTGGAGACCATCGAAGAGTATGCCTTTGCAGGATGTCTGAACATATCGGAGATGATAATTCCAAACTCTGTGAAACTCCTCAAGGAGTATACGTTCAATGGATGTAGTAAACTGGAGAAGGTCGTTTTGCCAACCCAGTTGGAGGTAATTCCCAATTATGCTTTTGCAGGAACCGCTATCATGGGTATTGACATCCCGTCTACTGTTAAGCGTATTGGTAACAATGCCTTTGACGGATGCCGACAGTTACGTTCAATTTCTCTTCCTGAGGGACTCACTGAAATTGAAAGGTATACCTTCTATGAGTGCACATCGATGACAACGGTGGAACTGCCCTCTACATTGCAGACGATTGGCTATCAAGCATTCACTCTTGCTAGAAGTCTGGAAAATGTCATATTGCCTGCTACGTTGACCAGCATCGAGACCAGTGCTTTCGCTGGCTGTACCGCTATAGATAGAATCTATTCGTTAGCAGCAAATCCACCAGCACTACCGGATAACGATAATCCGTTCTCAAATATTACCAGCACTGCTACGCTCTATGTTTTGGAAAGTCCTAACGACGACGTAAGAACTGCTTATAAGCAGACGAAGTACTGGGGTGACTTTAATAGTGGTAAGGGCATTCAGACCTTTAAGGATGTACCTTGTGCTCAGCCTACATTTGCCTACGAGAACTTCATGCTCTCCATGGAGTCGAAGACGCAGGGTGTCAGCATCTACTACACCACAGATAATACTGAGCCGACGGTGAATAGTATTCCTTACTTGGAGCCTATCGCTGTGCTGAAGAACGACACCATTCGTGCGATGGCCATTGGTGAGGGCTGGGGACAGTCACTAACATCTGTATTCCGCAAGAACGACTACAAGGTGGCAACGCCTACAGCTACCATCTCTACTGATTTCGTGGTGACACTTAATTGTGAGGCTCCGGAAGTACAGGGACTGCCTGAGACGAAGATATACTATAATCAGAATCGTACCAGCAACCAAGCTGGTGAGGAGTGGACGCTCTATCAGGAACCCATCAAGATGCTTACTGCTGGTTATATCCATGTGAAGGCGGTACGTGATGGATGGATTGATTCGGAAATTAGTCATAATAACTATTACACGAACTATTACCTGGAGAAGCCATCCTTCTCTCCGAACTTTACCAGTATCAGCTATATGCCTGCTGATACGACCATCACGCTGAGCCACCTGCAGGAGAATGTTCAGATATACTACACGCTGGACGGCTCTGATCCTAACGTGAATGGTGTGCTCTATACCGCACCAATCAAACCGCAGCATAACGTGAATGTGGTGGCTATTGCCAAGCGTGAGGGCTCTATCAATAGTGATCCTGAGCAGCGCGAGTATAAGTGGTTTACTGTTCCCACACCTACCATCACCATCGAACACCTTGCTGCCGTGATGAAGGTGGAGAAACCGACATACGCCAAGATTTACTACACGCTGGATGGCAGTAATCCGACAGTAGAAAGTACACTCTATACTGAGCCTGTTGCCTTGAGCAAGGATTGCAAGATTAGGGCCATAGCCATAGCTGATAAATGGAATGACTCTTCAGTGGGATCATTTAACTCACCAACAGGTTTCTTGAGGAAGGATTACACCGTAGTAACTCCGACCTTTGGAACCAGACAGGTGGTAGATGGTGTTATGGTAGAGAATGCAGACTCTGTACTGAACATCAAGACGACGACAGCTGATGCTACTATCTATTATACTTTGGACGGTTCGACGCCAACTGTTAACAGTTTGAAGTATGAAAATGGTATTAAGCTCACTGAGAACTGCATTGTCAAGGCCTTCGCCGCGAAGGAAGACATGTTTGACTCCGAGATGATTGAGGCTGAGGTGGAGTGGTTTACCGTGAAGCAGCCGCACATCGTCTTCAATGGTAAGTATGTGGAGATGTCTGATGATACAGAGGATGCTGTCGTCTACTACACAATTGACGGAACAACACCTGACACGAAGAGCAAGGTTTACCAGAAGCCGTTCGCTTTGGAGGCTGAACAGATTGTGGTTCGTGCCATTGGTGTGAAGGAAGACTGGAAAAACTCAGAAGTATCTAGCCTGACGTATAATCCAGGCAAGAACTATTGTGAGACTCCTGGTATTACCCGCATCGCAGGTACCAATAAGGTGCAGATGACTACTCGTACAGAGGGTGCGAAGATATACTTCACCAGCGATGGTCTGAACCCGACAGTCAACAGTACGCTCTATACTGCAGAGATTGAGGTTACTGATAACTGCACGCTGAAGGCGATGGCAGCTGACTCGTTGCTCTATGATTCTGAGGTGACAACATTTGTTGTTGACTGGTTCAAGGCAGATCAGCCAGCAATTACGGCGGCTGGTATATTCGTGACGATAACTGCTCCGAAGGAGGGCTCTCGAATCTACTACACGCTGGATGGCTCAGAGCCTACGACGGGCAGTACACTCTATGAGGGCACCCTGACGATGAAGGGGTCGTGCACCATCAAGGCAATCGCTGCTTTTGACAACTTCAACAATTCGTCAGTAGCAGTATTCAACTACTACGCTAGCGACTACACCTGCGGATTGCCAACCTTTACTCGTGATGGAAATACTGTTAGCATTGCTTCTAATCCAGTAGAGGGTACGACCATCTACTATACCCTTGATGGTACGACTCCTTCTACGGCCAGCAGTGTATTTACCGAGCCTATTGCAGTGGATCATAATATCACCATCAAGGCGATGGCTGTGAACGACAAGCTGTTCACGTCAGAGGTAGCTGATTATGAAGTGAACTGGTTCACAACGGATGCTCCAGTTATTGCTTTCGACGGTATTTTTGCAACCATGACCTGTGCAACACCTAACAGTCGTATCTACTACACATTGGACGGTAGTTCACCCACTGCAGAGAGTTTCCTCTTTACAAGTGCTATTACGATGACAGGCTCTTGCACGGTGAAGGCTATCGCTGTACGTGACAACTTCAATAATTCTGCTGTGACTAGCATGTCGTTCGACAAGGCTTCGAACACTGTTAGCACACCACAGTTCACGAAGAACGTCAATGCAGTGAGCATCAAGGTGACGCAGACGGAAGGTACAATAATCTACTACACGCTGGATGGTACGACTCCTACTGCTGAGAGTTCAATCTATACAGAACCCGTTCAAATGACAGAAAACTGCACATTGAAGGCTGTGGCTTTGAATGAGAAGCTGTTTACTTCTGAGGTTGCGACCTTTGATGTTGATTGGTTCAAGGTAGAGACACCTGTCATTGCTTTCGACGGAATCTTTGCTACTATGACCTGTGCAACACCTAACAGTCGTATCTACTACACATTGGACGGTAGTTCACCCACTGCAGAGAGTTTCCTCTTTACAAGTGCTATTACGATGACTGGCTCTTGCACGGTGAAGGCTATTGCCATGCGTGATAACTTCAATAGCTCTGCAGTGACTAGCGTATCGTTCGACAAGGCTTCGAACACGGTGGCTATGCCGCAGTTCAAGCGCAATGGTAATCTCATCACCATTACGACTTCAACGATGACTGAGGGTACGACCATCTATTATACCGTTGATGCTAGTGAACCGACGGCAGAGAGTGCAGTTTATAGTGAGCCTGTTCCGGTGGTAGAGAACTGTACTCTGAAGGCTGTTGCAATGAATGATAAGCTGTATGCTTCTGAGACATCCAGTTTCAATATTGACTGGTTCAAGGTAGAGACTCCTGTGCTGTCTATCAACGGCAACACGTTGACGATGAGTTGTGGTACACCAGGTGCCGTTATCTACTATGAGTATGATGACATTCCAACACTGAAGTCGACTGTCTATAACGGACCAATCACCCTTGTTGACAACCGCACAATCTTCGCAATCGCTGTGAAGGAGAATTTCAACGACTCTGAGATGGCTGGAGCAACTCCTGATATCTTTGTCTGCACTGAGCCTACGTTCGCCTATAATGGACGTTACCTCCAGGTGGAAACAGGTGAGGGCATGACCATCCACTACACCACTGATGGCTCGAAACCTACCGAGGACTCTGAGGTTTGCACGGGTCAGATAGAGATCAAGGACGTGTGTACGGTACGTGCCATTGCCACCCGCAAGGACTTCCGGGACTCACCTGAGAGCAGCTACAATGTGACATATGTCTACACTGGTGAGGAAGCCTCTCAGTCGGAGGCAGGCCACCTGGCAGATATGTTCCAGTGGATTGGCAGTACGGAGAATGTGGAGAGTCTGCCCGTCAGTGGTAAGGTCAATGCCGATGACTTGAAGTTCATCCGCAGCATCAAGTCGCTGCGCCATCTGGACATGACTGAGAGTACGTATGAAGGTACCGCTCTGCCCGACGAGGCCTTTGCTGGCATGCAACTCATCTCGTACCAGTCTCCCAAGCAGCTCAGTGCTGCCGGTGACCACCTGTTCCGTGGCTGCGACCAGCTGGCTGCAGTGGTATGGAATGCGAACATCACTGTTCCTGAGACGGCTATCGAGGACATCAAGCACAACCCGAACTTCCTGCTGTATGTGAACTCTCGCATCTATGCCCCGAGCTCGTACAAGGGTAACCTGATATCCGGTGGTCAGGCAAGCAGCATCACGCTGCAGGATACAGAGAGCGGTGAGAACTTCTGCTGTCCTGTACGCTTCTATACGCAGCAGATCAGCTACACGCACAACTACAGTCAGGATACGGAGGAGGGTGAGACCTGTGGTTGGGAAACCATTTCACTCCCGTTCGACGTACAGTCTATAACGCATGAGAAACGTGGTTCGCTAGCTCCGTTCGCCAGGGGTGAGGATGTGACGCAGTTCAGACCGTTCTGGTTGTATGAGCTGAAAGAGACGGGCTTCAGCCGTGCCTCTGAGATCCAGGCCTATACGCCGTACATTATCTCTATGCCAAACAGTCCGAACTATGCCGACGACTATATCCTGGCAGGTAATGTGACGTTCACTGCTACGAACACGTATGTGGAGGCTGATATGGCACGTAGCGCAATGAAGGGCAGTCTGACGTTCGCTCCCGCTATGCAGCGCCAGGAGAAGAGTGAGAACGTGCTGGCCATCAACCTGGAGGACTACACGGACGATGATCAAGTCTTCCATCGTAGTGGTAGTGCTTTCGTACCCAACATGCGTATGGTCCGTCCGTTCGAGGCCTATGCGGTGGCAGGCGGTGCCGGTGCCCGTTCGTTAGACCTGAACAGTTACCTGTGGGGTGACGTGACCGACATGATGCGTATCGAGATGGACAAGCTGATAGACATTGCGAAGAACCGTCGCATCTTTGACCTGTCAGGTCGTCGCGTCAGTGAGACATCGGTGAAGAACAAGGCTAAGCTTGACCACCAGCGCATCTATATCATCAATGGCAAAAAGACAGTGGTGAAGTAAGAGAAAAACATCTAATGTACGATATGAAAAGATTACTGATAATTCCGTTATTGTTCTTGGGCATCATGGCGTATGCCCAAGACTCTAACGGCGAAAAAGCGGAGAGGATCAAGGCCGACAATGCTTATGTTACTGGCGATGGTTTTGGACCAACGTTGGAAGAGGCCAGCGGCAATGCAACCCGAAACCTGCTGAGTAAGATTACCACTAGTTTGCGCTCTTCACTGGATGTGAAGACGACGGAGGTGAATAACAATGGTAATGTAGACCTGGAGAGTGTTGTCAACGATGTGGTGAGCACCTACACACAGGGAACCTTGCGCAATACCGACGAGATATGCATCGCTACAGAACCTGAGTATCATGTTATGCGCTACATCAAGAAGTCAGAGGTGCAACAGATTTTCTCCGAACGCGAAGAACGTGTGAAGGATTATGTGCGAGCTGCTGTGGCTGCCGAGAAGAAGGGTAGGGTGGACAATGCCCTGCGCTACTACTATTGGGGCTATAACCTGCTGAAGAGCATCCAGTCGCCTGCTACCGTGAAGTTCGACAATGAGGGCTCGCAACAGTTCCTGCTCAACTGGATTCCTGAACAGATGCGCGATATTATGGGACGCATCTCCATGAATGTGGCATCTTATGATGAGGAGAGTGGTGAAGTGGAACTGCTCGTAAACTACAACGGCAAACCCGTTACCAGTCTGGACTTTACCTACTTCGATGGTGCGCAATGGAGTAATCCGACAGCTGCCAAGGACGGTATGGCACAGATTGAATTACGTCCGAACTCTCGTGTCTCGAATATTCAGCTGAAATATGAGTATGCCTACAAGAAGCAGGCTCGTCAGGATGCGGAGCTGGAGATGGTGATGAACATCTTCAACGGTTTCCCATTGCCCCAGGCTAATTGTAATCTCAAGGTGGGTAGCAAGGGCGATATCAAGAAGGCGGGAAAGCAACTGGCAGAAGCTATCAAGGAAGAGGCTACAGTGGAGAATACCGCGAAAGTGGCAGCAGTCGAAGAGCGTAACGTGTATCTGGAGGCTGTCAACAAGGTGATAGAGGCTATCAAGAAGAAGAACTATAGTTCTATCCGTGAGCTCTTTACTCCAGAGGGCTATCAGATGTTCGACCAGCTTGTTCATTACGGTAACGGATCGCTCATAGGCACGCCTAGTATCTCGTTCTATCCCTTCATGGACAAGACCGTGTGTCGCAGCATCCCGATGAAGTTCACCTTCAAGAACAACCATCGTACCTTCGTGGAGGATCTGACACTGACGTTTGACAGTGACAAGAAGATTGAATCGTTGGCGTTTGGACTGGACCAGGCTGCTCGCAATGACATCTTCAACAAGGCTGTAGGCAAGTGGAATGACGACGTACGCATGGTGATTGCTACCTTCCTGGAGAACTACAAGACAGCATTTGCCCTAAAGCGCCTGGACTATATCGAGAGCATCTTTGACGATAATGCCGTCATCATCACGGGTTCTTATGTGAAGGCTGCGCGTAAGTCACCAGAGAACACCAAGTATCTGGAGAACAAGAATGTAAAGTATAACCGGCAGGACAAGCAGTCTTATCTCAAGAACCTGGAGAGAACGTTTAAGAGCAACCAGTTTGTCAATGTCCGTTTTGCTGATAATGAGGTGAGTAAGATGGGTGTTGGTGGCGACCTCTTCGGCATCCAGATTCACCAAGATTATTACTCATCCACCTATAGTGACACAGGTTACCTCTTCTTGATGGTGGATATGAACGATGCCAAGCAACCCATCATCAAGGTCCGTACTTGGCAGCCAGAACGTGACCCGAACATCAATGCCCAATTTGAACGCGGCAGCAAGTTCTACGGCTTGTTCTATGGTGGCAACTTCTAAGGGCACCCTCTCCTCATAGTGAATGGTATGTTTTATTCTGTTTACAATCAATAAAGCGGACCGAAAGGCCCGCTTTATTATTATCCATGTTTAATCATAACGAGGTGTATTGTTGTCTTTGTAGATCAAGGAAAAGCAAGAAAAACGGGTTTTCCTTTGCTTTTACGATATGATGGCCCGTTTCTTCAAAAGTAAACATTGATTCATATTTCCCTCAAAAAGCTTGCAAAAACACGATTTTTTTTGTAACTTTGCCATGTCATTGAAGATTTTGCTTGTCTTGATTTTGCAGCACTAAGGTAAGTGAAAAATCTGACATGGCAAAATCCTGGGCCGCTCGGCTCTGCCGCTTGCCTCGCAAGAACTTTTTGCTGCTCAGGAACTTATAAAAATAGTTATGTCAAAGTGCTGCGGAATTTAGGATTTATTAAAATGCGTACATTATTATTATCGTTTTTGCTATTAATGGCAAGCAGCGGATTGAAGGCTCAGACGGAACAGTCAGATTCTATTCTTCGGACTCTTAAGGAAGAGCTGAACTATTCTATGGTGCAGTTGAAACAGAAACCTGTACCTGCGTACTTTATGAGTCTGCGTATGCAAGACAGTCAGAGTCTCTCAATTAACAGTGTCTTTGGTTCGGCGTCTGTAAATGACAATCATAGTCGTTTCATTGTGCCGAACATACGCATAGGCAGCAAGGAACTCGATAACTATAAGTTTGAGAATCAGGGCATAGAGCAAGCGAATAACAGAGGTGCTCAAGGTGATGGCGTGGCTATATCTGGAGGGCCGTTGCGTCAGTATCGTGATGAGATATGGTACGCTTCAATGAACAGATACCGCACGGCTGTGAAACGCTATGAGGAGGCTGTGGCGAAGTCAAGGACGGATGCACAGTTCGAGGATAAGTCACCATGCTTCTCAGATGCTCCTGTTGAGTCATACTATGAGGCTGCTCTCTCGCCATGGATGGTAGATACCTTGGCATGGAAGAACAAACTCAACAAGGTGAGCAGCGTGTTCAAGGAGTGCCGTATGCTCGAAGATGGTTTTGCAAATATTGAATTTGGGACAATCAGGACGTATATTGTAAACTCGGATGGTACGTCGGTGGTGCAGAACCGCCGTTGTGTCCGTATTATGCTGCAAGCCATGGTTCTTGCTACCGATGGTATGCAATGCCCTCTGTATGAGGATTTCTTTGGTTTCAGTGAGGCTGAACTTCCTTCCGAGGAGGTGCTTGTAGCTAAGGCGCATGATATCGTGAATCGTCTGCTTGCGCTTCGTGATGCTCCTCTTGCCGATCCTTATGCCGGTCCTGCTATTCTTTCTGGTTCTGCAAGTGGTGTGTTCTTCCATGAGATCTTCGGTCATCGTCTTGAGAGTCATCGCATGAAGAAGGGTGGTGAGACCTTTAAGCACATGGTAGGCGAGAGGGTTCTGCCTGCTTCTTTCAGCGTGTATTGCGACCCTACGCAGAATTACTACGGCAAGCAGGCTCTCAATGGCTCGTATAAATATGATGACGAGGGAGTTAAGGCTCGTCGGGTGCAGAATGTTGAGAATGGCGTGCTGAAGGATTTCCTTACGTGTCGCATTCCGATTGACGGATTCCCAGTCAGCAATGGCCATGGAAGGGCTTCTGGTGGCAATGATCCTGTGGCACGACAGTCTAATCTGGTTGTTGAGACCAACCAGCCATATACCGAGGCCCAGCTTCGCGAGATGCTTATCAAGGAGGCAAAGAATCAAGGAAAGGAGTATGGCTATTTCTTCCGCACGGTGACGAGCGGCTTTACGCTTACTGATAATCTTAATGCCTTCAACGTGACTCCTGTGGAGGTGTTCAGAATTTATGTGGATGGTCGCAAGGACGAACTTGTGCGTGGAGTGAATCTTATTGGTACACCTTTGGCCATGTTCTCTAACATCACGGCTGCCGGTGATACCCCATCTACGTTTACGGGTTTCTGTGGCGCGGAGTCTGGCTGGGTTCCTGTATCTGCCACCTCACCTTGTATATATGTTTCGAAGGTAGAGACACAGCGTAACAATGATCAGAAGATGGTAGAACCAGCCCTGGAGCTTCCTGAATATACCAAGACATATGGCAGGGAGGCTGGTAAGGATACGGGTGAGATGATCTTCAAGGCAATGGAGGATGAGATGAAGCGCACGAAGGATAGTCTGCACCTCGCCAATCTCCCTCTTCCTTACTTCGTTGACTACAGGTTTATTCATGGTAACATTGCCTATGTGTCGGCTTCACTTGGTGGTGTGCACCGCGTTAATTATTATAAGAGTCAGAATCGTGGCTTTATCAATTTGTCACTTGGCGACAAGATGACGACAAGTATGATGGCTGTGGGTAATATTGATATGAACTTCGGCTTTCCAAACGAGACTGACTATGATATGATACGCCGTGGATTCTGGATTATCAGTGACCGTAGTTACAAGATGGCTCTCAATAACATGGGAGCTAAGACCAGTATGCGAAAGGTGAATCCTCTGCCAGAGGAGGATCTCCAGATTCCAGAGATGCTTGAGCTTCCTGCAAGTGAATACATAGAGGAGAGTGCCGTGACTCCTATTGATACTGCTTTGATGATAAGGTATGCTGCTGAGTTGTCAGCTATCTTTGCTGATTATCCTCGTATATTTGATTCTGATGTGCATTTTAATGTGGAGACAAAGGATATCTACCGCGTTACTTCCGAAGGACAGAAACTGCGTTTTGCGCGTCCTGAGATAAAACTTAACATCAACGGAAACATCACGACCTGTGACGGTTCATCGCTGCACGATCAGTTTGAAGTGTTTGCAAGGCGTATTGACGAGCTGCCTTCGCTTGACGAGCTGAGGCAGCGTACAACGGACTTCTGTGAACTTCTCATGAAGAAGGCAGATGCTCCGGTGGTGAAGGAGTTCTATGTAGGTCCGATCATGATTGAGGATGAGTCTGTTGTTGAGGCTATCTCGCATCAGGTTGTTCAGACAAGTTGTATCGCCTCTCGTGATATGCAAAAGGGTAGTGCCGTCAGCAGTATGATGCTTGGCAAGCGTATTATTGATACCAAGATGAGTATTTCCCAGTGGGCTGATACTCCTGAGTACAAGGGACAGAAACTTTTGGCAAACTATAAGGTGGATGTTGACGGCGTGGCTCCTAAGAAGTCGCTCCCAATCATCGAGAATGGTATTCTGAAGACTCTCCTCACGGGGCGTCATCCTGCTATCGGTGCTATGGAATCTACTGGTAATGAGCGTTTCCAGTTCAGTTCTCCAGTATCAAAGTGTACTCCAGGCATCATTCATGTTGGCATAGACAAGTGCGTTCCTCAGGCATCAATGAAGAGTATCTTCCTCAAGGAGGCTAAGAAGGCAGGTCTTGATCATGCGTATATTGTAAAAGCTCCGAAGGATGGCTGGAAGTATCTGGTCCGCGTGGATGTCAATACTGGCGTAGAGGAGATTGTCAGGGTTAGTGAGATTCCGACTCCTTCGCGTAATGACCTCATGCATGTGACGGCAGCTTCCAAGGAAGAGTTCGTCAGCAATCAATGGCATTACAACTATAATACGTTGAATAGTTACATCGTGCCTCGTGCTATCATCGTGGAGAGTATTGAGTACTCATTCCAGAAACCTAATCGCCAGGAGGGCTTCCAGTTGCAGAATCCTGCGGAAAGGAAGTAAGGGCGTAAATGAATGTAATAAACGAAAAAGCGGAACCATGAATTATGCAGCAGAAAGAGTTTTTCCTATTGCAACATAAGGAAGAAAACAACGACTGAACACACATCACCAAGCATCTCGACGTGGATGTGAGAAAGTTCTTGCTTAGGCAAGCGGATTACCTTTGCACCCGATGATGAGCCATAGTACGGCTGGTGGCTCAGCATCGGGTGTTCATTGAAAGCAATTCATAGCAGAATGCGAAGCCACACTTCTACCTTTAGGTGGAAGAATGTGGAATTGAGTACGGTTGCCAATTCGTAACCCTATTTTCTTTCAATTCCCCAGACTGCCTTTATACAAAGAAAAGCTGAGAATTTTTGCAAAGTTACAAAAAAAATCGTGTTTTTGCAAGCTTTTTGAGGGAAATATGAATCAATGTTTACTTTTGAAGAAACGGGCCATCATATCGTAAAAGCAAAGAAAAACAAGTTTTCCTTTGGCTTTTCGCTCGCTTATTTGTACCTTTGTAACCATATTTAGAAAATCTAACATTATGATACAATCAATGACGGGCTACGGAACGACGGTAGTAGCCTTTGAAGGAAAGAAAATTCATGTAGAAATCAAGTCGCTGAACTCTAAGCAGCTGGACTTGTCGACACGTATTGCTCCGCTTTACAGAGAGAAGGAGATGGAGATTCGTCAGCTGATTGCCGAGCGTGTTATCAGAGGTAAGGTGGAGTTTAGCATCTGGATAGAGAAGGATGCTACTGCTGAGGCTTCGCAGGTGAACAAGGCGCTGATGGAGAACTACTATCAGCAGTTGTCAGGCTTCGCTCAGGAACATCAGCTGTCGGACACCGACTGGATGTCGCTCTTGGTGCGCATGCCCGACGTGATGACGAAGACGGAAGTGGAACTGCTCAGCGATGAGGAGTGGCAAGTGGTGAAAGCAGGCGTGCAAGAGGCTGTGCAGCATCTGGTAGACTTCCGTACGCAGGAGGGTGCCGCCCTAGAGAAGAAGTTTGGCGAGAAGATTGATAACATCGAGCAACTGTTGGCTTCGATAGAGCCTTACGAGAAGTCGAGGGTTGAGAAGATTCGCAGTCGCATCGTCGACGGTTTGAAGCAGATTCCTGAGGCTGAGTATGATAAGAATCGCCTGGAGCAGGAACTCATCTACTACATTGAGAAGCTGGACATCAGCGAAGAGAAGCAGCGTCTGACTAACCACCTGAAGTACTTCCGTGAGACGATGGCTGATACTGCCGGTCAGGGAAAGAAATTAGGTTTCATCGCTCAGGAGATGGGTCGCGAAATCAACACCACTGGCTCGAAGTCGAACCAAGCTGAGATGCAGAACATCGTGGTGAAGATGAAGGATGAACTGGAACAAATCAAAGAACAAGTACTGAACGCACTCTGATGAAAGGGAAAATGTTGATAGTAAGTGCTCCAAGTGGTAGCGGAAAGAGTACCATTGTGCAGTGGCTGATGAAGGAACATCCAGAACTGAAGTTGTACTTCAGTATTTCTTGCACTTCGCGAGCCCCTCGTGGTACAGAGCAGAATGGGGTAGAGTACTTCTTCCTGACACCGGAGGAGTTCCGGGCGAAGATACAGAACGATGAGTTTTTAGAGTACGAAGAGGTTTATCAAGACCGCTTCTATGGTACATTGAAGGCACAGGTGGAGCGTCAGCGTGAGGCTGGTCAGAATGTGGTCTTCGACGTTGACGTGAAAGGTGGCATCAATATCAAGAAGTATTATGGTGACGAGGCGTTGAGCCTGTTTATCCAACCACCATCGGTAGAAGAATTGCGTCGTAGGTTGGAAGGACGTGCTACCGATACTCCTGAAGCTATCGCTGAACGTCTCGCCAAGGCTGAGTATGAAATGACGTTCGCTCCGCAGTTCGATAAGATCATCGTTAATGACGACTTGGAAACGGCTAAGCAAGAGACACTGCAGGTAGTAAAAGATTTTCTTGGATGAGAAAAATAGGGCTCTTCGGTGGATCGTTCAACCCCATACATGTGGGACATGTGGCGCTGGCGAAGGCGGCACGGGAGGCATGCGAGCTGGACGAGGTGTGGCTGATGGTCAGTCCGCAGAATCCGCTAAAGAGGAATATGGCGCTGTTGGACGACCAAAAACGACTGGAGATGGCAGAGAAGGCGCTGGAGGGTGTTGAAGGTGTTAAGGCCTCGGACTATGAGATGCACCTGCCCAAGCCAAGCTATACGTGGCATACATTGCAGGCGCTGGCGAAGGACTATCCTGACTGCTGCTTTACACTGCTGATAGGTGGCGACAACTGGGCCCATTTCCATCTGTGGTATCACTGGGAGGACATCCAGCGCATGTGCGACATTGCCGTCTATCCCCGTGAGGGCTATGCCGGTACCTTCGAGGCTCCCCTTGTCAACGTATCGAGCACGGAGATACGACAGAAGGTGAAGGAAAATCAAAGCATTCAGGGACTGGTGCCCGATAGTATCATCCCGTTGGTAGAACAATATTACAAATAACGATATGCAAGCAATAATACTGGCGGCAGGAATGGGTCGCCGACTGGGAGAATTCACCAAGGAGAACACCAAGTGTATGGTTCCTGTAAATGGTGTCAGACTGATTGACCGTCTATTGGGTCAGCTGTCAGGTCTCGGATTGAATCGTGTCATCATCGTCGTGGGCTATAAAGGTAAGGAACTAAAGGAATATGTTGAGGAATCCTACCTCAAACATCAGCCCTCAAACATCAGCCCTCTGAATATCGAATTTGCCGAGAACCCCATCTACGACAAGACGAACAATATCTACTCATTGTCTATCGTGAAGGATAAACTGCAGGAGGACGACACCTTGTTGATAGAGAGCGACCTGATCTTCAGCGACCGCTTCTTCCCGATGATTGTGGAGAATCCTTATCCCAATCTGGCGCTGGTGGCTAAGTACGAGTCGTGGATGGATGGTACGATGGTGCGTCTGGACGAAGACCTGCATATTGTCAATTTCATCTCGAAGGACGCTTTCGACTACGCTGATGTGGACTCGTACTACAAGACGGTGAATATCTATAAGTTCAGCAAGGACTTCCTGCAACATCAGTATGTACCCTTCCTCGATGCCTATACCAAAGCGGTGGGCAATAACGAGTACTACGAGAACGTGCTGCGCATCATTTCAATGCTGAACAGTCACAATATGAAGGCACTGCCCGTGGGTAACGAGAAGTGGTATGAGATTGATGACAAGCAAGATCTGGATATCGCTGAGGCGCTGTTTGCCGACGACAAGGATGTCATTCGCAAGTACTACGGTCGCTATGGTGGTTTCTGGCGCTTCCCGCAGATGCTCGACTTCTGCTATCTGGTGAATCCTTACTTCCCCTCCAAGCGTATGAAGGACGAGCTGCGCAGTAATTTCGACACGCTGCTGACAGAGTATCCGTCGGGCATGAAGGTCAACACGTTGATAGCCAGCAAGTGCTTTGGCGTCAGCGAACAGTATATCGTGCCAGGCAACGGTGCTGCAGAGCTTATCAAAGCGTTGATGGAAAATACCTCAGACCTCAGACCTCAGACCTCAGACTTCAAGATAGGCTTCACGCGTCCTACCTTTGAGGAATACCCCAACCGCTATGACAAGGAACAGCAGGTGACCTTCGTCCCTCAGAACGAGGACTATCGCTATACGGCAGACAACCTGATGGTGTTCTTTGCCGATAAGGACATCCGTCAACTGATGCTCATCAATCCTGATAACCCCTCAGGCAACTTCATTCCCAAGGCTGACGTGTTGCGTCTGGCTCAGTGGTGTGAGGACAGGAATATCCGTCTGGTGGTCGATGAGTCGTTTGTGGACTTCAGCGAAGACTATGCCACCAACTCATTGCTCTCAGACCAGATTCTCGAAAGTTATCCCCACATGGCGGTGATGAAGAGTATCTCGAAGAGCTACGGCGTACCAGGCCTGCGTCTGGGCATCCTGGCATCAGCCGACACCGCACTGATAGCACAGATGAAGAAAGAGGTGTCGATATGGAACCTCAACTCGTTTGCTGAGTTCTTCATGCAGATATACAACAAGCACGAGAAGGACTACCAGAAGGCTTGTGCGAAGTTTGTCGCTGAGCGTGCTGACTTCGAAAAGCAGTTGCGCACGATACCTTATCTGCGTGTGATGCCTACCCAGGCCAACTATTTCCTCTGCGAGGTGTTGCCACCTTATACCGCTAAGGAGATAGTGATATACATGTTGCGCCAGCATAACATCCTGACACGTGACTGTAGCCTGAAAACCGGTCTCGACCTCAACAAGCAATATATGCGTATTGCCGTCCGCAACCATGAAGAAAATAGTCGCTTGGTTGTAGGACTTAAGGCATTCAGTAAATACAATGGTCATGAACAATAATAGTGTCGCCGTTATTTGTAAGAGTGACATCGAACAACTTCATGTCGCCCCTCAGCAATGTATCGAATGGGTACGGCAAGCTTTCCTCATGAAAGATGAGGCACAGATGCCGGTAAAGCTCAGTGTTCATCCTCAGGGGGAAGACTTTGTGACATCCATGCCCTGTCTGTTGCCTGCAATCAATGGTAAAGCGTATTTTGGATTGAAACTGGTGAGCCGAATAGAACACTCAACGCCATGTCTGAAGAGCGACATAACACTATACGATGCACATACAGGACAGTTACTTGCAATCCTTGACGGAGACTGGATTACGGCTATGCGCACTGGAGCGGTAGCCGCATTGGCAGCCCGAACGTTACAATGTGAGGGTACAGACACGTACTCGCTCATGGGGCTAGGCAATATAGCTCGAGCTGTGGCCTTGTGTCTGATTTCAGACAATAGCAACAGATCTATTACTATCCGTCTGTTGCGTTATAAGGACCAAGCAGAGCGTTTTGTCGAGCGTTTCAGCGACTACAGCAATGTAACATTTGAAATTGTCGATGACAAGTGCGAATTTCTCTCTTCTTCTCAGGTACTATTCTCTTGTGTCACAGTTGCTACAGAATTGTTGTTTCCGGACGACAACCTATTCCCTAAAGGTATCACCGTGCTGCCAGTACACGTCAGAGGATTTCAGAATTGCGACCTGTTCTTTGACAAGGTGTTTGGTGACGATACCGGACAGATAGAAAAGTTCAAATACTTCAGTCGTTTCCGCCAATATGATGAGTTGCATCATGTACTGCAAGGCAAGAATCCGGGCCGTGAAAACAACGACGAGCGGATACTGAGTTACAACTATGGTATAGCACTCCACGACATCTATTTCGCTTCTAGGCTTTATGAGCAACTGTGCTCAGATGCGACAACTTTTAACTATGTAAAAGCAACAGAAAAGATATGGGTATAGAAATTGAGTTACTGCGCCAGCGCTTCAATCCTGACGGCTCACTCCTGCGTCGCCAGCAGCTACGCATGCTCGACATTCTGTTGGAGGTTGACACGATATGTAAACGCCATGATATCAAATATTGGCTGAGCAGCGGTACACTGATAGGTGCCCTGCGCCATAACGGCTTTATCCCTTGGGATGATGACCTCGATATCGAGATGATGCGTTCGGACTATCTGCGACTGATGGAGGTGCTGCCCAAGGAATTGCCTGACTGGTTGGCGCTGCAGAACGACAAGACAGACCCCCACTACTTCTTCTGCTATGCCAAGGTGCGTGATCGTCGCTCACGGATGTTAGAGCAAAATGCCTATGATCGTATATGGAAGGAGCAGGGCATCTATATCGATATCTTCCCCATGGAGAAGCAACCCATCTGGTTGCACAAACTGACGGAGAAAACCATCGGTCACATGTATAAGGTGTGGCGCACCAGCACTGACGATGCCAAGGCCATCAAGTCGGTACGTCGCATCTTCTGGCTGAATGACAGCGTGCTGTATCCCTGTCTCCGTACTCTCTTACATCTCTCCTCTCTCATCATCCCTATGAAAACCATCACCAGTGGCATGGGCATCCCCTTCCATAACCCACGTTATGCTGACGAGATATTCCCCTTGACAACACACGACTTCGAGGGACATCAGTTGCCCGTACCAGGCAATGCTGATGCGCATCTGCGTCATATCTATGGCGACTATATGCAGTTGCCTGACCTGAGTAAGTTGGCACCCCACGTTGGCGAACTAGAATTCTATGAATAATATGAAACATCCCGCAAAGATAGACGTTGCAGTATTGTTGCTGTTCTTCAACCGTCCGGAGTCTTTCGGACAGGTATTTGCCGAGGTCAAGAAAGCTCGTCCCTCTAAGTTGTTCCTCTACCAAGACGGCCCACGAGGAGAGCGCGACATGGCAGGTATCAAAGCCTGTCGGGAGATAGCTGAGGATATTGACTGGGAGTGCGAGGTGCATCGTATGTATCAGGAGAAGAACGTTGGTTGTGACCCTTCTGAGTATATCTCTCAGAAGTGGGCATTCTCCATTGTCGACAAGTGTATCGTGCTGGAGGATGACGATGTGCCATCGCAGTCGTTCTTCCCGTTCTGTAAGGAGATGCTCGACCGCTATGAGCACGATGAACGTATCGTGATGGTGGCAGGATTCAATACTGACGAGGTGACTCCCGATGTTCCTGACGACTACTTCTTCACCACTGTCTTCTCCATCTGGGGATGGGCTTCGTGGCGTCGTGTCATCGACCAATGGGACGGACAGTATTCGTTCCTCGACGACGACTATAACATGCACCAGCTGCGGCAGGTTGTCAAGGAACGTCGCTATCGCAAGACTATGCTGCAGATGTGCTATGATCATCGTGCATTGAAGAAGGAGTACTACGAAAGCATCTTCTGGGCATCAATGATGTTCAATCACGGACTGGCCATCATGCCGACGAAGAACCTCGTGAACAATCTGGGTGTGACTGCTGGTGGCTCCACGCACTATGCGGGCTCTCTGGAAACCATGCCCAAGGCGCTACGCAGGATGTTTACCATGCAGCGCCATGAGTTGGACTTCCCACTTCGACATCCTCGCTATGTCATTGAGAATGTCGACTATCTGCATCGCTTCTATCGCATCAATGCCTATGGCCACCCGTGGCGCAAGATAGGCTATTCGCTTGAAGAACTATGCCTAAACATGCGCTACGGCAATTGGGCATTTATCTGGAAAGGCATCAAGAACCGTATCGCAAAACTGACAGGCAACAAACACTATAAATAAGAATATGGAACCACAGAAGAAACAACGACTGGAATGGCTGGATGCCATGCGCGGATTTACCATGATACTCGTCGTGGCTAACCATGTGGGAGCCGTGGCGTTCGAGATACCTCGTGGCGTGTCGACATCATTACAATTCCTTGTGCTATTCCGCATGCCACTATTTTTCTTTGTCAGTGGCTTCCTGGCTTATAAGGCTTCACTGGTATGGAATCTGGCTACCTTCGGTCAGTTAGTGGGTAAGAAGTTACGTGTACAGATTATTCCTACGACGGTATTCTTCCTTTTATCAGCCATGATACTGACAAAAGATATGTGGGCAACGATTCCGGAATGGCTGCAAATACCTACAAAGGGAGGCTTCTGGTTTACCATTGTGCTATTGTACATGTTCCTGATATACTATGTGTTCGCCTATATCGAGAGTAAGCTAAAGGTAAAGTCATGGATACCCATCACGCTACTGTTCATCGTGTCCATGGTCTGCTATGAGACGTGCTACCTACCCCAATACTTCTCGTGGGCCTTTGGTTGGCGCAGACATCCCAACGAGTTTATGAACTATAGCAGTCTGATACAGGTGTTCCAGTATTTTCCATTCTTTATCTACGGAAATATCGTACATCGCTACTGGGAACAGGCACAGAAGGTGATGGACTCGCGCTGGTTCTACCCCATCATCGTCGTGGTGGTCATCTTTGCTGCTATGGACACGTTGAAGTGGCATACGCTCCGTATGGCATGGGCTATTATTCCGCTGACACTGGCACGCTTCATCTTGCTGACCATGGTGGTCATGTATTTCCGCCACTACCAGCAGTACTTCACGCAGCATAGTGTGATGGGGGCATCGCTGCAGTATATCGGACGGCGCACGCTGGACATTTATCTGATACACTACCTATTCTTGCCCGACCTGCCAACGATTGGTGCGTTCTTCGACAAGTATCGCCACAACTTTGTACTCGACACGCTGTCGACAGTCGTCATTGCTTTGCTGGTCATCGGCTTCTGCATCATCACCAGCAACATTCTGCGTGTCAGTCCGTTCTTTAGAAAGTGGCTGTTTGGGCGTTCATAATCTCCAGTGGCACGCCACCGATGCTGGCGGCCATAGGTGAGAAGGATGACCCTGCCGAACCATAGATCTTTTGTGTGGAGGCCAGTGTCCACAGGTCGATGACACCACCGCGTATGCCGCTGATGCTGTCGCGGCAAGCATCCTCCTGGGGTGTGATAATACGCGACCCGAAGGCAGTGATAAACTCCTTCTTGACATCTGTGGAGTCTGTAGCCAGGAAGACCTTGGTATCGTCGTGCTGGGCAATCTCATCACGTACCTTATTAATAAATAAAGATGTCGGACTCTTGGCAATCGACTCGGCATTGTCCGTGCGACGGATATGCAGGCCGATGGTGTGGCTGTTGAACTGGCTACGATAGCTGTCAACAACATCCATCACCTCCTTGACAGGATGGAATAGCTGGGAATACAGTTCGTCAGGAAAGTTTCCAAACACCTGATAGCAACTCATATAGCAGCGCTTGCCACAGGCCCACGCCTCAAAGTCGAACGACTGTTTCTTCAGGGGTGTTACGTCTTGTTCCTTGATGTGTCGTTGGAAGAGGATGCGCTGGGGTAGGGCTGGCAGGAAGAAGTTCTTCTTGCGGGCACGGTCATAGATGAGATGGTCCAGCAGCGTGGCCTCACGGACAGCTACCAGCGGTGTTTCTTCGAAGATGCTACGGAATGGTGCATGCAATGCCCAGTCCTGGAACCACACCACCTGTAAGTCACTGTCTGTCTGCTGTGTCAGTGTATAGGCTGACGCGATGGCTCTCATCCTGTTGGCTAAGCCTCCTGAGGGAACAAATAGCAATTGGCCTTTTCTCATTCTTATCCTTATGATGATATGTTTGGAATGTTCGTTCTGTTCATTTCACTGTTTCCTACTTCCCGTCAGTATGGAGAGCAGTCGTGGCGTCAGCCGTTCCATCAGCCAGTAGATGGAAAGACTGATGGCATAGATGACACAGGGGGTGAGCAGATATTGTAGGGTAGGGAACAGCCATCCGGAAGCATTTCGGAACAGCGCCTTTGTCACGAAGAAACCTAAGGGTAGCGTAAAAATCATGTGAAGGGCAAAGACGAAGAAGGAACTCTTGGAAAGCCATTGCGTAAGGCTGCTGATACGCTCTCCACTACCTCTCCACAGGTTAAATACAGCCACCGTTCCTACGATGGTGAAGAGTGGCATGAGTTGGAAACCCCAATAGGTGGCGTTGCCCTCTAATCTGACTAGTATTATCAGCAGGAGCAGTGCTACGGCATATGATAGTTTTCGCCACAGCGCATTCTGGAAGGTGAGTGACCATCCGTTCAGGCTCCAGTAAGCACCAAAGACAAAGAGCAGTATTTGGGAATTGACGGCTGTTTGTGGCCATATTCTCAGCAGATAGACCACTGAGAGCAGTACCAATCCCCATTGCTTGGTCTTGGTGACAAACCACCAGATGACCGGCGACAGCAGGGATGCAATCATCAGGTCACGTACAAACCAGAACGGCCCCAGCACGGGAGAGGCATAGATGGATGACCAGCCCAACAGGTTAGGGAATTCATTGATGGATGCCTGGTAGCTCCAGAACACGGTTTTTAAATTCAGATGATGCCAGAAGTCGTACAGCGCTGTCATCGAGGCAGTACCCGTCAGCGTCTCACCGTATTTGGTCAGTGACAATAGGGGTATGGCCAGCAAGTTCCAAAGGATATAGGGGATGAATAGCGAGTGGAGTCTACGGACCATCTTCGTGCGGTAAATGTCGCGATTCATCTTGGTCACGCCTTGGAAGAACAGGAAACCGGAGATGAAGAAGAATACGGGTACAGCCACCTGGACGGTACAGCCGGAGACCAGTGTCTTCACCAGTCCGGGAATGTCTTTTGTGCCCAGTGTCTCCCAGTCAATAAGGGCTGTTCCCATGCAGTGTTGAGCAACAACGGCCAAGGTCATGGGGAAACGTAGGTGACTGATGAGCTGAGACTCTGTTTTATTCATAGAGTTCTATTACCTTTTTATCCGTTCTTTGATAAACGTCATGCATTCTTCGAGTATTTTCACTCGTAGCAGTCGCATGACAACGTAGTACAGCACTGCCGCCATCACGATACGGGCTGCTAAGAGCAGAGCCAACAGACTGATGCTCTGCGTAGTCCACCACGTGGCTGCCATCACACCCAAAGCTATCAGGGCAAAGGGCACGATGTCGAGCAGCAGGGCCCACAGGCTATAGCCCGTCAGTCGGCTGACGAAGAAGTGCCACACCAGTGTCCACAGCACATAGATGATGACGTAGGCCGTGACCATCGTGCGGATACCATAGGGATAGAGCACCTGCATGGTGGTGATGAGTGTCGCGCACAGGGCGAAGGTCACCCAGAAATAGGTGCCACTCTTGCCCTTGCTGATAAGCATATTGGTTAACACGCTACTGATAGGTATGAAGGCACCGCTGATGCAGAGCAGTTGCAGCAGACGGGCTGACTCCAGCCACTTCTCACCGATGGTCAGCACGATGAACTCCTGGGCTACCATACCGAAGCCAAACAGCATGGGGAAGGCGAGGAAGGCGGTGAAGCGCATCAACTTACGGAGGATACGCAGCTGTCGCTCCTGTTCGTCTGCGACATTGGTGAAGACGGGTTGTGCCACTTGTGCCAGTGTGCCTTGCAACAGGTAGAATACCTTGCTGTTCCATTGATAGGCCTGGTTGTAGTTACCCACCTCGTGTTTGGTGAAGTGGCGACCCAGCAGGATGTTCATGACGTTGGTATTGATACGTTCCAGGATGGTCGTTGCCAGCAGCTTGCTACTGAACTTGAACATGTGCCTGACGGGACCGAAGTCGAGGTGCAGGGTGGGGCGCCACGGAGAGAAGTACCACAGCAGCAGGCTGTTCAGTCCGATGTATGCCATCGACTGGATGGCCAGTGCCCAGTAGCCGCATTTCAGGAAGGCCAGCGTCACGCCAATGATGCTCGACAGCAGTGTTGCCGTCATGTTACACTTCGCCTGCTCCTTGACCATCATGTTACGGAACAGGTAAGCTGACTGTGCCGTACCCAGTGCGGCGAAGATGATGGTGAGGAAGGCCACCCTGCAGAGCAGTACCAGCTCTGGCGTGTGGTAGTAGTCGGCTATCAGAGGGGCTACGAAGAACAGCACTGTATAGCACGTGACACCTACGATGATGTTAAACCAGAAGACGCTGTTATAGTCGTTGTGCTGAGGCTCTTTCAGGTTACCGATGGCGCTCTTGAAACCGCTCTCTTGCAGGGCGGTAGCTATCAGTTGGAAGACGAGTATCATGGCTATCATACCATAGTCCTCAGGATTCAGCAGACGGCCTAGAATGATGCCGAACAGCAGACCCAGTCCCTGCTGTACCACATTATTCATGCCGCCCCAAAACAGGCCACGCGTCGTCTTCTCCTTCAGTGTCTCCATATTGCGTTTTCTACTGAAAAATGGGCTGCCCCAAAGGCCAGCCCATATATCATCAGGTGTTCTGTTGTAGCTTATTTAGAGTCCATCACCTGCTTGGCAATCTCGTTCTCGGGGTCGATAGCCAAGAGCTTCTGAGCGTACTGCTTAGCAGCCTCCTTGTCATCGTTGATGACGAAGTAGTAAGAGATGAGGTAACGATAGCTCTCAGTCAGACGAGCCTTGTCGGTAGCGTCCTTATTGTCCTTGCCACCAATCATCTGGTCGAGCTTCTCATAGAAAGGCTTGGCAAGACCCTTCTTCTGGTCGGGGTCCATGTAAGAGTTCACACGGGCACGCATGAAGGTAGCATACTCGGCAGCATCCTCGTACTTGTTCTCCAGGTCCTGATAGGTCTTGTCGGCCATGATGAAGCACTCTGCCTGCTCCTCAGGGGTGTTCTTCTTGCTGGCATGCTGAACGTGGAGCTGAGCAAGGGCAGCGATATCGTTGGCAGAAGCCTTCTCGATATTGTCCAGATATTCCTGATAGTTCTTGATGGCGTTAGGATAGTCCTCCTGAGCTTTGTATGCATCAGAGAGCTGCTTGATGACACCGGCACGCTTAGCCTTGTTGTCCATGTCTTCCTGCTGAAGGGCCTTCTGGTACATCTCGATGGCCTTATCATGCTGCTTGGCACCATTCAGCGCATTGCCATAGTAGGTGTAGTCGTAGTAAGAGAACTTGGCAGAGTCGGACTTGTTGAACAGGGCGTCAGCATACATCAGGGCGTCGTCCCACTTCTTCAGCTCGGTGCTGTTGAAGAAGGCCAGACGGTTGAAGGCTGCATGACGTGGGTTCTTTGAAAGACCGTACTTAGCTACCTCAAGGGCGGTGTCATACTTCTGCTTGAAGAAAGCGGTCATGGCGTAGTCGCTGAGATCGCGCTCTTCCATCTTTGACTTGTCGGCCTTGTTATAGGCACGCAGGGCTGCATCGAAGTCGTTAGACATGTAGTAGATGCGACCCATAAGGGCATCGACGGCAATGTCAGGACGCTGCTGGCGGAGCTCTTCCAGTTTGTTGACGGCGCCACGTGGGCTAATCTTACGATAGACATTAGCATACTTGTAGTAAGCCTCTGGATCTTGAGGAGCGCAATAGATAGCCTGCTCGTACTGCTGGGCGGCTGCACCACCATTGTCACCGAGAGCCTCGATGTCGCCTAACAGGATGAAGGCGGGAGCACACTGGTTCTTGCTGGCAGTAAGGGCATGATGGGCATAGACCTTAGCATTGGCAGTGTCCTTAGCCTCATAGAAGGCACGACCGAAGGCTACCAGATTGGCAGCATTCTTCTTGTTGGCCTTGAAGAAAGGCTTCATCTGCTTCTCCAGATCGGCGGGTTTCTGACTAATGATGTTCTTTACGGCCTGTACGTCGGCATCTGTGCCGTTCTGGGCCACGGCGCTTGCACTGTAACCTGCGGTCAGCGCAGCGAGGAATAGATATTTAATAGCTTTCATAATTCTTATTTTTTTAGAGTTTACTCTTTTATAAGACGTTTTTAAGCGATGAATGTTTATTTTTTTATTGATTATTCACAAATATGGTTCTGTTGTTCATGCCATACTGAATGGGCAGCAGTCCTGACTTTTGGATGAGCAATTGTCCTTTGGGCAGGCGACAGAAGTGGGCAAAACCGCTGGGCAGTCCGCTACGGGGCTCGTTGAGGATGGCGTAGATGGTGCGGATGAGCGGATAGTTACCATTATATATATAGTACTGATAGGGTCGCCAGCTGTTAGCCACAGTAGCGGAGTCCAATCGGCTGACCTTCATGACTGTTATGTTCTTCTTAAAGGTGACATTGGTGGTGTCACGGCTGTCGTTGAGCCAGTTGG
>CAMJIA010000003.1 GCA_946405695.1 uncultured Prevotellaceae bacterium | reverse complement strand
ATCGCCCTGACGAAGTGGACGAGTTGCTTGAGAGCCTTTGCTCCCAAACGCTTAAAGACTTTGAGGTCATTATTGTTGAGGACGGTTCACAGAAACCTTGCAAGGATGTTTGCGACAAGTACGCAAGCATCCTTGATTTGCATTATTACTATAAGGAGAACAGCGGACCAGGCCAGAGTCGTAACTATGGTGTGGATCGTACCAAGGGTGAGTACGTCATTATCCTCGATAGTGATGTGGTGCTACCTACTGGCTATTTAGCTGCAGTCGACTCAGCCATCAGCCATCAGCCATCAGCCATTGTCGCCTTTGGTGGTCCTGATGCTGCTCATCCGTCGTTCACCCCGATACAGAAGGCCATTAGTTACTCTATGACGTCGTTCTTTACGACGGGTGGTATCCGTGGTGGCAAGAAAAAGCTGGATAAGTTCTTCCCCCGTTCGTTCAACATGGGTATTCGTCGCGATGTCTACCAGCAGTTGGGAGGTTTCTCGAAGATGCGCTTTGGTGAGGATGTTGATTTCTCCTATCGTATCGTTGAGGCTGGCTATCAGCCACAGCTCTTCCCTGATGCATGGGTATGGCACAAGCGTCGTACAGACTTCCGCAAATTCTTCCGTCAGGTATATAATAGTGGTATAGCGCGTATTAACTTGGAGAAACGTCATCCTGGCACGATGAAGCTCGTTCACCTGTTGCCAATGGTGTTTACCTTAGGCGTCATCGGCTGTTTGCTGCTTGCTCCGTTCTGTTATGGATTGACGCTATTGCCCTTATTGCTTTACTGTCTGCTCATCCTTGTTGACTCTACCCTGCAGAACAAGAGCCTTTGGGTAGGCTTTCTCAGTATCCCTGCTGCCTTTGTTCAGCTCATGGGCTATGGTTTAGGCTTCATTGAGTCTTGGTGGAAGCGCTGCGTCTTGAAACAGGACGAGTTTACGGCCTTCGAAAAGAATTTCTATAAATAATGGAAAAACTCAACATCAACCAGTGGGCTGAGGAGGACAGGCCACGCGAGAAGATGATGGCGCTTGGCTCACAGGCGCTGTCGGATGCCGAGTTGTTAGCCATTCTTGTTGGTTCTGGTTCACCCCAAGAGGATGCTGTTTCGCTTATGAAACGTATTCTGAACGATTGCAACAACAACCTCAATACGCTAGGTAAGATGACTCTTCGTCAGCTTTGCGACTACAACGGTGTGGGACCAGCCAAAGCAATTACTATTCTTGCTGCCTGTGAACTGGGTAAGCGTCGTCAGATGGAGAAGGCTGAGGAACGTCCTGACCTGGGGACAGCCACCAAGATTTACAACCACATGCACCCTGTTCTTCAGGACTCGGACGTGGAAGAATTCTGGCTCCTGCTGATGAATCAGAACCATCGACTTATCAAACAAGTATGCATCTCGCATGGTGGCATCACTGAGGTTAGTGTCGATATCCGCATTATCATGCGTGAAGCCGTTCTTGCCAACGCCACCATCATTGCCGTTTGCCACAACCACCCTTCTGGCAACCTGCGCCCCAGTACTGCAGACAACGACCTGACCAACCAACTGCAAAGGTCTTGCCAACTGATGCGCATCCACTTTATGGATCACGTCATTCTTACCGATGGCAGTTACTTCAGTTACAGAGAGACAGGGCGTCTATAGCTCCAATTACCTATTTTCTTTCTTTCCTCCTTTATTCAGGGCAAACATTCCCAGCAGTATCAGTAGCGTACCTGCAAGGAAGTAAACGGTGATGCGTTCTGAGAGTATAAGCCAGGCGAAGATTACAGTGACGACGGGATTGAAATAGACGTAATTCGTTGCCACCACAGCTCCTAGTTTCTTCATCACCCAATTCCACGTCAGGAAACAGAGCATCGACGCTATGCAGCCTAAGAACAATAGATTTAGGATGACAGGCAAGGTGAACGCCTGAATCATTGCAGTGGTGAAGGTGTCGGCCTCCTCTGGCTTGATGAGGAAATACGGAATCATCGACACCAGACCATAAAAGAACACCTTGCGTGTGGTGAATACGAAATCATAACGCTTGTTGGCGGGTATTAGCAATAGCGAATAGAGTGCCCAACACAGGCAGGCGACAAAGGCCAGTGTGTCGCCTAATGGTGACAGATGAAGCACGAAATGGCCATTAAGTACCACAATGACTACACCCACTGCCGCCATCAGTGTTCCCGCTATTTGGATGCCGTGAAGCCGTTCCGACTTGTAGAACATGGAGATGAGCAGCGAGGCAAATAGCGGACACAGGCAGACTATCAGCGATGTGTTTGTTGTGGTGGTATAGACCATAGCCGTATTCTCCGCCAAAAAGTACAGTGACCCACCCGTCACACCCAGTCCTAGCATCAGTAGCTCATCTTTCCAAGTAGAAGAAAAGAGCCTGAAGGTGCGTCTCTTTAGCCAGTGCAACACCACCGCATAGGCCAACAATAGCATATAGGCTATCACGAAGCGCCACACAAAGATCTGTGCCGCTGTTAGTCCAGCTATCAATAGTAGTTTGGTGAAAACGAACGTCGTTCCCCACACCGCCACGATGACGAAGGCTACAAGATGATACAATAGTCTGTTCATAAGCGGATGCAAAGTTACAAAACTTTTATGAAACCACGCTTACTTATCCTTACATTTTATTTGAACGGGCTGCTCTCTGACACATCAGTAGGGCAGCCCGTTCTTCGTTAGTATGTTATGAAAAATTTGAGAGAAATGAAACTTCACAGTTTCGGTGTTTTAACTAAACATGATTTGTAAATATAGAGAAAGCATAGAAAATTATCTAATTCTTAGGCCTTTCCATGAGGATGCTGGTACTGTCAGCAGCCCAGTCGCTCATGTTTTCAGCTTGGATGGGACTGACGGCAGCTACGCTGTCAAGGTCTTGCTGGATGCGTGCATAGTCTTGCGGTGTGTTCCAGCTGTTGTCCCAGGGTGCTTGCAGGGCACCACCAATCGTCAGGATGATAGCGACGACAGCAGCAGCCTTGAAGAGTGGCATCAGGCGACGTGTGAGTGTGATCTCACGAGCCTTGACAGCCTTGGGAGCCTCTTCTTCACGAATCATCTCCAACATACGGGCATCGAAGTCATCGCCTAACACCTCATTCGTTGCCTCGTCGGCAAAGAGGGCGCGTAGGGACTCCATCTCCGCAGGGATGTTCTCCTGATGGAAGAAAGAACGCAGAATGCTCTCCTCTTCGAGAGTCGTCTCAGCGTTCCAGTAGCGCTCCATGAGTTGTTCGATGTACTTGTAGTCCATACTTTTTGCCTTTTTCTATATTAAAGACGTTTGTTAAAACAAAAAGTTACAGTAATCTCTTAAATTTTTCACGAATTGTTTGTCGAGCTCTGAAAATATTAACTTTTACTTGTTCTTCCGTGATGTCGAGAATGGTGGCAATGTCCTTGTAGCTCTTGCCTTCCATGTCACGTAACTGCATGCAACTGCGTTGTTTCTC
The DNA here is from genome assembly GCA_946405695.1 of uncultured Prevotellaceae bacterium. The sequence goes on along the minus strand of CAMJIA010000003.1, from coordinate 72,175 downwards.
AGGTAACTGACTAATCAGTTGGCGTATTAGTCGGATGCGGTCGCTCTGTATGGCCTGTTCTTCAGGGTTGGAGGAGATACCCTGGTCTTTAGGGTCGTAGGCAGCATCCAGCGACTGTGTCTGGTTGTCCATGCGTCGTACCTTATCTAATGAGAGGTTACGGCAGATGGTCAGGCAGAAGGCCTCAATGGACTCTATTTGGTCCCATTGGTCGCGACGGTTCCACACCTTCATCATCGTTTCCTGCACAACATCCTCAGCGTCCGCAGCATTCATTGTGATGCGGAGTGCCATCCTGTAGAGCTCGTTCTTCAACGGCAGGATATCGGACTGGAAACTGATTTGCTTCATTGGATAATTGTTCCGTGCAGTCCATCAATGGCTGTAGCCAGTGTGATGATGACACGACTGACACCAGCGTCAACGGCACTGAGGGCATTCTCTATCTTGGGCAGCATGCCACCGCTGATGGTGCCATCAGCCTTGTAGCGTTCAAAGTCGGCATGGGTGATGACAGGGATAACGCTCTCGTCGTCATCGGGATTGCTCAGTACCCCTTTCTTTTCAAACGAGAAGATGAGCGTCACGTCATAGAGCGAGGCCAGCGCCTTGGCAGTCTCTGAGGCGATGGTGTCAGCATTGGTGTTGAGGATATGTCCTTCGCCATCGTGTGTCAGCGGAGCCATGACGGGTGTGATGCCTGTCTCAATGAGGTGGCTCAGCATCTGGCCGTCAGCGCGGTCCACATCACCCACGAAGCCGTAGTCGACGGGTGAACCATCGACCATCTTGACAGGGCGTTTATGACTACGGATAACGTCTGCATCGGCACCAGTTAGTCCGAGGGCGTTGACACTGTTGGCCTGCAAACGAGCTACGAGGTTTTTGTTGACCAGTCCGCCATACACCATCGTTACAACTTCCAGCATATCCTTATCGGTGATGCGGCGTCCGTTGACCATCTGGGTCTCGATGCCCAGACGCTCAGCCATCTTAGTGGCTTTGCGACCACCACCGTGTACTAGTACTTTACGACCCTCAATGGCTGAAAAGTCGCGTAATAACTGAGAGAGCTGCAGTTCGTCTTCTACTACAGCTCCTCCTACTTTAACTATGGTTAGTTTCTCCTTCATATTTATTATCGATATTTCGATATAACGAGTTATTCCAGATAGGTGTATCCGTAGAGGCCTGAGCGGTAGTTGCTCAAGAACTCCTTACCCTCTTCCAGCGAGATCTTACCCTGCTTGACGCTCTTGGCCACCCATATCTCCAACTGGCGTACCAGCTTCTTGGGGTTATACTGCACGTATTCCAGCACCTCCTCAACAGTTTCACCATCGAATATCTGGTCGATATGGTAGGCACCATCCTTTACAGAGATGTGTACTGCAGTGGTGTCGCCAAACAGGTTGTGCATGTCACCGAGAATCTCTTGATAGGCACCCACCAGGAATACCCCCAGATAGTATTTCTCGTTCTTCTTCAGCGTATGTACAGGCAGCGAGTGCGAGTTATGACGGTTGGTAGCGAAGTTTGCTATCTTTCCGTCAGAGTCGCAGGTAATATCCTGGATGGTGGCATTACGTGTAGGACGCTCGTTCAGACGCTGGATAGGCATGATGGGGAATATCTGGTCGATGGCCCATGAGTCAGGCAGCGACTGGAATAGCGAGAAGTTGCAGAAGTACTTGTCTGCCAACAGCTTGTCAATGTTCATTAACTCCTCAGGAACGTGTTTCAGGTTCTTGGCGAGAGCGTGAATCTCATGACAGACACTCCAGTACATCGCCTCAATCTCTGCACGCGTTTTCAGGTCAACAATGCCATGTGAGAAGAGGTCGAGTACCTCCTCACGAATCTGTTCGGCATCGTGCCAGTCTTCCAATACGTTGCGTGGGCTGAGGTTGTCCCATATCTCATAGAGGTCTTTAACCAACTGATGGCTATTCTCATCTGGCTCAAACTCCTCAGGCATCTCAGGCAGCGATGCTGTCTCCAGCACGTCGATGACGAGTACCGAATGGTGGGCAGCCAGTGAACGACCACTCTCTGTAATCAGGTTGGGGTGGGGTAGGTCATTCTTGTTGGCAGCATCAACAAAGGTATAGATGCAGTCGTTGACATACTCCTGGATGGAGTAGTTGACAGACGATTCGCTCGATGGTGAGCGTGTGCCGTCGTAGTCGACACCAAGTCCACCACCACAATCTACGAAGTCAACGTTATAGCCCATCTTGTGTAGCTGCACATAGAACTGTGAAGCCTCACGCAGGGCGGTCTGTATGCGACGAATCTTCGTAATCTGAGAACCGATATGGAAGTGGATGAGTCGCAGACAGTCTTTCATGTCCTTCTTCTCCAACAGGTCGAGGGCCTCCAACAGTTCGGCACTGGTCAGTCCGAACTTAGAAGCATCACCACCGCTCTCTTCCCACTTGCCACTGCCACTGCTGGCCAGCTTGATGCGGATGCCAATATTGGGACGCACACCCAACTTTTTTGCCTCGCGGGCAATGATATCCAGTTCGTTCAGCTTCTCTACAACGATGAAGATGCGTTTACCCATCTTCTGTGCCAGCAGGGCCAGTTCGATGTACGACTGGTCTTTGTAACCGTTACAGATAATAATCGAGTCGCTCTGGCACTGTACAGCGATGACAGCATGCAACTCAGGCTTGGAACCAGCCTCGATACCCAGATTGAACTTAGCGCCGTGCGAGATTATCTCCTCGACAACGGGCTGCATCTGGTTCACCTTGATGGGGAACACTACATAGTTCTCGGCCTTGTAGTCATATTCTTCAGCGGCTTTCTTGAAACAGCTCCACGTCTTCTCAATACGATTATCGAGAATATCTGGGAAGCGTAGCAGTACAGGGGCCTGCACGTCGCGTAGCGACAGTTCGTCCATCACCTCACGCAGGTCTATCTGCGTGTCATCCTTACAAGGAGTCACATAGATGTCTCCTTCTTCGTTGATACCGAAGTAGCTGGTGCCCCAGCCATTGATGTTGTACAGCTCCTTAGAGTCGTCGATGGTCCATTTCTTCATAGACTTATAGCGATAATAATGATTTGATACGTTCCACGCTGACAGCAATCTTGTCAGAGTTGTCAAGTACGTTGACGTCAAGTGTATAATGGGCCTTCTCATAGAAGGACGCACGCTCTTTCAGGTGTTCCGTGATATAGGCTATCAGTTCCTCTGGTGTCTTATCCTTCAGCAGGGGGCGTTCAATCTTTGCCATGAGCAGATGCTTGTAGAGCGTCTCTGGCGAAGCTTTCAGATAGACCACGTCACCTTGCTGGTTCAGATAGTCCATATTGTCGAAGAAGCAGGGTGTGCCGCCTCCACAACTGATAATGACATCCTCAAACTCTGCAACCTCGTGTAGCATATTATATTCTATCTTGCGGAAACCCTCCTCACCTTTTTCGGCAAAGATCTGCGAGACGGTCTTACGCATGCGACTCTCGATATACCAGTCGAGGTCATAGAACATCATGCCAGTCTCTTTCGAGAGTGCCTTACCCACAGTGGTCTTGCCAGACCCCATATAGCCAATCAGGATGATGCGCTTCATTTCTTCTGCTTCTCAATAATGGCCATACACTCTGCGTAGGTCAGCTCAGCAGCCTTCGCATGCAGGTTCTTGGGCAGGCGGTAGTTCTTTCCGTCGTATGCCAGATAGGGGCCGTAACGTCCGTTGAGCAGTTCCAGCTTGTCGTCCTCGATGAATATCTTCATGTGCTTCTGAGTCTCCTGTTGGCGCTTCTCGTTGATGAGGTTGACAGCCTCTTCGAGCGTGATGGCCATCGGATCAGCATCCTTGGGCAGCGAGGTGTATTTCTTCTGGTGCAATACATAAGGGCCAAAGCGGCCAGCACCGATAACGACGGGCGAACCCTCGAAATCACCCAGTGTGCGTGGCAACTGGAAAAGTTCCAGTGCGTTCTCCAGTGTCAGCTCCTCCATGCTCTTGTCGCTGGGCAACTGCGCAAACAGGGGTTTTTCGGTATCCTCAGCAGAACCAATCTGTACCACAGGACCGAAACGTCCAATCTTTACAAAGACAGGCTTGCCGCTGTTGGGGTCTTTCCCCAACAGACGCTCACCGGCCTTACGCTCCTGACGGGCATTCATGGTCTTCTCTACCGTGGGGTCGAACTTTTTGTAGAAGCCCTTCAGCATTTCTGTCCACGACTCTTTACCTTCGGCAATCTTATCGAAGTCCTGCTCCACCTTAGCGGTGAAGTTATAGTCCATGATAGAGGGGAAATACTTCATCAGGAAGTCGTTGACAACGATACCGATATCTGAAGGCAACAGCTTGCCCTTGTCCGAGCCAGCCATTTCCTTACGTGTCTTTTGTGTGACGAGCTTACCTTTCAGCGTGTCGATGGTATAGCTGCGCTCCTCACCTTTCTTATCGCCCTTGTGCACATATTCACGTTGTTGGATGGTGGAGATAGTGGGGGCGTAAGTTGACGGACGACCGATACCCAGTTCCTCCAACTTGTGTACCAGCGAAGCCTCCGTGTAGCGCTGGGGACCCTGGCTGAAACGCTCCGTAGCCTGAATCTCACGACGGGTCAGCACCATACCTTTCTTCAGTGGTGGCAGGATGTGGCTTTCTTCTTCTTGGTTGTCTTCATCGTCAACAGATTCACGGTAAACCTTGATGAAACCATCAAACTTCAGTACTTCGCCCTGAGCAACAAACTGCTCCTCACTACCACTGATAGCGATGTTGACGGTGGTCTTCTCTATCTCTGCATCAGCCATCTGACTGGCGATGGTACGTTTCCAGATAAGCTCATAGAGCTTGCGTTCCTGGGCTGTTCCCTCAATCTCCGTACGATCCATATAGGTGGGACGGATAGCTTCGTGAGCCTCCTGGGCGCCCTTCGAACTGGTGTGATACTGGCGTACCTTGCTGTATTCCTCGCCGTAGAGCTTCGTAATCTCCTCCTTGCTGGCATTGATACACAGACCAGAGAGGTTCACAGAGTCCGTACGCATATAGGTAATCTGTCCGTGTTCGTACAGGTGCTGGGCAACCATCATCGTCTGACTGACGGTGAAGCCTAACTTACGGGCAGCCTCTTGTTGCAGGGTAGAAGTGGTGAAGGGAGGAGCAGGGGTACGCTTCAGGGGTTTCTTGCTGACAGACTGGACGGTATAGGTGGCGTCAATGCATTGCTGCAAGAACTGCTCCACTTCCTCGTGGGTCTTCAAACGCTGGGCCAGTGTGGCCTTTACCTCCGTCTGCGAACCATCGGCATTGGTGATGGCAAAGATACCAGCAACGCTGTAGTAGGCCTCGCTCTGGAAGTTCTGTATCTCACGCTCACGCTCAACAATCAGGCGTACAGCAACGCTCTGTACACGTCCTGCCGACAAGGCGGGCTTAACCTTACGCCAGAGTACGGGCGACAGTTTGAAACCTACCAGACGGTCCAGTACGCGACGAGCCTGCTGGGCGTTCACCAGATTCATGTCCAAATGACGCGGGGTCTCAATGGCTTGCAGAATAGCGGGCTTGGTAATTTCGTGGAAGACGATACGGTTGGTCTTCTCCTCGTCCAATCCCAGCACTTCGCACAGGTGCCAAGAGATGGCTTCTCCCTCGCGGTCTTCATCGGATGCAAGCCAGACCTTCTCTGCCTTCTCTGCGTTGTTTTTCAGTTCTTTGACGAGTTTTGCCTTCTCTTCAGGTATCTCATATTCGGGCTCGAGCGTACCGGTGTCGATACTCATCTCCTTCTTTTTCAAGTCGCGGATGTGTCCGTAGCTCGACATGACCTTATAGTCGCTGCCCAGGAATTTCTCAATGGTTTTCGCCTTGGCAGGAGACTCTACTATCACCAAATTCTTTTGCATATCAATTATCTATTTTCAATTGTCAATTCTCAATTGTGTAAACTTTCGGGCCGCAAAAGTAAGCAAAAGTTTTGGTTACACCTTATTTATATATGTAATTTTTCGATTTCTTAACGTTTCTGTCAAAAAACGGATGACGGCATTTCGGATGCTGGTCAGTCCGAATTCGGCAGGATTAACTTTGTTAATAGGTATCCAGAGAGCCTCAGCAGCGTCATCGGCAGCTATCACGGCGACAGAATCGCCGTGCACACGAACAAGAAAGTCCATATCGAGGGTGTGGACACCCATGCCGCTATATATATAGACGTTGGGTGACGAGAACAGATACTCTATGTTCTCGACCTCTAGTCCAGTCTCTTCCTTGATTTCACGACGCATACCCTCCTCGACGGTTTCGTACATATCACAGAAACCGCCAGGCAGGTCGAGGGTACCCTTGGCAGGTTCCTTGGCACGTCTCACCACCAGTAGCTCGTCCTTATCGTTAACGATGAATGCAGCCGTTGCCGAACAGGGATTGGCATAGTAAGTAAACCCACAGTCCCTGCACTTCTTACTTTTGAAGTTGTTCGCCTCGAAGTGTGCGCTGCCACAAACGGGACAGTATTTGAATGTCTCTAAAGGATGTTCCATGTTTGCAAAGGTAATGCAAATGAAGAAGAAAAACAAATAAAACGTATAAAAATCATTCTTTCTGGTTGGAAATTTGGCAATGTCGGAAAAAAGACGTAAATTTGTAAGCTCATAATGCAACTGCCTACTAACAGGATGAAAACGAAATAACAGAGATATGGGAACTAAACGACTATTCATGCTGGGCTTGACGGCCTTGCTAACTGCAACAACAATGACTGCACAAACTCCAAAACTGAACGCCACGAACATCGACGAGGTGATGAAGGCAATGACTTTAGAAGAGAAGGTCCAACTGCTGGTGGGTGGTGGTAACGATGCTTTTGTAGGCTCAGGTGCCATGATGGGACACCAGAAGAAACTGGTGGCTGGTGCCGCTGGCCTGACAGTAGCCATCCCGCGACTGGGCATTCCTGCTACGGTACTGACAGACGGACCTGCTGGTGTACACATCGACCCCATTCGTGAGGGCGACTCAAAAACGTACTATGCTACGGGATTCCCTGTAGGTACCTGTCTGGCTTCGACGTGGAACACCGAGTTGGTGGAACAGGTAGGAAAGTCCATCGGTAATGAAACGCTGGAGTATGGCTGTGACGTGGTGTTGGGGCCTGGACTGAACTTGCACCGCAATCCGCTGTGTGGCCGAAACTTCGAGTACTATTCTGAAGACCCCATTGTGACGGGCCTTATTGGTGCTGCTGTGACGAAGGGTATCCAAAGTCAGGGCGTGGGCGTGTCGGCTAAGCACTTTGCTGTTAACTCACAGGAAAACTCGCGTACAAAGGTCGATGAGCGCGTGTCACAGCGTGCCCTGCGTGAACTTTACCTGAAGGGCTTTGAGATAGTGGTACGCCAGAGCGATCCATGGACCATCATGTCGTCGTATAACAAGATTAACGGTTTCTATGCCCAGGGCTACAAAGATATGTTGACCACCATCTTGCGCGATGAGTGGGGCTTCAAGGGTATCGTGATGACAGACTGGATAGGAAAACGTGCAGACTTACCCACAGAGATGGAAGTGGAGGCAGGCAACGACCTGATGATGCCAGGCTATCCTGCTCAGGCCAAGGACATTGTTGATGCTGTGAAGGCCGGTCGACTGGATATGAAGTACGTAGATCTGAATGTGCGTCGCATGTTGGAGTATATCGTCAAGACGCCTCGTTTCAAAGGCTATCAATACAGCAAGCCTGACCTTGAAGCACATGCCAAAGTGACACGCCAGTCATCGACCGAAGGTATGGTGTTGCTGAAGAACAACGGTGTGCTACCCATCCGTGACCTGAAGACGGTAGCACTGTTTGGCGTCAACAGCTACGACTTCCTCTCTGGTGGTTTGGGCTCTGGCTGTGTCAATGTACCGTATGTCGTTGATATGGTGCAAGGACTAAAGAACATCGGTGTAAAGACAACCCCATTGCTGACGGAGATATACCAGAACTACGTAAAATTTGCCAAGGCTAAGCTGAAGGCTGACAAGAACCCTATGATGTGGTTCCTTGACCAAGGCCAGCCCAAGCTCGACGAAATAGAAATCTCAGAGCGTTGTGTGACCCATGAACTCAGAGAGGCCGATGCAGCTATTATCACCATTGGTCGTCAGGCTGGCGAGGGCGTAGATCGCAAGATTGACGGTGAGTTCAACCTCTCGCAGATGGAACAGGACATGATCTTCCGTGTGAGCAGTCAGTTCCGTGCTGCCGGCAAGCCCGTCATCGTCATCCTGAACTCTGGTAGTGTGATGGAGACCTGTTCGTGGCGTGACCGTGTGGATGCTATCCTCTGTGCCTGGCAACCTGGCGAGGAGGGTGGCAATAGCGTTGCTGATGTGCTGACGGGTAAGGCGAACCCCAGTGGCAAGCTGACGATGACATGGCCCATCGCTGCCACCGACCATCCCTCTACCAAGAACTTCCCACAGGATATGGAGATGTACTCCTATCGTGAGATGAAGGGCTGGGGTCGTGGTATTCCCAACGAAGACTATACCAACCACGAGGAGGACATCTATGTGGGTTACCGTTACTTCGACACCTTCCAGAAAGAGGTGGCCTATCCCTTCGGCTTTGGTCTGAGCTATACCACTTTTGAGTTCTCGAAACTGACGGTAAAGGGCCGCGGCAATCTTGTCGATGTCTCTGTTACGGTGAAGAATACGGGCAACGTTGCTGGCAAGGAAGTGGCACAGCTCTATGTCACTGCTCCCAAGGGTAAGCTAGAGAAGCCTGCTCAGGAGTTAAAGGCCTTTGCCAAGACTCGTGAGTTGCAGCCTGGCGAGAGCGAGACGCTGACCATGACGTTGTTGAAGCGCGATCTGGCCTCGTTTGATGAGACTGGCTCACAGTGGATTACGGAGGCTGGTCAGTACCTGTTTAAGGTTGGCAATTCCAGTCGCGATATCAAGTTGACAGCACCCTTGAAGATAACGGAATATACAGAGTCCGTAAACAATGCGATGGCTCCCAAACACCCTCTGAACCTATTGAAACAGAAGTAAACATGAAACATATCTTATTATCACTATTCGCTATTGTTACCACTATCAGCGTTCATGCTGAGGATGGTCACCAGCTGTGGCTGCGTTATCAGCCCGTCAATAAAGCAAAGGTCATCTGCGACAGCAAGTCTGCCACCATCGAGATTGCTAAGCAGGAGTTGGAAACTTATTATAACGGGGCACAGATTGCCTTGAAGCTTGATGCCACGATGCCCGATGACGACGGCTATCGCTTCGATGGTTCGACGCTTAGTGCCCGTCGCGAGGCAGGTCTGCTCTATGGTACCTACGCCTTGTTGCGAGGCGACATGAATATGGAGACGCACCCTGCCTACGACCTGCGCTTGTTGAACCATTGGGATAACCTCGATGGCAGTATCGAGCGTGGTTATGCTGGCGAGAGCATTTTTTGGAAGTTAGACAACGATCAGCTTGTTACTTTCGACGCTCAACTCATCAAGGAATATGCAAGAGCCAACGCTTCCATCGGTATCAATGGTACCGTACTGAACAACGTCAATGCGTCGCCAAAGATGCTGACAACTCCCTATCTGAAGGAGGTCAAGAAGATTGCTGACATCCTACGCCCCTATCATATCAAGGTGTATCTGTCTATCAACTTTGCTACGCCGATGGCGTTGGGCGATACCAAGACAGCTGATCCGCTGGACAAGAGCGTTGCTAAGTGGTGGCAGAAAAAGGCCAAGGAAATCTATAAGTTAATTCCAGACTTCGGTGGCTTCCTGGTGAAGGCGAACAGCGAGGGACAGCCTGGCCCTGGCGACTACAAGCGCACCCATGCCGATGGTGCCAATATGTTGGCAGATGCGCTGAAACCTTACAAAGGTATCGTCATGTGGCGCTGCTTCGTCTATGGTGCTAATCACAAGGGTGAAGACCGTGTGAAGCAAGCTGTGTCGGAGTTTAAGCCGTTGGATGGTCAGTTCCGCGATAACGTCATCCTGCAGACCAAGAACGGTCCGTTGGACTTCCAGCCCCGTGAGCCGTACAGTCCTATCTTCGACCAGATTAAGCAGACACCTAATATGGTGGAGTTGCAGATTACTCAGGAGTATCTGGGACAGTCGCGCCACCTTGTCTATTTGGCGCCTATGTGGCAGGAGTTTTTCTCGCAGGTGAATCCCAAACAGTTAAGGGGTATCGCTGGTGTCGCCAATATCGGACTCGACAAGAACTGGTGTGGCCATCACTTCTCGCAGGCCAACTGGTATGCCTTTGGCCGACTGGCATGGAACCCGCGACTGGATAGCGATAAGATTGCCCGTGAGTGGTTGCAACTGACGTTCACCCGTGACCCGCAGTTTGTCAACACGATGGCCAAGGTGATGGCAGAGAGTCGTGAGGCTTGCGTGGACTACATGATGCCACTAGGCTTGCACCATATCTTCAAGTTCGACCACCACTACGGTCCGGAGCCCGATGGCTTCATCAAGAGCTATCCGCTGGAGTGGTGTCCTGTGTACTATCACAAGGCCGACAAGCAGGGCGTGGGCTTCGAGCGTTCCAGCAAGGGAACAGATGCTGTCAGCCAGTATCGCAAGGACCTCGCACGTACCTATGATAATATCGAGACGTGTCCTGAGAATCTGCTGTTGTGGTTCCATCATGTGCCCTGGACCTACAAAATGAAGGACGGCTCTACACTGTGGGAGTCGCTGCAGTTCCACTATAATCGTGGTGTCATCACTGTTGAGACACACCATAATATCTGGCACAACAAGATGCGTCACTTCATTGACGAACAGCGCTGGCGTGAGGTTGATGAGCGCCTGCACCACCAGGTGGAGAATGCCCGTGAGTGGCGCGATACCTGCCTCAAGTATTTTGGACAATTTGCAAACAAATAAATAGGAATGAAACACATTTTGCTCCTCCTCTTGGCGTGTATGGCAATCGCCGTAGAGGCTAAAGAGATTGATATCAAGTCACCCGACAGCAAACTGGTGGTGACTATTGATGACGAACAGGGACTGTTGAATTATCGCGTCAGCTATATGGGTCAGACTATGCTGAAACCTTCGGCACTGGGACTGAAAGCGGACATTGGCGACTTTACCCGTGGGCTAACCTTCAAGGAGATGAAGGAGAGCAGCATAGACAAGACGTACACGATGACACGCGCCAAGGCGTCATCCGCGCACTATGTGGCTCGTCAGGCAGATCTCACCTACACCAATAGCGAGGGTTTGCCCCTTACTATCACCTTCTGTGTGTCGAACAATGATATCGCTTATCGCTATTCGTTACAACCCAAGGGGGAGAGTCGTCTGTCGGCAGTTGTCTACAATGAGACATCTGCCTTTAACTTCCCTGAGACTACGACGACATTCTTGACGCCCCAAAGTCTGCCGATGGTGGGCTGGCAACGCACCAAGCCGTCCTACGAGGAGGACTACAAGGCTGACAGACCTCTGACGGAGCGCTCAGCTTTTGGTGAGGGCTTTACTTTCCCGTGTCTGTTCAAGGTCCCTATAGGTTGGGTGCTTGTCAGCGAGACGGGTGTGGGCTCTAACTACTGTGCCAGTCACCTGAGCGACTATGAGGCAGGTCGTGGCTATACCATTACCTATCCCAATATCGGTGAGATGAATGGCCTGGGCTCTCCTTGGGCTGGTATTCCCCTGCCAGGCAGCACCCCTTGGCGCACCATCACGGTGGGTACGACGTTGAAGCCTATTGTCGAGACCACCATCCCCTACGATGTCGTGAATCCGCTCTATGAGCCCAGTAAGGACTATAAGCCAGGACGTTACACATGGAGCTGGCTCATCTGGCAGGATGAGAGTGTCAACTACGACGATCAGGTGAAGATGATTGATGTGTCGGCAGCCATGGGTTTCGAATATGTGTTGGTAGATAACTGGTGGGACAAACAGATAGGTCGTGACCGTATCGTCGAGTTGAACCGCTATGCTAACAGCAAGGGCGTCAAGCTGCTTCTGTGGTACAACAGCAACGGCTACGCCAACGATGCGCCACAGACACCCAAGCACTGCATGAATACTGCTTTGGCTCGCAATCGTGAGATGGCGTGGTTGCAGCAGCTGGGCATTGCTGGTATCAAGGTCGACTTCCTGGGCTCTGATAAGCAAGAGTCGCTGAAACTCTATGAGGACATCCTGGCTGATGCTAACCGCTATGGCTTGCAGGTGGTATTCCACGGCTGCACCATTCCTCGTGGCTGGGAGCGCATGTATCCTAACTATGTGGCCTCTGAGGCTACGCTGGCATCAGAGAACATCATGTTCAGCGAATATCACGCCAAGCAGGAGGGCTTCGAACTCACCATGCATCCCTTTGCACGTAATGCTATAGGCTCTTTCGACTGGGGAGGCATCATCCTGAACCACCATATCAGTCGCGATAACAAGAGTCGTCATCGTCGCTATACGACGGATATCTTTGAGTTGGCCAGCGGCATTGTTCTGCAGACCAGCGTCAACTGTGTGGCGATGTATCCTAATAACCTGCAGGATGTGCCACAGTTTGAACTTGATTTCCTCAAGCAACTGCCTACGACATGGGATGAGGTACGCTTCCTGGATGGCTATCCCACAAAGTATGTGGTGCTGGCGCGTCGTACAGGTAATAAGTGGTATGTGGCAGGTATGAATGGTACACAACAGGTGAAAACCCTACAACTTTCCCTCCCCATGTTTGCAGGTCAGACTGTCCAGTGCTACATTGACCAGCCTGGCAAGAAAGGGACTCCCAGTACACCTGTGCTGAAGACGCTGAAGGTGGATAAGAAAGGTATAGCGAAAGTTGCTATCCAGCCCATGGGTGGACTGATAATCGTTAAGTAAACGGCAATTCCAGCTGGCCATCGCCCAGCATGTTAAAAGTCTTACGGTGGTATGGCGTAATGCCATACTGCCGTATTGCTTCTCTGTGCTTCTTGGTGGGATAGCCCTTGTTAGACAGCCAGTCGTACTGCGGATACTCCTTGGCTAACTCATCCATATAGTCGTCACGATAGGTCTTAGCCAATATCGAGGCTGCAGCAATGGAGAGGTATTTGCCGTCGCCCTTGACGATGGTGGTGTGGGGGATGTTGACGGGTAAACCGTCAACCACAGGGCGGTAGGGTTTGAAGCGGTTGCCGTCGACGATGATGGCTTCTGGACGTACTGTCAGCTGGTCGAGGGCACGATGCATGGCGAGTATCGAGGCGTTGAGGATATTGATGCGGTCTATCTCCTCAGGGGTGACGATACCTACGGCCCAAGCTACCGCATCACGTTGGATAATCTCACGCAACTGCTTGCGACGGCGGTCAGTCAACTGCTTGGAGTCGTTGAGCTCATCGTTCTGATAGTCTTCTGGAAAGATGACGGCAGCAGCATATACACTGCCTGCCAGACAACCACGACCAGCCTCATCGCAGCCAGCTTCAATGAGTCCTTTGTAATAATGACTTGCTAACATGACGACAGGATATTATTCGGCGTGACGCATCCACAGATTCAGTTGGAAGATGGCAGGAAGGAGGATGAGTAGCGAGAAGCCCAGCGACATATAGACGTGCAACTCAGAACCCCTGAACAGATCAATGAGTTTCATGTCTGGATCCGGATAGAAGGCAAACATCACGAAGGCAATGCTGTTGTTCGCCCAGTGGTAGGCCACGCCAGGCAGGATAGAGCCTGTGCGCCAGTACATCCAGCCTAACAGCAGTCCGATGAGAAATGCGTGCGGCATCTGGGCAGGATTCATATGGATGAGAGCAAACATCAGGGCAGAGATGGTGATAGCAGTCCATACACCCAGCTTCTTCGACTTCAGCAGTTCTTTTAGGATGGCACCACGCATCACAATCTCTTCGCTCAGTGGTGCCAGCAGACCAATGACCAGATAGCCCCATGGTGTTCCCAGAATGGTGTCAAACTCCTGTTCGGCAAAGTTGGGCAACTCAGGGATCTGCTCCTGTATCCAGATGGAGGGGACGAGTGCGCCCATTGAGGCCACAACACTCCAGGCAAGTACCGTCCAGGGACGTGTGCGCAACCACTTGGGCGACACCTCTGCATAACGTGCCCAGAGGAAGATGGCAATGGTGATAACACCCACCACAGCTGTCATTGTGATAAGCATAGCGGCTGTCTTGTCGCTATTGCCTGTAATCAGGGTCCACAGAGTGTTGATAATGCCTCCTCCAACAATTTGGAGACCAATAAAGATGAGTAGATAACTAATTGCTTTCTTCATGCTAATATCCTTTCTGCCTCAATGGCGTCTTGTCGTAATTGTTCTTTCAATGCTTCTATGCTGTCAAAGCGCTGTTCACCACGCAGTCGTTCGATGAATGCTACCTGCAGCTGTTGTCCGTATAGGTTCTCTTTCAGTCTAAACACGTTGACCTCCAAGGTCTGGTGCTGTCCGTCGAAGGTGGGGCGCATGCCGATGTTCATCATGCCGTGTTTCCACTCCACGTTGTTCTCCAGCCTGATCTTTACCGCATAGACCCCTGCGGCAGGACTCAGCTGACACTTGTCAATCAGCACGAGGTTAGCAGTGGGATAGCCCAGCTTCGTGCCGATATGCTCGCCGTGTTCCACGCGTCCTAATATCGTATAGGGATTGCCCAGCAGTTCGTTGGCTTTGTGGATGTCACCATCAATGACTAACTGGCGAATGATAGAACTGCTAATCTCTCCCTCCTGGGGCAGTTGCAGCACCTCGATGCCTAACTCCTTGCCATAGCGAACGTAGTCGTCAAAACCCTCTGTGCGGTTGTGACCAAAGCGGTTATCGTAACCTGTTAGCAACACTTTTACATTTAGTCTGTCGCGCAACTCCTGCTCCATAAACTCACGGGCTGTCATCTGCTTCAGAGCTTCATTAAACGTCAGCACCTCAATGCGGTCAATGCCCGTCTTCGTCAGCAACAAGCGTTTCTGGTCGAGGGGCGTCAGCGTCTGTGGACCACTCTTATCAAAGGTGATAGCCATCGACTGCAGACCACGCTGGCGTGCCTCGTCGGCAACGTGCTGCAATACGAACTGGTGACCACGATGCACCCCGTCGAACATGCCTATGGTGGCTACATATCCTATCTCTTGCATAAGCGTTGACTCCATCTGTATATTTCACCTATCCATAGCACTGGTGATGTGCCTGCTATAATCATTGCCCACATCTGCCACGATAGCGGAATGGTGCGGAACATCTTGCCGCCAAAGGTAACGATTACCCATTGGCCTACCAGTACAACAAACAGTACGAAGAGGAAACCTTCGCAGGCCCACAAGCGGCGGAATGCCGAGTGACAGCTACCCAACATGCGGGCATTGAAGAGGTTCCACCACTGCAGCATCACGAAGATGGTGAAGAAAACGGTAAGTTTTTTATCATCTATTCCTGCTCCTTGCTCAAAGTACCACAGCAGGGCAAAGGTGGAAAGGAAGAACAGTCCGCCAGTGGTGAGGATACCACGTATCATGGATTTAGTGATGATGAACGCATCGCTGCTACGAGGCTTCTCCTCCATCACCTCGCGAGAGGGTGGCAGTGAGGCCAGTGCCATCGCTGCCAGTGTGTCCATGATGAGGTTTACCCATAGTATCTGTGTGATGGTCAGCGGCATCTCTGTACCGATGAAACCACCAAAGAGTGCTAGCAACAGGGCGGCAACGTTGACGATGAGCTGGAAGAAGATGAAACGCTGGATGTTCTTATACAGCGAACGACCCCACATCACAGCATGTACGATGCTGTTGAACGAGTCGTCAATCAGCGTGATATCGCTGGCTTGCTTGGCCACACTCGTACCACTGCCCAACGAGAGTCCTACATGGGCACGATTCAAGGCTGGTGCATCGTTGGTGCCATCGCCTGTCACAGCCACTACCTCGCCTTGTTGTTGCAACAGACTGACCAGACGTTGCTTGTCAGTAGGACGGGCACGCGACATCACTTTCAGGTCCTTGATGCGTTCCAGTGCCTCTTCGTCTGTCAGCGCAGCAAACTCAGCACCAGTAATGTACGCTTTCTCTCTCACCTCTATAATTCCACACTGACGGGCTATCTCCATCGCAGTAGCTACAGTATCGCCCGTCACAATCTTCACATCGATGCCAGCCTTGTAACACTGGCGGATGGCACCAGGAACCTCTTTGCGCAACGGGTCGCTGATGGCAAAGATGGCCAGCAATTGGTCGTTCTGTGCCACAGCCAGCGTACGCATGGCGTGCTGTTGCCACTCCAGCAGTTGCTTCTCCAGGCTCTGGCGCTCGTCAGCACTAAGCTGGCAACGAGCCATAATCACCTCAGGAGCCCCCTTTATATATACTACGTCACCAATCGTGGTCGACATGTATTTCCGTTCTGTCGAGAAAGGCTCGCGGGCAGTGATGGGGTTGGTTTCACGCAACTGTTGGTAGTCCACACCTTGCTCCATCAGCCATCTCAGCAATGCTTGTTCCGTAGGGTTGCCCACCTCGTGCGTTGCTGTGGTGTTTAGGGCTATGGCCCGATTTAACTCATCATTGCTTTCTAAACCTTGAACCTTGAACCTTGAACCCTGAACCACTTCTGCCACCGTCATCTTGTTCTCCGTCAGCGTACCTGTCTTGTCCGTACAGATAACGGTGACGGCACCCATCGTCTCTGAGGCCTGCAGCTTGCGCACCAGATTGTTTGATTTCAGCATCCTGCGCATGTTCAGTGCCAGCGCCAGCGTGATAGTCATCGGCAGACCCTCAGGAACTGCCATCACTATCAGCGTGACAGCCATCATGAAGTAGTGCAATACGACTTCTACCATAGCCAGATAGTCTGTGGTATGCCACAGCGCGTTGGTCAGCAGGTCGTGGATGAGGAAGGCAAAGAAGGCTGCTATAGACATTCCTGCGCCCACCTTGCTAATCAGCTTAGCCAGACGATCCAGCTGGATATTCAGCGGGGTCTTCACACCTGTCAGTTCCGTTGCCTGACGTGCCACATGACCTATCTCTGTCTCGTCGCCAACGGCAGAGACCACATAGCGTCCTGTGCCACCCATCACCATCGATGAGCGCAACAGCATATCCTTCGGATAGGCCTCTTCTCCTCTTATATCTTCCGTCTTCCCTCTTACATCTTTATTCGTCATCGGTTCTCCCGTCAGACTCGACTCATCAACCTGCAGGTCGGTAGCCTCAAAGAGGTGTCCGTCAGCAGGTACCTCGTCGCCTGTCTCCACGATGACTACATCGCCTACGACCACTTCTCTGCGTGGTATCTCGATGATTTTCCCCTCGCGCACCACCTTCACGGGTTGTTCCTCGCCCAATTGGGTAAGCACGTCAAACTTGCGGGCTGCATCGCGCTCAAAGATGAATCCGACAGTCGTTGCCAGGAAGATGGCAAAGATAATACCTATTGTCTCTATAAAATCCTGCTTGACGAAGGCCAGTACCAGCGAGACGACAGCAGCAACCAACAGGATGCGAATCATCGGGTCTTGATACTTCTCCAGATACAGGGCCCACATCGACTGTCTCTTGGGTGGTGTCAACACGTTCTCACCATGCTTGAGACGGCTCTGCTCGACCTCTATCGTTGTTAATCCTTGTCTTCTTATATCCATAATTGGGTGCAAAGGTACGATTAAGTGAGCAAAAAGCAAAAGAAAAACAGTTTTTTCTTTGGCTTTTTCGAACGAAAGTACCTTGACCAAGGGTCAGAGGTACAAAGTTTTTTGCAAAATAATTTGGTTATTTCCATAAATCTTCGTAATTTTGCACCCGCTTAACAAAATAGCACCGGACTTGTAGCTCAGTTGGTTAGAGCAACAGACTCATAATCTGGAGGTCCCAGGTTCAAGCCCTGGCTGGTCCACAACAAGAAATCAGCAACTTACGAGTATTCGCAGGTTGCTGATTTTTTCTTTCCTCGCAATAGAAAATTTGTTTCCTGCCTAGGAAAAATTTGCGTCCTGCCTAGGAAAATAGTTTTTCTTAGTTACTATTCAACGCTTTGTTCCTGAACAAAGTTGTATTTCAGGGCGTGGGATGTATGTTCCACGTCCTGAAACATACGTCCCACGACGTGAAACATATGTCCCACGCCGTGGGATATAAAATTCTTAGTATAGAAAAACCATTTGTTCCGCAAGTAGTTAGGTTATTGAGCGATACCGCAGCTGCATCACCAGCACTTGGTGGAGTTGACAAAGTACCAGTCCCCGAAACAAAAAATTATTCGAAAAAAAGTTGGAATATCAATTTTTATTCGTATATTTGCAGCCTAAGGAACTTATTTAAAACCTAAGAATATGAAGACGATTACTGGTATAGCTGGAAAAATCATGCTGGCCTTAGTGGTGGTGTTGTGTACTATGGCATGCGGTGGTGACGATACTTCCTCCGGAGGAAATGAAGGCGGTGGCGGCAACAAGCCAAGCGGAAACTCCGGTGTGGGTGCTTGGTACACGCAGTCTGGCAATTATTTTTTAGTGTGGGACTTTGCAAATACTAGCTCCGTAACGCTTCATATGTATGAAATCTACGGCAACATTTATTACAAGACTCAAGGTACTGGTACGTATTCGAAAAATGGCAACGCCATCAGTCTCACCATAGGAGGTGAATCGGCTACAGCAACGATAATCGATGACGTGATGCACATGAACGATGAAACTATGGGCAATTTTCAACTTAAGAAGGTGACTACCTCTGTGCAGAGCAGCATCAACACGATGGAGAACTATTTTGATAACTTGCAAAAACAGGTTGTTAACGAATGGTACATCTATAATGACTATTATAACGATTATGAAGTTATCAAGTTTGAATCTTCCGGTAAGGGATCGACAGTCACCTATACTACTTATAACACCAGTCCGGGCGTTTCGTTTACTTGGACGCGAGGTGGTCTAATGACTCTCACGAATGATGACGACTCGAAACAACAGCTTAAGTTTAATATCAAGGATGGTGTCTTGAACATTCTCTCCACATACCAAGGTACGGAACAGACGATAACTTTCCAGCTCATGACTGATGAGATTCGCCAGAAGATAGAGGACCTGCGGAAAACTCCGACATTGCAGAATGGCATTTATGTGGAGAAGAATCCTGAGATGAAGGAGTATTTCATGGCAGAGGTCGATGGTAATGAGATTGAGGAGTTTGTCATCACCTACGGGAAGAAGAAAAAGGTGATAGATGGCCGTTTTTCTATCAGTGGCAATCAGATGACCATCGAGGGAGCAGACGTCAATGGCGATGGTGTCGTGGACGGCAACGACAAGGTTAGCATTACCGTCAATGGGGACGAGGTCAAAGTTGGCAATATCACTTTCGTACGGGTGGAGGTTACCAAGGAGAAAATGATTGGCTTGTGGCAGTCGACACGTTCGATATTTGCCTTGTATGACGATGCTCATGAGAAATGCCTAAGTACATGGGACGAAAAGAGTGCTCAAATACGGATACAGCTTAATAACAACGATACCTTCCAGACGTGGAACATCGGGTCCGGATCATGGGAGAAAGCACAGGAAGGTACTTTCTCGTATTCTGATAGTAAGTGGCCCACCATAACTACCTACTGGGTGGAAGACGGTAAGAACTATAGCGACAATCTGAAAATCATATATGTCAATGACACACAGTCCATCATCGAATATGAATATGGGAATTACTATTCAGCTTATTATATGACGAAGCAGTAGATACTGTAAGAATAACTTGTTAGTAAATAAAGGAGATATTTCTAAATAAAAGTGGAGGTTTTTTGCAAAAAATCCCACTTTTTTTTCAGGCGACATCAGAGCCAGGATCCGAAACAAATTCTTGAACAACTGCACAAATAAATGGTGAAAAACTTGTAAATGTGGATATTAGTGCATATCTTTGCAGCAGTATCACTACAAAACAAATGGCTTATGAAAACAAGTAGACTCAAAATGTTTCTGGCGGGCATCATTACCTGCCTGTCGATAACTACCGCATGGGCTGATATTCCCATTGACGAAGCACACTTCCCTGACCCAGGATTTCGGGAATGGATGAGGCACATGACTTTTGGAGAGGACGGCATCATCACCGATGCAGAAATCGACGGAATAGACCACTTTGAAGTAGTCAACTCTGATAGCTGGACCGTAAAGAGTGTGAAGGGTATCAAGTACTTTCCGAAGTTGACTAGTTTGTATATGGTATGGACCATCGATAACGTAGACCTGACAGAATGTCCTCAACTGGAGGTATTGCTGGTAGGCTGGTGGGGCGAATGCCAAATGACATCCATTGATTTGTCACCCGTCCCCAATCTGAAGAAGTTCACCTGTGTCGGTTCTCACATCAAATCGTTGGACCTCAGAAACAATCCGCTTCTCACCGACCTGTTCGTATGGGACTGTCCGGACTTGGAGAGGATGGACATCTCGAACTGTAAGAAGCTGTATGACCTGCGCTGCGACGGCACCAAGCTGTCGAGCATTGATGTGTCGAACTGCAAGGACCTGTATCAGTTCAACTGCTTTGGATGTCCTAACCTGACATCCATCAACGTCACGGGGTGCACGGATCTGTGTTACTTCCGCTGTTGGGACACACCAGTAGAAAGCATTGATGTGTCGACATGTGAGAAACTGGCTGAGTACCTCTGTGACAGAACCAACATGACACGTCTCGACCTCTCCCACAATGGCGGCATCACCGTGCTGGCATGTACAGGGGGTAAACTGCAGGAGATTATTCTCCCCAACAGTCTGGTACACACTATTGACTGTCATGACAACCCACAGCTTACAACGCTGAATATTTCTGGTAGCTCTCATCTTCGCACGATTAACTTCAGTAATACACAGGTGGCTAACGTCGACCTCTCTGCATGCCAGGAATTGAGCTTACTTGTTGGTTGGGGCACTCCACTCAGCGAGCTCGATTTAACGAACTGCCCTAATATAGGAGAAATCGACTGTGCCGACACGAAACTAACATCATTGAACCTGTCGGGATGCCTGCAGCTTGACCGCGTGAAGATAGACAACTGCCAACTGACCACACTGAAGATGCCATCCTCTGGATGCAAGATAGCTACGCTGGATTGTCAGAACAACAAGCTCAGCGAACTCGACTTGAGAGGCTGCGGACAGCTGATGACGCTGGAGTGTCAGAACAACCAACTGACAAGCCTGCTCCTTAACCCCATCATCTATCCAGACGACTATCCTGACTTCAGATACGAGCTTGGCACACTGAGCGTTTATAACAACAAGCTAAGGGATACCGCCATTGATGCACTTATCAACAAACTATTGCCTAGAGAGTATGAGACTGATCTCTGGTTCTATGATGCTATCAGCGGTAAAGAAGGAAACTACATGACGCCTGAACAGGCAGCTGCAGCCAAAGCCAAGAACTGGTATCCATTGTACCAAAACTATGTCGACCCCAGCAATCCCCAGCCTGAACAGATTACATGGTACAGCTACGAAGGTGGTAACATCAGTGGTGTCCAACAGCTGAAAGCCAACCAGCGCGATGGCATCTACCACACCATCGATGGCATCCGTCTGCAAGGTCAGCCCAGCCAGAAAGGCTTATATATCAGGAACAACAAAAAGATATTGGTGAAATAAAATACCAATAAAAACAAAGAAAGGGAACGTCAATGAAGTACGTTCCCTTTCTTATGATGTATATCTCCTATTAGTGGCTTAGAAGAACCAAGCGACAGAAACCTGCCAAGCGTTGAACTTAGCGCTAGAGATTTCCTTCATGACACCACCCACATTTGCTTTGTACTCACCAGTCTTACCCAAGGCGATGTTATAGTTCACCTTAGCCTGCAGATGACCTGCAATGGTAGCACCAATACCAATGTTGGCACTCAGGTTAGAAGACTTCAGCGTCCACTCAGAAACCTTTGTTCCAGCAATGCTGGTATCACTATCACCACCAAGTTTGAAACCGAACTGAGGACCTGCAAAGGCGAATACCTCAGCGAGGCTGCCCAGACCGAAACCATAACGTACGTTGATAGGAATCTGGAGAGACTGTACCTTGTAAGTCTCATCACCAGCCTTACCTTCACGCTGATCGTAGAGAGCAGAAGCGTCAATGCCCAAGCCTACAATAGGAAGTGTAAACTTAACGGTCGGACCTACGAAGAAACCTGTGCGGCTCTTTACTGCCTCACCTGCATTGTCAACAGCATCTTTTACAGAAACGTTTGACATGTTCAGACCAGCCTGGAGACCCCAGCTAAACTGTGCTTTTGAAGGCATTGCAAAGGCAACGGCCAACAGCACTACTGCGAAAATCTTTTTCATAATTGATTGGTTTTTATAAATGGTTTTACTGTTTCTGTGGGCAAAAGTAAGCATTTATTCTGACATATCCAACATTTAACAGAGATTTTTCACTCTTCACTCTTCAATTTCCCTTAAATTAGTGACGTTCTCTGCGAACAGACATGCGTGCAGTACCTGAAGACGACGATGAACTTCTCTTTGTGCGTGCCTTCTTAACAGTAGAATTGCTGCGAGCAGTGGTATTGCGCTTGGCTTTCTTGGCGGCCTTCGCATTCTTGGGGGCGTTGGCAATGGAGTCGAGCGAGTCTCTGCGCTGTTTATCGCCAAAGATGTTCTGTTCGAAGGCCTTCAGTTCGGCCTCGATGCGCTTCTGTTCGGCAGAGAGCTTGGTGGTGTCGCCTTCGCAGAGCTGTGCCAGTGTCTTGCCCAACATGTTGTTAGTCTTATAGATGGTACCTTCGTAGCGATTCATGGTGAAATAGTCGTCCATAGACATGGTGGCAGCATTGTTCAGATTGCTGGTCATGACGGTCTGACGACTGAGGAACGGCTCCAGATCGGAGTACTTCACCCAGAACAGCGGATATTTGGAGGTCTCACCACCGAAGTCATCCTCGCGCAGCATAACGGGACAGAGGCTGAGCACCTTGCGGTGGAACGAAGAGTTGGCCTGGTCGTAATAGGCACTTTCCTTCAAGTAGTACAGCTTGACCTCTGCCGATGGGATGTCGCTGTTCTCAACACGCAGCTTGCCATCCTTCTCTTCATAGAAGATGTGGTAGTTGTCCAGAACGGTCTTCATCTTTACCTTTGCTGAGTCTGTAAACGACTCGTTACCATCCAAACGGTATTCATAGACGGGGATGTAGTTGTTAAGTGCCAGCTTGAAGATATAGGTAAACAGGTTCACCTCACGATCCATTGGCTCTACTGGATAGTATAGTCCACCATTGGCATCCTTGTTGAGGTCTATCTCACGGTAGATGTCGCGACGCCACACCACGTCCTCTGGCATATCGATAGCTGTGGGGAACATGAGACGGGCACGCATGGACATTCCCTGATTCTGCTGTGCCTGCTTCTGACCAGCCTTCTGACCAGCTTTCTGCTGGGTCTGCTGAGTGCGACGTGCCTTGGGCTGTGCGATAGCTGTACCAGCCATCAGCGTTATCATCAATAAGAACAATACTCTTTTCATAATTATCATTATCAATTATCATTTATCATTTAGGGCAAAGCTCGCTACTTCACAATGACCTCCATTGATGCATTCAGCTTACGAGGTATGCCGTCAGGACCAATGGCGTTGACACGTGAGATGTAGAAGCGACGATTGCGTGCCAGTTTGCGGAAGGTCTCCTTCTGGCGGGCTGAGAAGTTAGCACCCTCGCTGACCATTGGTACGGCATTACCCATGTTGTCGAAGAATACCGTCTCGAAAGATTGTACCTTGAAGGCGATGTCGAGAATGCCGTCGTCAATAGCTGCACCAATACCGTCAACACTCATCAGCTGGCCCTTGGACAGGCCACCACCCTTGTAGCGGATGGGTGAGCCAGACTCGTCCTTCATGGCAATATATGGTGTGGGGTCGGGCAGACGGCGTACGCGGAACGTGAACTGTCCCATCTGCTGGGCTCGTCCAGTATTCGTGGATGTCACGGTGATGGTGACGTTCTGACCAACGGCGGTAGGACGGGCGATATACTTGCCAGGACCTACGGGCTGCAGGGTGCCACCCGACATCGTAGCCTGTACCTTGTTGAGGGGTACGCCAGGCACGCTGACGCTCAACGGGTTCGAATAACCAGCATAGAGCACATTCATCAGGTCGGCAGAGACTGTTGCCGAGGGATCTACAACGGTGTATTTCTGTTCGAAGTCGCGTTTGATGATCTCACCGTTACCATTCACCATCTGAATATGTCCTGACAGTGTGAAGTCGCCCGTGCGACCAGTGATGGTCTCGTAGAGTCCACCAGGCAGGTTCACCTCCTTGCCGCCAATGAATATCTGTGGCACCTGAGTGGTATCGACAGCAGCCATAACGATATGTGCTGAGAACTTGTCACCACGAACGATGGTCTGCGAGTTAGGAATGACAAAGGCGTTGAGCGCATTCACGCGGATATCCTTCACGTCGATGTTGCTGACCAGTGTGTGTAGCACCTCACCCTCTGCATAGCGCACGTCGTTCTGCAGTTTTGACAGCAGGGTAACGGCAGCAGCGGCAGGCATCGATTCGAACATATATTCCTGCCAGTTCTTGCCCAGCGTCTGCTCGCTCTTAGGGATGGTGGTCGTCAGGTTCGAGGCTATCATCTGTTTCTGATGATAGTCGTTGACCATCGTAAGCATCTTGGCGCGATAGTTGTTGATGGCGTCGAAGAGTTCCTTGCCGCGACCACGACTGGGCGACAGCATCACTTGATTGGCTGCCTCCAGGTCTTCCTTATTGCGCAGGTTGCGAGGGTCACCATTTTTGCCGTCGGCCTCAATGGCGATAGCTACCTTCAGTTCTTCGGCCAGCTTGTAGAGCTTATTGCTCATCTCCTTGACCTGTTGCGACTTGTCGTACCACTGCTGAACCTTCTGCGGGTTCTTCTTCATCTGTTCGGCAAAGTCGTCGTATATGGCCTGATTCTCCTTGGTGGCATTCATTGTGGTGCGTTTCAGGCTTTCCTCAACAATAGAGAAACCGTTGAGCACCTCGTTAGAGACGTTCAATGCCAGCATCGCCATCAGTACGACGTACATCAGGTTAATCATCTTCTGGCGCGGAGATACCGGTCTTTTCTTGATTGCCATATTCTTCTTAATTGTCTTATTGGGCTCATAGGGCTCATGGGCCTTATGGGTTCATTTTTACCTGCATGGCTTCAATCATGCGGGCATAGATCTTGTTGAGCTCCTGAATCTGTTCAGCCATGTGGCGCGTCTGCTCATTGATTTCGTCGATGGTGTTAATCTGTGACGAAGCACTCTTGAGCTGCATCTCATAGACGCGGCTGATGCCTGTCAGTGTGCGGTTCAGGTTCTCCATCTCCTCGGAGTCGCGTGTCAGACGCTGACTTTGGGCAGAAACTTCAGCGAGCATTTCTGTCAGTCGGTTCAGTTCGTCGATATAGTTAGAGGTTGCTTCCTTCAGTTCCTCACCCATACCAGGAACCTCTGGCTGCTGTGGTGCAGCAATGCCGCCACCAACGACACCGCCACCAACGACACCACCACCAATGACACCACCTCCGATGACGCCTCCACCACCAGCAAAGCTGATGGTACCGCCTTCATCAATGTGGTCAGCAGTTTCCCCGCTGACATCACCATCACCAATAGTACCACCACCGCCATTAATCACGATGGTTCCGCCACCGCCACCAACGATGCCGCCACCAACGATGCCGCCACCAACGACACCGCCACCGATAATGCCACCACTGACGACAGCTGGTTGTTCAGCGGTATGCTCTGCACTATCCTCTTCTTCCATGTGGAGGTCGAGGTCCATACCGTCTGTAGTCTTGTCGAATGGACGATCGAAGGCTGAGATAAAGAACACGAACACCTCCGTACCCATTCCTAAGAACAGGAAGAAGTTGGCTCCTGGCAGGTGGGTCAGCTTGAACAGCGTACCCAGAATAACGATGGAGGCACCCCATGAGTAGGCGTAGTTCAGGAATGTCTGTCCTGCCACGCTATCCATCCACTTCTGCAAGCGGTAGACAATATTCAGTTTACTGTATGTAGTCATTACTTCTTTCCTTTCTTTACTTTAATCTTATCACTGGTAGTATTGGCCAACGAGCGTACACAACGGAAACCAATATACGAGCGGGGCTGGTTTTGATATTCATACGAGCGCCAGGCCGAACGGATATAACTTTCAGGGTCTTTCCATGAACCGCCACGAACTGATTTTTTCTTCAGACGGTAGGGGTCTTCTTTGGCAGCATTATAAGTCAGCTGTGGATTGATATCGTTCATGGCCTCGACACCAGCTTCGGTATAGATGGTTGAGCACCATTCAGCCACATTACCAGCCATATCGTACAGACCATTCGAGTTGGAGGAGTAGATACCTGTTCTGCTGGTTATAAGGTTGCCATCCTTGGTGTAGTTACCATTGTCGGGCTTGAAGTTGGCGAAGAAACAGCCGTTACCGCTAGCCACATCCTCGTTGTCCCATGGGAATTCGTTCTGATCCTTACCACGAGCAGCAAATTCCCATTCGGCTTCTGTCGGCAGACGGTAGCGCTGTACAAAACGGGCAGCGGCACCCAGTCCGCGCAGAAGATATTCTGTACGCCATGCACAGAAGGCGTTGGCCTGTTCCCACGTAACACCTACTACGGGATAGTCGTTATAGGCGGCATTTGAGAAATAGTAGCGCATATAACTCTCGTTGTCAGCGTTGGGGAAGTCGTTCACCCAGCAAGTGGTGTCTGGGTATATATTTATAATATAGGTATTAAGGAAGTCCCAAGGTCCAGTGTGTTCACGGTTGATGGTCTCGCGAACAATCTGCCCTTCGTCGTTGATGTAGGCGGTGTCCTTGGAAATCCAGATCTGTTCGTTGGCGTTAGGACGTATGTCTGTATTTAGTACGCGCTCCTCTGGATTGAGACGATACTTGCGCTTGGCGGCTTCTGTGTAGTCGTAAACCTCATAGCGATAGTTCATCTGCTTGCTGTCGAGCATCTTCTCGCCAGTCACGGGATTCGTCACATACAAGCTCTCAATAGCTCGCTGCTCGTCCTCGTTGGGCTTGCGGGGCAACTGCTTCTTCCAGTTCAGATGAGGCTTCACGGGGTCGCCGTTCTTGTCTTCCTCAATTTTGTAACTCTCGTCGCCACCATAGGCAGGATCTGCCAAACGCTCGCGCAGAATGGAATCACGCACATAGTTCACAAACTGACGATACATAGAGTTGGTCACCTCGCGTTCGTCCATCCAGAAACCTTCTACTGAGATGTCGCGTACAGGAGTCTGTTTACCCCACAGCGAGTCTTTCTTGTCGATACCCATGCGCAGATGACCACGTTTGATGAGTGTCATACCATAGGGAGCGGGCTCGCTGAATGCGCGACCGCTGACACCAGTAACTTCGCCACCTGACGATGACGCCATCTTACTGCCAAAGCAGGCGGTAAGCAGTGTCACCATCATGGTGCAAATTGCTATACTAATAATTTTTTTCATATCTTCTTTTATCTTCATCTATCTTCTTTAACTCCTTAACTTCTTTAACTTCTAAAGAATCCTCACACTCTGGTGCTTGTTGCGTCCCTTCTTTTGGAAGATTAGGTCCGTCTGGTAACCCACGAACAACTCATGGCTTCCGTTGCCTATCTTGAGCACAGAGGTATACACCTCGTAGCTGTAGCCGATAGTGATGCCGTGGAAGAAACCGCCGATGAGCGCTGTCACCGAGTTGTTGGGACTGTAGCCTACACCCGCATACATCATTTTCTGTTCGTGTGTATACTTCAGGCGCGTTGTTACGTTTACACGGTGACTGGTGCCGTCGGTATGTGCCAACACAGAGGGGTGTATTGATAACAACGGATTTCGTAGCTGAATATTGTATCCGGCTGTCAAATAATATGCTCTGGAGATATCGTAGATGGAGCGGTCACCCAGTTCAATAGAGGGCGCTGTGGCGTGGAGCACGGACACTCCGGCATACCACGGACCATGCATATAGTATAGTCCGGCAGACAAGTCAATGGCGACACCATTGACGTCCGATTTCGTGAAGGCAGGGTCATTACTATTCTCCAAATCCAGTCCGCTGCCTTTGAATTTCTCGCTCAGAACACCACCCTGCAGACCAATGCTCAGCGTGCCGCCAAAGAGTGATTGTTTATAGGCGTACTGTGCCGTCAGACGCTGGTGTGAGAACAAGCCTATCTGGTCGTTTACCAGCTGCAGACCAACACCATGATAGTGGTTCATGAAGTAAAGTGGCATATCTGCAGCAAAGTGCATGGTGCGTGGTGCATTCTCAAAGCCTGTCAATGTCATGGCATAGGCGCCTGTGACGTTCAGCTTCGAATATTTACCCACTGCAGCAGGATTAAACGACGGTTCCATCGCCCAATAGTGGGCGAAGGATGGCTCTTGCTGGGCCCAGACTCCTGTGACTGCCAACAACAGCAAGGCAATGATCGTTATTTTTTGCTTAAGCACGTAGTTTATAACGATATTACACCTTATTTATTGTATCAAACATAACAAAACCCCTCCAAATGCGGAGGGGTTTGGCAAAATATAGAGTATTGTTGTTTATTCGTAGACAAGACCGCTGGTGGGGTAGAGGTACCAGTCGGTAGCAACTTCACTGTTCTCTGCCCATTCAGCAAAAGAGTGTCCGGCTGTCTGGTAGGCACCAGTGAGGACGCCACCGCTACGCTTGCCAATAATCTGCCATTCGTAGGGATACTTGAAGTCGCCAGGTACCATAATAGCCCAAGGCATGTTACTGCCATAAGCATCTGAATAACCAGGTTCAGGCTTGCGATTCGTGATAACCTGGTCGGTCTTGAAACCATTTTGGACAGTATGTACCTCCCAATATGCACCATTGTATGGTTCTACGATAAATACATCGTAGAGATTCTCGGCGAGCATGGTCTTTGCCTTGTCGGCATCTTTGAAGACCAGTTTGTAGGTGGCTGTCTTAACGTCTACATTTCTTTCGTAGTAATCACCAGCCTTTACGGTGTTAAAGAAAGTGCGTTCTACCGTACCAGTTGAGGTCTTCTGAGGATTGATAGCCCAGTGGGCATCCTTGAAGAGTACGATAACCATATTGCTGGTGTTGTTGGGCTTCTGGTCTTCTACGAGGAAAGTTTCCCTAGTGTCAATGTTATCATAGGTTCCCAAACCACCTTCATCTTCTGGTGATGCAAAACCTTGGGTGACAGTATATTCCTCCAAATCGGTACTCTTAAGGCTAATCAGACGAATGGCTGCTGCAAGCGTCTTGGTGGCACCTACAGCGTCGAGACTAACCTGAATGGTCAGCGTTTTGTCATTCAATGTAGGTGTAACGGTGAGCACCACATCGTTGAAGTCATAGTCACCAGCATCAGGGAAGTTGTCCTCGAAGCAGTAGCGGAAAGAGAACGAGTTTGGCTCTGGAATCTCATCATCACCGTCATTACCATCGGGATTGAAACCGCCCGAATTGCCACATCCCTCGGGAATGGTAATCTCGTTAAGAGCATTATTCTCATTTACCCAATAGTGAATCTTATAGTTAATAATGCCGGCCGCAGCACCATACTGATAATTGTCCCCTAAATCCTTATAGTTCAAAGAGAGATTTTGGTCTTTGCCGTAAATCTCATTGGGATCCAAGTCGACATATACGAAATTGTTGCAAGTGATGCCATCCGTCCATGTTGCACCAAGCTTTGCCATCTTCAGAATGGCATACTGACCATTGCTAGACGGACCGTTGAAGGTTACACCGTTGGCATGGAGCAGTCCATCGACTTTCAGTTCACTCTGGTTTTGCATTTCTATCGTGCCGGCTACGGGCTTGCAGTCGCCATCAACGTCGAAACGGCTACCCGATAGCAAAATCGAACTACCTAAGCCCGCACTCTGTTTGAAATGCACATAACAAGCGTTCACCCATGTCTGGTTATATGTTGAACCTGCATAACTGTTGGTATTTGCTGTAATTTTTCCAAAGTTTGTGAATTTTGTGTCGCCAGCAGTACCTGTTAGTATGTCTACATTGACAGTACCACAATTATAGAAGTTCGTACCATTGAGGTTCATGATACCGTTGAAGTCGATGGTTCCGGCATTATAGCAATAGCTACCATTGCTGTTATCCCACAATTTACCATCGGCACCGGTAATCTTACCACCAGGCAGCACGACGAAACGTCCGGCGTTAGTACAACTGGTATTGCCGTCGATAATCATCTCACCGCCTTCTGCAATCACTATCGTAGGACCATTGAGAGTATTTCCGTTGACATGCATCGTACCCTCAACATAAATGACAACATCATTATAAACGCCATACGTGCCATTGACATTGAATACCTTAGTAATGGTAGTGTTAGGGGCGACATACCAGTGTTTTCCGTCCCCACCACCAGGGAATACCTGGTAGCTGCCTTTCTCCTGGCTCCACGTCCATGTGCCGTTGGTCAGTGTGGCTTGTGCGGCTATAATATCGTCAGTCAAGGCTGGATATTGTTTCATGGCGTCCTCGCTGATGACATTCTGAGTGTTGGCAGGGTTCAAATAGTCATTAGCTGTTTTCGCATACTGTGGAGCATCTGCCTCAGAAGCACGGCGGGACGCGCTGGCAGCTGCACCATAGACAGCATCTACGTGCCCGTCTACTATTGGCGCATTCATATAGACGCGTCGTCCGTCTTTGTCAAAGATGCCTATATATATAACATCAGTAGCTACTGGGTGGGAGAAGGTGACATTTAATGTTTCGCCACTTAAGACCTCGCCAAAATACAACTGCTTGGAGGATGTTGTTATCTCTGGGTGGCCGAGATACAAGCCTACTTTATAGGTTTCACCATAGTCACCATTAACAGTGATGCTTCCAGTCGCTTTGCCAACAGTAGCCCACTGGTGGTTAGGGTCGACATTTTCGACGGGAAAGGCCTTATTGATTAATTCGTCATAGGTCTCTTGGTCGAAACTGACATCGTCCTTACATGCTGTTACGCCCAACGACAGCACGGCCATAGCAATCCAAAAATGTTTCTTCATGCGCATACTTTATTATAATGATATCGATATTCGGGTGCAAAGTTAAGCAAAAAAATCCTAACTAGCACAATTTTATAGTAAAATATTTGATATTTAACGAAATAATTGCTAACTTTGCAGCCGAAAACAAGACTTGTTAAAATAGTTTAGCTAAATGAAAAAGTATTTGATGAAAGGAGTCGCCCTTTTAGGAGTGGCCATAATAACTGTCAGTTGTTCTCACGATGCATGGTTCCAGACAAACGATGCTACACAGCGTGATGCGGAAGAGTATGCTTCCAATTTCAAAAACATTGTCATGGGCGGACAGAATGTCGATTCGCGCCAGACGTGGAATACGACAGTGACAACCCAGATTAATCTGACTAGTGCGAAGTCTGGTATAATGCGTGTCTTTACGGTCGATCCGCTGACCAATGTTGATGCTGCCTATCTTGCAGAGACGAAAGTGAGTGCAGGTACAGCTGTGGATATCACCATTTCTAAACCGTCGGACGTAATAATGTTATATGCCGCCGTATTTAACGAAGCAGGCAACGTGATTGATGTGTTGGCTTTTGATGCAACAGAGTCTACTATTAAGGCTCAGTTCTACACATCGTCTGAACCAGCTGGTGCTCGTGCTGCGCGCCGAATAATCAAATCTTCGCACACGTTCACAACAGCACGTCCCGATGACAGCGATTATGCTATGGCTATGCCGACAGAAAATATCTATTCGGCTAACGAATATTACGCTCACACTTCTACAATTACCAACTATTATCTGCCTGAAGGGAAGAATCACAATTTGAACCCATACAATGGCAATGCATATTACTATATCGACGGTGAACGCAACCTGACATTCAGCAATCCGTCAGATGCAGCCTCTGCTGTGCGCTACTACATCCTGCCAGGTGCTAATGTGCATTTTACACAGACGTTCAGTTATAAACTGGCGGGCAATCATGCCATGTATGTAGCCCCGGGTGCTATTGTTACGTTCGATCAGAATTTGTCTGCTGGTGTGATAATCTACAACCAGGGTACCGTCATCGTTGAGGGCATGACTGGTCCTTATAACAATGGTGGAATTTATAACCAAAATATTCTGACCTGTAAGGGTGGCCTGCATGTGTTCAACGCAGGTTCAGAGATTATCAACGAAGGGACTCTTAATGTCACTGGTGGCGATGTCACCGTGGAGGGTTCTGGCCACATACTCAACGTTGCAGGTGGTCACTTTGTAGTTAATAACAATACCATCGTCAACAGCAACGACTGTACTTGGCAGAACGATGGCGACTACCATACGGGCAATTTTAACTATACTGCTGGTAGCCCCAATGTTATCAATAACTGTAAGTTGACGGTCGACGACACTTTCTACATCGACTTGGGTGATAATTTGGACAGAAACGGATTCAAGATGGATGCTGGTGCAGGTGTTGTCACAGAGAAACTGTGGATGGACGGCCCCTCTTACATCTGGATGGGTGCTCAGTCGGTCTTCCAGGTCAACGACGAGGCGAAGATGGACATTACCAAGGACATTTATGGTATCTATGGTCCTAAGACGAGTGCCAATGGTTATGCTGTGTTCCATGCTGATAAGATTGTGATGGCCGATCCCAGCAATCCCAATAACTTCATGGCCAACTATTTCAATTACCTCGTTGTTGCCTATGATACATACCACTTCCCACAGGGTTATCTCGATGGTACCAGTGATGCTGCCAAGGCTAATGGCGGCATAGGCTCCTGCCCTCACTATCATCTGGGAGAGAACGCCATTGTCGACAAGGTCAGCAACCTCGGTACTACCTATGATGTCGAGTCAGGAACGTGTAACCCCGGTTTTAAGGGCAGCGGTGGCAAGCGTGAAAATGTTAAGAGTTATACCTACTTTGCTTTCGAGGACCTTGGAACCAGTGATGACTTCGACTTCAATGATGTCGTGGTGCGTGTTAGCACACCCGATGAGAATAATATCTCGACGGTAGAGCTATGTGCTATCGGTGGTACGTTGCTGCAGAAAGTGTTCTGTGATAATGTCCAGATTGGTAATGAGGTGCATGAATATGGTTCCTTTGGTGACAATACCAAGAACTTCGTTAAGATGCCTCTTGCCGTATTGGGAACAGTAAACGTGCCACAGGGTAAGTCTCCTGCCGATCTGAACATCAATATCCAGGTGACTAGAAGTAGTGGTGAGATTGTTACTGTGGGTGGTCCAAAGGCTGGTGAGACTCCTTTCCGTGTCATGGTCTCTGGTAATGACGAAGGCAAGTGGTTCTGGGCTAAGGAGCGTACCAATATCAGTGATGCTTATACGTTGTTTGGTAAATGGGGCGCTGACATGGACAGCAATCCAGACTGGTACAAGTCTCCAGTAAAAGGCCAGATTGTTGAGTGGTAAAAGATAATTTCAAAGACTCGTTACCTTTGTTGCCACAATGGTACTGAATTATATCTGGGTAGCTTTCTTTCTCGTTGCATTCGTTATTGCAGCGGCAAAGTTATTGTTTTGGGGAGACTTCGACGTCTTCCCAGCAATGATGGACTCTACGTTCAGCTCGTCGAAGACGGCTTTTGAAATCTCATTGGGTCTGACAGGTGTCTTGTCACTCTGGATGGGTGTCATGAAGATTGGTGAGAAGGGTGGAGTGGTTAATGTTCTGGCTCGCCTGCTGTCGCCAGTGTTCACCAAGCTCTTCCCAGATATTCCCAAGGGACATCCCGTAACGGGTAGTATCTTTATGAATATCGCTGCTAACATGCTGGGACTCGACAATGCCGCTACCCCTCTGGGACTGAAGGCCATGGAACAGATGCAGGAGTTGAATACCAAAAAGGATACGGCTTCAAATCCTATGATTATGTTCCTGGTGCTGAACACTAGCGGATTGACGCTCATTCCCGTGAGTATCATGGTGTATCGTGCACAGATGGGGGCAGCTCAACCCACCGACATCTTTATTCCGATTCTGCTGGCAACATTCTTTTCGACAGTGGTGGGCATTATTGTTACTTCGCTGTTCCAACGCATCAACCTGCTGAACCGCACCATGTTGCTGACGCTGGGAGGTGCCTGCACGTTGGTGGCAGCTATCATTTGGGGATTCTCGCAGATGGATTCTGACACGATGAACCGTTGGAGCACTACCATAGCCAATATCCTGCTGATGACCATCATTACGGGATTCATCGTGGCAGGTGTGCGCAAGAAGGTCAACGTCTATGATGCCTTTATCGAGGGTGCTAAGGAAGGCTTTACCACTGCTGTCCGCATCATCCCCTATCTGGTGGCTATTCTCGTTGGAATCGGTGTTTTTCGTGCCAGTGGTGCGATGGATATGCTCATTGGTGGTCTGCGTGCGGGAGTTGGAGCCCTTGGCGTCGATGCCCAGTGGGTGGACGCTATGCCTACAGCACTGATGAAACCATTGTCGGGTAGTGGTGCCCGTGGTATGATGGTTGATGCGATGACGACCTATGGTGCCGATTCTTTTGTTGGCCGCCTGTCGTCTGTATTCCAAGGGTCAACAGATACCACTTTCTACATCCTTGCCGTCTATTTCGGTTCGGTAGGTGTGTCAAAAACGCGTCATGCAGTGACTTGTGGATTGTTGGCCGACTTAGCAGGTGTTCTTGCTGCCATTGCCATCTGCTATCTTTTCTTTGCATGACGGAAATTATTTAATATAGTATAATTTGAAAACATTTGAAGAATTAGGCGTTAGCGAAGGGATTCGCAAAGCCATTGAGGAGATGGGTTTCGTACAGCCCATGCCCGTACAGGAGGAAGTAATACCTTACTTGTTAGGAAACAGAAACGACGTCATCGCCTTGGCTCAGACGGGTACTGGCAAGACGGCGGCATTCGGCATACCCGTATTGCAACGTATTGACACCAGTCGCAAGGAGACGCAGGCACTTATCCTGTCGCCTACCCGTGAGCTGTGTCTGCAGATAGCCGACGACTTGCGCGACTTCTCGAAATACATGGATGACATCCATGTGGAGGCCGTCTATGGTGGTGCTTCTATCGAACAACAGATTCGTGCCCTGCGTAAGGGAGCCCAGATTATTGTGGCCACCCCAGGTCGACTCATCGACCTGATGAACCGTGGTGTCGCTCAGTTGGACAATGTATATAATGTGGTACTCGATGAGGCTGACGAGATGCTGAATATGGGATTCTCGGAGAGCATCGACGCCATTTTAGAGGGTATTCCCGAAGATCGCAACACGCTGCTCTTCTCAGCAACGATGAGCAAGGAGATAGAGCGTATCGCCAAGGGCTACCTGCACGACTATAAAGAGATTGTAGTTGGAAGTCGTAATGAGGGTGCGGAGCACGTGAACCATATCTATTATATGGTCAATGCCAAGGACAAGTACCTGGCGCTGAAGCGTATCGTCGACTATTATCCCCGTATCTTCGCCATCATTTTCTGTCGTACAAAGATAGAGACGCAGGAGGTGGCAGATAAGCTCATCAAAGACGGCTATAATGCCGAATCGCTGCATGGCGACCTCAGTCAGCAGCAGCGCGACCTGACGATGCAAAAGTTTCGTCAGCATACCGTACAGCTGTTGGTAGCTACCGATGTCGCTGCCCGTGGTTTGGATGTCGACGACCTGACACACGTCATCAACTATGGTCTGCCCGACGATATCGAGAACTACACGCACCGTTCTGGCCGTACGGGTCGTGCTGGTAAGAAAGGTACGAGCATCTGTATCGTTCATAGTCGTGAGAAGTTCAAGATCCGCAATATCGAGAAGGTCATCGGTAAGGAGTTTGAGAAAGGCGTCATCCCCTCGGCAGAAGAAATCTGTAAGAAGCAGCTCTACAAGGTGATGGATGAGATCGTGAAGACCGATGTCGACGACGAGGAGATAGGCCCCTTTATGCTGGATATCCAGCGCTACTTTGAGTATATCGACAAAGAGGAACTTATCAAGAAAATCGTGTCGATGGAGTTCGGTAAGTTCCTGTCCTACTATGCCGATGCTCCGGAGATAGAGGAGGTGAAGAGTAAGAAGGAAGAGAGTAGGGGAAAGAGAGAAGAAGGTCGTGGTAAGAAGCAGCTGACACCTACCAGCAAGGGCTATAAGAAGCTCTTCATCAACCTAGGTAAGAAAGACGGTTTCTATCCTGGCGAACTAATGCAGACGCTGAATCGCTTTGTGGGTGGACGTCAGGAGGTAGGCCACATTGACCTGCTGGACACCATCTCCTATTTCGAGGTGCCAGAGAAAGATGCCAAGAAGGTAATGATACAGCTAACAGGTATCCGTTACAAGGGACGTACCGTACGCTGCAACGATGCCGACGAGGGTGGAAAGCCTAGTAGTCCAAGAGGGTCAAGAGAATCTAGAAACTCAAGAGAGCCTAGGAAGAAAGCTTCCAAGGAACAAAAGACCTATAAGAAGGAAGAGTGGAAGCAGTTCCTGAATCCGAAGAGTATGAAGCTTAAGGGTGATGTCCCTGATTTCAGCGAAGAAGGCTGGGCCATTCGCAAGCCTCGTAAGAAGAAATAAAAAGAAGGTAGGGTTTTGCCCTACCTTCATTGTTTATTTTGCATTAATCTCCTTAATCAGTCGGTCGGCATGTCCCCAACGGTCCATCATGAACAGCATGTAGCGCACGTCGACATTGATGGTACGTGCCAGCTGGCGGTCGAAGAAGATGTCGCTGGCCAGCGAGTCCCAGTTGCCGTCGAAGGCCAGTCCCAACAGTTCACCCTTACCATTGAAGATGGGTGAGCCACTGTTACCACCCGTGATGTCGTTGTTCGACAGGAAGCAGAGCTGCATGGTGCCCGTCAATGGGTCTGTATATTTGCCGAAGTCCTTCTGTGCCATCAACTCGTGCATGACGGGCTCGGCAAAGTATTCGAAGTTCTGGTCGGCCAGCTGCATCTTGTCCCACAGCGAGCGGGCCGTGGTGTAGTAGCCAGAGGGTTTTCCGCCCAGTGTGTATTCGCCAATCTGTCCGTAGGTCATACGCAAGGTGAAGTTGGCATCCGAATAGTTAGGCATATCCATCTCCATGCGCAATACGGCGGCGCAGAGCAGCTTCTCCTGTTCGTTAATCTCCTCGTTCAGCGTACGACGGGCCTCGTTCAGCTTGGCTACGAAGTCCGACAGGTCAATACTGTATTGTACGCCCAGGTCTTTCTTGTAGCTCTTCTTATTGAAGTAGATGGGCTTGCCTTGCATCAGCAGCGACTTGTTGTAGAGGGCGTTGACATACGCCTCGCAGTCGCCGTGGAACTTCTCGTCGATGGTCTTGTACAGGTCGGGTAGCCACTCAGCATCCGTCACCTGTTCGCGGTAGTTCTTGATGAGAGCTGCCAGTATCTCGCAGTCGGTGGCCTTGTCCCACTCCGAGCTGTTGTCGTTGAACTCATGATACTGCTTCTTGGGCTTGTCCTCGGGACCCTTTACAGGCATGCCCCAGCTCAGGCGCCAGGCACGCAAGCTCAGCTGTTCCTGTGCAAAGAAAGTCTCCATGAACAACGTGCGGATACGTGTCAAGCCCATACGCTTCTGGTACAGGTCGGCCATCTTGTCGAAGTCCACCTTCTCGAGTCCTGTATTCTTGGCGGTGTCCTGCCACTGGCGGATGCGTGCCTCGTAGTCGCGCTTCTGCTGAATCAGTCCCGTGCTGTCGATGCACTTGTTCATGCCCAGCGAGTTCTTCCAGTAGTTGCTGGACTGTGCATATTTCGAGTCGTACATGATGCGGATAGCCTCGTCGGCACGCATGTGGCGCAGCATGATTTTCTGCTTGATGTCACGCACCTGGGCACGTGGCGCATTGCTGGCGTCGCGACGCTCCTGGATGCCGTAGCTCGATAGGTAGCGGCTGGTGCTGCCCGGATAACCCATAATCATGCAGAAGTCGCCAGGCTTGTAGCCATCCATGCAGACGGGCGCCCACGACTGCGGGTGATAAGGTACGTTGTCCTTCGAATAGTTGGCAGGACCATTGGTCTTTGGGTCGGCATAGATACGGAATACGGAGTAGTCGCAGGTCTGGCGAGGCCACATCCAGTTGTCTGTCTCACCACCAAACTTACCCATCGACTTGGGAACGGTGAATACCAGACGCACGTCGTTGAAGTCGCGGTAGGTGGTCATGTAGTACTTATTGCCCTCATAGAACGGCTTCACCTCGACGCGCAGGGTAGAGTCCTTCTGGCGGATGTCCTTCTGCCATGCGTTCTCGATGGAATCAACGAATTCTGCCACGTCCTTCAGTTTCAGCTTGTCCATTCCCAGCTGGTTCAACTCGTCCGTCACGTCCTTCTGTTCTATCATGAAACTGACAAACAGGTCCTCGTTGGGCAGCTCCTCAGCATAGCTCTTGGCATAGAAACCATTGAGCAGGTAGTCGTGCTCCACGGTAGAATGATCGCGGATGGCGTCGAAGCCACAGTGGTGGTTGGTGAATACCAGTCCGTCGGGCGATACGACGACACCTGAACAGAAGCCCCCGAAGTTGACGACGGCTTTCGTGACGGCGTTATCTGTCTGGTACAGTTGTTCTTTTGACAGTTGGAAACCATACTGCTGCATCTGCTGAAAGACAGCATCCGGCAGGTTGTAGAGTGTCCACATGCCTTCGTCGGCACGGGCAGAGGATATGGCTAATGTAGCCAATAAAGTAACAAAAATCTTTTTCATGAATTATCGTGTTGTTTATTATTTTATGATGAATTTACGTCCGTTCTTGATATAGATGCCAGGAGCCAAAGCACCCTGTACGGCCTGACCATTCAGATTGTATATCTGTTGCGACTGCTGACGGCTTTCCATTGGAATGTCAGCAATGGCGGTCTGAATTGCTGGTTGTTCTATCTCCGTAACGTAGCTGCTATATACGTTGCTCTTGGCGATGGTGGGGATATTCATGGTGAATACCTGTTGGCTGCCATCGGGATAACGACCAACGGTCTCGTCGCCTTTCATCGTTGTATAGACGAGATGGTCGCTCCAACTCTCGTCGGCAGCAGTCAGCAGCACGTCGCCACCATCGGCGTCGAGTTTGAACGAAGCGTGCAGCTGAGACTGCGGATCCAGCTTGTCACACCATATGACAAGATATCCGTGAGCGGGGATGATGGTGTTGATGGAAGCGTCGCCTTTTGTGATCTGGTACTTCGTGGGCTTTTTCAGGTTGTCACTCAGATACATGCCCTCCACATCGATGGGCTGGTCAGTGGTGTTGTACAGCTCCACCCAGTCGTTGCGCTTGAAGAACTCGTTGGCGTAGATGCTGTTAGCGGCACTCACCTCGTTGATGCGAACAGGGTTGATGCCTTGAGCAGTACGCTCCTCAGAGGATAGTGGGGTGAACATCGCCGTCAGGCTGACATTGCTGTCTGTGATGTCGATGACGGCAGGAGTCAGGATGTCTTCACCGCTGCTAGCCCCAATAGAGGTCTTCAGTTCGGCAGCCCAGAATAGGTCGCTGGAGGTGTAGCTGATGTTATGCACCTCGACGGCAATGACATTATTGCCTTTCTGGAAAAGCGACGGGTTCAGGTCAAGAGTGCCACTTATCGGCGTGTTCTCGGCATAGGTCTGTGAGAACGTGTTGTAGTTGACGGTTCCCTGGTTCATGTTGACGCGTCCGGCCTCCTGCCCGTTGACCCATACCACGCATCCGTCGTCCAACTGGTAGTTCAGCTGGAAGACATCTCTTGACGTTGGGGCAGTGTTCAGAGTGAACTTCTTGCGGAAATAGGTCGTGGGGTTCTTTTGCTGGTCGTTATTTCCATAGCTGACGGTGGTGGTCACGCCTGTCATCTTATAGCCCAGCGGTGCTGCTCCCGATTTCCAGGAGGTATCGCTGAAGCTGGTGGCCTTCCAGTTGGACGCAGCCTCACCATTGTCGTAGTATTTCCACGTGTCGTTCATGCCAAAGACCTGGACAAGAGCGCCAGAAGACTTCTTCCAACCGGCAAAGGTGTAGCCTGCAGGAACCTTGGCCTCTAACTGCACAGGTGCGAAGAGCTTGCCGTTGAAGTCGGCATAGGGCACCTTGATGCCATTGACATAGATGCTGGCACCTTCCACATCAGCACCAAACTGTACGCTGTGCTTCTTCACGCCGCTCAGCTTCATGGGTGAGTATTGCTGCAGCTGGGTCGTCAGGTCTTCCAGGCGCGTCTCCAGCTTGCTCTTGATTTTGTTGGCAGTGTTGTCGGGCGACATGCCGTCAAGTTGCGACATGGGGCGCATGGCATCGGCCAACTCATTGATAATAGCTGTGGCACGACTCTTCTCGTAGACGCTTCCTGCCATGATGCAGAACGTGTCGATGAACTTCTTCCGGTATTCATCGTGCTTCAGCAGGTTCTTGAACAGACGGACCATCTTCACGTCGGTATGGTCGTCGAGCGAGGAGAGACGGCGGTCCCATGCGTTCAGGGCATAGTCCAGGTCAAACAGCACGAAGCGGAAACGGCCGTCGGCCTGACTGCGATAGCCCTTGACGTTGTTCTCAGGCCAGTCATCATTGCCAAGATACAGTTCGGCAGCCATATAGTTGGTAAACTCATCGATGTCGAGCAGTGTCTTCACCTCGTCATAGACGCCAGCCTGATTGATGTTCTCGCTCAGTTCCACCAGGTGGTTGTACGCTTCATCGGTGCCATTCGTAAAGGTGTCGTTCTCGAACATGTCAATTTCTTCGTCGTCATAGCCGAAGTTGGCATAGACGAACTTGTCGTTGTTGGGTTCGCGCAGGTTCAGTATACCCTTGAAGCGACCGTTGATATACTCCGCCACCTGCACAAAGCTCTGTACGTCGATGTCGATGCCTGAGCGCTGGATGATCGTTTGCAGTGCAGGGTCCGTGAAGCGCGAACCCGACCAGACATCGTTACCACCGTTGCGTACCAGTAGCGTCTTGCTGCGAATGAAGGGCTTCTGTGGAAAGAAGACATAGTCGAAGCGGTTCTGCCCATCGAATACCTTGTTGGACTTGAGTTTCATGGAACGTGGATTCGCTGTTCGCGTCCAACCGCCTGATACAGCGATGTTGACATCCTGATTGAACAGCATGCCCTCTGTAGGACTGATATAACTGAAGTTGACAGGACGGTCCCAGGGCTGGTTCCAGTTGACGGGGTCGTCACTGCCGTTGCCCGTAATACCATTGGTGCCCCTCACGTCGATACCCCACGTGTTATCGGTGAAGTAACGCTCGTCGCCGACGATGGAGACAATGGGGATGGTGTATTCGTGTTCCGGCACGATATAGCTGCGGGTGACGGGCACGCTGGGCAGGTAGCCGTCCTTGAACAGACGGAAGACAAAGTTCGTGGTGCTGGTGATGGTGAACTGTCCATTCCTGCTCCGCTTGCTGCTACTTGCCGAGGTGTTCTCCTGTGGCATGCTGCCATCGGTGGTGTACATCAGCTTGGTTCCTTCGGGGATATCCACCTTGATGGTCAGTGAACCTTGGAAGAGTTGGCTGCCCTGACTGACCACGGGCGCTGCCAACCGTTCTGTGGCAAAGGTCGACGTGGTGTTGGTGGCCCCAGGGGTGGGTGTCGCTGTCCATCCCCACGCGTCGCCACCATCGGTGGTACGGGCCCAAGCCGTACGACTCATAGCCATGGGATAGTCCACGCTGGTTATCAGCTGTCCGTTTTTGTCGCTCAGACAGATGGTGTTGCCGTCGCAGTCTAACTTAAAAGGTGCCTGATTGCTCTTGATGTCGTTAGACCCCAGCCACACCACCTTGAATCCCTTCGCAGGAACCTTGCCGATGTCTTGAGGCATCTTCCAGAAGGTCAGGTTGTTGGGGTCTCTGCTGAGATACATGCCAGCGAGGTCGATAGCTGTTGTGTTGGGGTTATACAACTCTATCCAACTGTCGAAGTTGGTAGCAGGACTCATTACGACGCCTGCATTCGACGCCATCACCTCGTTGATGACGAGATTGTCGGCATGAGCCGTTGTGAGCGCCGAGGCTGTCAATAGCGTGAACAGTATTCGTTTCATTAGTTTATGGTTTTACGATTTCTTGAAATATTTTCCAATCACAGGAAGGCTCTTGAGTGGCAGGTCTTTGTAGATGATATATGCCACAAAGAGGATGATGAACAGGGTATTGAAGGCCAGTGCCCCTATCATGGGCCACTCATCGCTAAGCTGCATCACACAGAAGATGACAACAGTCAATAACACATAAAGGGCAATGTCCTTCATGGGGTAGGGTATGGGGTTCTTCTTTTGTCCGACGATGTAGCTCAGCACCATGGCTGTGCCGTAGCCAGCGACACCACCCCATGCACAGGCCCAGTAGCCGTACTCAGGGATGAAGAGGATGTTGACGGCAAAGAGTACCGCACATCCTGTCAGCGAGAACCACGCGCCATAGATGGTCTTGTCGATGAGCTTGTACCAGAACGACAGGTTGAAGTAGACACCCATCATGATTTCCGCCGCCATGACGATGGGTACCACGCCCAGTCCCTCGCGGTAGTTGGCACCCAGAATGTATTGCAGCAGGGGCATCCAGCCCACGACGCAAAGGTATGCCAGCAGCGTAAAGATGAGGAAGTACTTCATCGCTGCCGCATAGTATTCGGTCTTGTCGGCATCCTTCGACTTGGCGAAGACGATGGGCTCGTAGGCATAGCGGAAGGCCATGGTGATCATGGCCATAATCATCGCAATCTTCACACACGAACCGTAGTCGCCCAGCAGGATGTTGGCCTGTGCTTCGTCAGGATAAACCAGCGGGAAGAGAATCTTGTCGGCCACCTGGTTCAGGATACCTGCGATGCCCAGTATCAGGATGGGCCACGAGTAGCTGAACATCTGGCGTAGCAGCTGACCATCGAACTTCCATTGTATTTTCAACAAGTCTGGGATGAAGAACAGGGTGATGAATGCCGTACACAACAGGTTGATAAAGAAGACGTAGAACACCGATGTTTTGCCGAGGACGACAAAATACAGCACGTTCAGTCCGATGTTAAAGACGATGAACAGCATCTTCAGCGATGCAAAACGGATGGCGCGCTTCTGGAAACGCAGGAAGCTGAACGGGATGGCCTGCAGGGCGTCGAGGGCTACCACCACACCCATCATCAGCAGATAGTCTGGGTGCTCCGTATAGCCGAGGACATTGCTGATAGGGGTTATCAGTCCGAACAGCAACAGCAGGAAGACGGCAGTCAACGAACCCACCACGGCCATTGCCGTTGTGAACACGGTGTCAGGCTTGTTCTTCTCGTCGTTGGCAAAGCGGAACAAGGAAGTCTCCATGCCAAAGGTCAGCAGCACCAGTATCAGCGCCACATAGGCATAGACGTTCGTGCTAATGCCGTAGTCGCCCGTCTCGTGCGGCATGTAGTAGGTGTACAGCGGTACCAGCAGGTAGTTCAGGAACCTGCCGACGATGCTCGATAGTCCGTAGATGGCCGTGTCCTTGGCCAGTGATTTCATGTTTGCCATAGCTGCCAGTGTTTAGAAGCTGCCCAACCACGCCTTCAGTTCCAGCATCATCTCCAGATGGTAGGCGAACGACTGGCGGATGCCGAAGCCGTGACCTCCCGAGGGGTAGATATGCATGCTGGCGGGAACCTTGTTGACATACAGTTCCTCATAGTAGTTGAGGCTGTTGATGGGCGGCACAGCCTTGTCGTCGTGGGCCAGTGCCAGGAAGGCGCGAGGCGTGTGGTGACCTATGTGCTGCTCGTTGCAGTATTCGTTCACCAGTTTGCGCTTGGGCTTCTTGCCCAGCAGGTTGTCGCGCGAACCCTGATGGGTCACGCCCTGCTCCATCGATATGACGGGGTAGAACAGTATCTGGAAGTTGGGCATGGCGTCGCCAGTAGCGTGGGTGGCAACGGTAGAGGCCAGGTGACCACCTGCCGAGAAACCCATGATGCCCACATCCTTCGTGTTGATATGCCACTCCTTGGCATTGCGGCGCACCAGTCGCATAGCCTCTTCGGCATCCTCGGCAGGCACCTGCCAGACGCCATGCGGCATGCGGTACTTCAGCACTATCAGCGCTATACCCTGACTGGTAAAGAACGGTGCCCACTCGTGGCCCTCATGGCCCATAGCCAGATGGGTGTAGCCGCCGCCAGGACAGCACACCACGGCGCGTCCCGTTGCCTTTTTCTCGTTGGGCAGGTACACCCACACCTTTGCCATGTCCTTCGGGTCGTTGTTACTCGTCTTCGGACCGTCAGGCCACAAGTTCATCTCTATCGGCTTCTGTGCCATAGCACTCATTGCCACTAACATCATAGTCATTAACAGTAGTTTCTTCATCATATATCTTATTCTATTTTTTTTTTACGAATGATGCTGGTTACCAACCAGAATCGTCTTTCACGTCTTCAGAACCGCCATCTGTATATTCGTTGACGGAATAGACAAGGACGTGGACTTGGGGCTGTAATTTAACCTCGCGAATAGCGGGTTGCTGATATCTTTTCTTCATGAT
Source organism: uncultured Prevotellaceae bacterium (assembly GCA_946405695.1). The sequence continues at coordinate 27,648 of CAMJIA010000003.1, read as the reverse complement.
CCGCTTCCTCCAATTCTAATGTTAACAGTGTACTGTTTGCCAGCCTCCCAAGTGCCTGAAGACAGGGTAAGGGTCTTCTTACTGCCACCGTTGTAGCTGATTTCTATCCGTATGTCGTCCTTTGCCTGGGGGATGAAGAATAGCCATCCGCAGGGTAGCAGTTGTTTTTCTTTGGTGACAGCGATGTCTCTGTTGGTCAGCGTGTAATATCTCTGGTTTTCGTCAGCCCAATCGGTTGAATAGCCAGCCTCTCCCCAGCCTGTGCTGTAGCTGTAATTTGCTTGGTTCTTCATGCCCTTCAGCACGATGCTGTTTACCGTATAGTCTGTGTCCACTTCCTTATAGACCTTGAACTGCACAGCGGCGCAAGCGTGGTCGAAAGCCAACGAAACCTTGCCGCTCGCTTCACTATAGGATATCTGTTCGTGCTTAGCTACGAGGAAATCTTTCTGCTTGAAAGCATCGTTATCCATTGTGAAATTAACGTAGGGATTGCCGCTGTTCCACTGAAACGTGCCACCATCATGGGCATAGAAGTCTAATTTGCTGTCATCTAGTACTGGCCAGTCGGGAGTGCTCCAGGTGTCACCGGTTTTGGTGAAATGAGGGTGCCATGCATCTGTGTAGTTCATTGTGAAACCACTGAGCGTTGCTGTGGTAGTTGCTACAGCCGTGCGTGTTATCTCTCGTGCAGAGGCGCTTTCGTCCTGCATGGGATTCTCGCTTACCTCGACAGTCAGCAGACGGGGTGATGGAACGTCGCGAGAGGTGGGTTCGACATCGTCACTGCCTCCGCAGGCGGCAAGGGCTATGACGGAAAAAAGTATGAATAGTTTTCTCATATCGTTAATCATGTTTTTATATTACATATAAATTTGCTGCAAAGATACACATTTTTTCTGATATTAGCACAAATTCTTTCAATTTCTTCTCTGATGGTGTCATTTTCGGTGTCATAAGTTGTGTTTCGTTGGTTGTTGTTTGTTAAATTTTTTGGTTATCGTTTTGTTTTTTCGTTCCTATCGCCTCGCGGACTTCATTTTTGCGGCCTGCCTAGGGAAATTTTCCTGCTTGGCCAGAGCGCTGATTTTTCCTGCCTGCCGCGCATCTTTCGTCTCTTAATTTGACGATACAAATGTACGAAATATTCATTGCGGTTCTCGAATTTTTCTGCAAGAGTTTGTTGCGTCGTTGCAGTGTTGCAGTTCTCGAAAAGCTATTCCCACGCCCCTATAATATATCTATATTTATATATATATTATAATATATATATAAATATAGAGTTAGTTGTGGACTTTCGCATAACCTATTTTGGAACTGCAACGCTGCAACACCGCAACGCATCGAATGACAATGCGCTGAATACGGTGTTTTTTACGTTAAATGTAACATGATGTTACATATGACAAAGTTTTGCGACCATCCTAGAACTTGATGTTGACAGTCTGGTCGCTATTGTTCAGCGTGACGGGGGACTTGATGGTGTAGTAGCCCTGCTTGTCGGCGCTGTAGTAGCGGATTTCGGCAGTCTCGCCCTCGTTATGACTGAACACGTAGCCGGAGAAGACGTTTTCTGTGCTCGTCTTGAAGACTCCGCGGCAATCATCCTTCACAAAGACGTAGACACAGTCGCTGCTGTGTGCCTTGAACGGCAGTTCAGAAGGCAGCACGACGCTCAATTTCGTGGTGTAGGGATACTTGGAGCTGCCCATGCTAATCTCCTGCACCAGGTTGTACTTCTCGCCCCACAGGTTGTCGGGCTCAAACGGTGGAAGTTTCTTGTTCTTAAACGTTTGGGTGAGCTGGGCACTGAAATAGCGCAGCTCCATGGTGCTGCCAATCTCCTGTCTGTCGCCCTTGATATTCATCAGGAAGACGACCTTGCCGTCCTGTTCCAAGACATTGCGTGGGCTGACGCCACGACAGGTTCCGTCGATGAATACCGCCATCTTGTCGGCATCTGTGGAGTAAGACGCCAAGCCTTCGTCCAGCACCACGCGGAGCTGCATGCTGCACGGATCAGCATACTGATTGCGGTCTGGTTCCTGCCAGTTGGGCGTTGTTTCAAACCATTTCCAGTTGATGGTCCAGTCGGGATATTCCGATGCCGTAAACAGGCTGTTCTCTTCCTGAGACTGCTGCTGCGAAGGGTCAGAACCATCGTCACTCGATGATGAGCAGCCCCACAGGATGGTGAGGGCTGCAATCATCATGATACATAATTTATTATTCATCGTATACCTTATTTATTTTACAACTTGTTTCTTACCGTTATGGATATAGACACCACGCTGCTGGGGCTTGCCCTGCAGCTTGACACCCTGCAGGGTGTACCAGCCAGAAGTCTGAGCGATGCTGTCTGACATGCGCGTGAAGCTGATGGCCGTTGGTTGGGCAGGCGAACCGACGATGGCATCAGCCTGGTAGGTGAGCACATCGTTGGCAGTGGCTATCAGTTCGCCATCACGCTCCAGGACGAAGGACAGCGGCATAGACTGGTCGCCGGCGATGCTCACATAGCAGACGCCAGAACCTTCTGCCACAGTGGCGGCACCCACTATCTCGGCGCCATTGACTGCCAACAGACGGTCGCCCTCCTGCAGGTCGACACCCTCTATCTGGGCCGTCAGCGACATGGTACGCGCGTATTCAGGCATGTCGAACGCCCTGCTTGCACTGGTACCCTCGAAGAAGATGGCGTCAGGCTCGTAGAACGGATAGGTGAACGTAGCCGTTTCCTGCTTCTTACGATAGAGCATGTAGCCCTCGCCAGGTTTCATATACTCCAGACCACCCTTCCACTCCTTCGAGCCGCCGTCGCCAACGGTGAAGATGGCAAACTCCGTACGACTCTTGATGACGTCGCCGTCCTCGGCCTCGTCGAAGTAGTCGGACAGTGCGGTGCTGACAGGCAGGTTCAGCATCGGCGTGTAACCGATATTGTTCCAACCCTGCTTGATCGTCATCTTGCGGTAGATAGGCTGGCGCAGGATGCTGCCTGGAACGTCGAGTGTCCTTTCGTTATTCGACTTGACGCGGTAGCTCTGCGAGACAGACAGCATGAGGTTGTCGAGGCCCTCAGCGCCCTTGTTGGTAATCCACTGTCCCGACTCGTAGCGCAGTACCAGGTCGTTGTTGTCGTCGGTAATCATGTCGCCCTCCGTCCAGCTCCATCGGTTCAGCATCTCCTTACCGTTGCGGAACGCGTTGCTATAGACGTTGAAGGCTATCCAGTTCCAACCCTTCACGAGGTCTATCTGCTGGATGTAGTCGTCGCCAGCCTTCAGCACCACAGGACTCTTGGCTGTTCCCACTATCGTGTTCGGACTGAAGGTGATGGCCACAGAAGGCGTCAGTACCATCGTCTTGCCCGTGTCGTAGTGCCACAGACGGAACTCCAGCGGACGGGTGGTAATGGTGCTGTCGTAGACGTTCAGGTAGACCAGTGCCTCTGCCGTAGTGGCATCGTACTTGACGTTGGCCACACCCATGCAGCGACCCGTGTTGTCGAAGACACCCACCATGTCGCGAGCGTCGGTGACCACCTCGTCCTTGATCTGCACGCGACCCACCACGCTCATCGAGTGCTGCTTCATGTCGTCGGAAACCGTCCAGTCGGGCTTCTCGCCAGTGATCGTGATGTTCAGCGTCAGCGGCTCGTAGAGACCGTTCTCGTCTGTCAGGTAGATGACATTGTCGTAGCTGCCCACGTTGACGTCCTTGCTGATGGTGAAGAGCAACTCGCTCTCCTCCTTCGGGCCAATCACGTCGGTAGGCGTGTCCACTGTCATCCACTTCGGCAGGTTCTCGACGGTGTAGGTGTGGCTGGCACCGCTGTTGTTGACGATGCTCACGTTGAACACGTGCTCCTCGCCAGATGCCAGGTCAGACAGCGTCAGCTGTCGACGACTCCAGCGCAACGGGTTGCGGTCAACGAAGAAGGCCAGCGTAGCAGGCGATGCCATCATGTTGCCGTTCACGTCAGGAATGTCGCTGACGGTGACATAAACCCTGCGCTTGTTGATGCGACTGTTCAGTTCGTTGACATTGACCATCAGCTGGTGGTTGGAACCCACGAAGCTGAAGTTCAGCTCGCGCAGCTCCTCGTAGGCCTGGATGGGTGCACCATTGTCTTTGTCGATGTAGGCGACGATGCTGTCGGCATGGAGCACGAAGACTGTATCGTTGCGCTGACTGATGTTGCCATCATTGTCGCGATGAATAACCTTGTTCAGGACATAGGGTTCCAGTAGCAGCTCACCATTCTTCTGACGCTCCTGGCGACAGAAGTCAAGATAGGTCTTCAAGCCCTTCTCCTCACCGCTCAGGCCCTTGTCGCCATAGCGCTGTATCAAGGCTGGCGGCAATGACTGCTCGAAGAGCGTCAGTCCGTCAATCCGTCCAGACAGTGCATTCTGCTGGTGACGCTTGTCGCTGTCAGGACCCTGTTCGTTCCATACCATGTTACCCACGTAGAAGTGGTTGCCGCCCATGCCACCGATGTGCTCGGTAGAGAACTGTGCCTTCGGCTTGAAGTCGAGGTAGACACTACCCACCTGACTAGCCTTGCTCATGGCCAGGGCGAAGTGGTGCCACCTGTCGTCGCTGTAGTCGTTGCCCAGGAAGAACTCCCGACCGTTGGCGCGGTACTTCAGTGAGTCACCCTCGAAGCCGATGAAGAACTTGTCGGCAGGCTCCACGTCGGTGGTACGTCCCGAACCGTTGCTCAGTAGGGCTCCGCGTCCGTTGACATTGGTCTTGAACCAGAACATCAGGGTGTAGTCCTGGTCGGCATCGCGCGAGAAGAAGTCCTCCTTCAGCTGCAAGCCCTTCGAGCCGTCGGCCTGTACTCTGTTGTAGTCCAGCTGCAGCGACATGCTGCGCGGTACGGTCCATCCTACATTGTCCAGACGCAGGTGAGCGCCCTGTGCACCGTCTTCGGCATAGTCGCCCATACCCTCGTTCATGGGGTAGTAGTCGATGAGTCCCATCTCGTAGCCCGTCAGCAGCTTGTTGCCATACATGTTGAGCAGTACGAGGTCCATGGCGCGGTTCCAGACGCGACCCTGCAGCATGCGACCCGAGTAGAACGAGCGCTTGCTGACGTCCACCTGGTTGGTACCACCGTAGATGAGCGGACCGTTACCGGTATAGACGACGCTGTCCAGCGTAGCCTCCAGGGAGTCGGCATACAGGCTCAGCGTTTGTTTGTCGTTGTTGAGCACCATGGCCACGCGCTTGAAGCCGTTGAAGGTCAATGGTGTCTTGCTTTCCACCACCCTGTCGTCCACAACGGCACGCAGCGTCTTGTTCTCCGTCAGCCACAACTGCAACTGTTTGCCGTCGCGACCGTGTGAGAAGATAGGCATTGCCTTGCCTGTGTCGTCGGGTTTGATCATGACCTCTACCGTGATGTTCCTGCTGGAGAAGTTGCGACGCGCATCGCTCTCCGCACTGCCTCCTCCGTCGAAGAGCAGCGAAGGATTCTCCTCGATGATGGTCTCGTTGGTCTCGCCCTTCACCTCGAAGTTGGTAGTGACCTGCAGGTAGTTGTGCTCGATAGGCTCTGAGAAGTTGAAGATGATGTTGTCTTCAGCTCCCAGGATGCCGTCCTTGGGTTCTGGCGTGTCGAAGAGCTGCGGACGACGCGTATCCTTGACACCGCTGAGCACCTTCGAACTGCTGGTCAGGTAACTGTTGCCGTTGCGGCAGAACAGCACGGCACGCAGGTCGTAGCCTTTCTCCATGACCACTCCCTCGCCATAGAACCTCGTGGTGATATTGCCGTTCGACGGAATCATCTCCTTCGTGCCGCTGGCTCCTTTATAGTAGGTCGAGTCAGCATAGAAGGCACAGAGGTTCGTCCAGTAGTCGTCGCCACGTGCCGATTCCTTGTACTGGAACTCGATGTGGTCGAAGTTATGCTGGTTGCGGTCGAATCCGCTGATGATGACAGGCAGATACCATCCGCGGTCCTCGTCATAGGGCGCATCAGTATTCATAATCCACTTGTCGCCTGGCGACGCAATGTCCACACCGCCTGCCGTCTGCAGGTAGTGTACGGAGAACGAGGCCTCCTGATAGGTTCTGAGGTCGCCCTGTGACATCAGACAGAGTTTCAGGTTGTCGTAGTCGAAGCCCTCGCCGGCATAGACCTCAATGGTCTTCGTCGTCACCACGCCTGGGGTAGCCTCTATCACTCGACCGGAATTGGTCAGCGGCATACCGTCCATCAGCACCTTGGCACCGTTGGGGTTGGTCTTGTCGTCCAGGTAGAGGTCGAAGTACGGATAGGCAGCCTCTGGCTGTTCACTCTCGTTGGTCATCATCACCTTGAAGCGGGCAGGTTCTCCGAAGGGCACACCGCTCACGCTCTGCTTGTCGAGGTAGATAATGGGGTTCTCAATCTTCTTCGTGCGGGCATCGAGCACCGTACCGGCATTATAGAATATGGTGGTACGCTCGTCCTCCCACGTGCGCTGGGTGGCACCGCTGCGAGTGCGGTAGATAAAGCCACGCTTGAGTCTGGTGTTATTCGTCAGATTACTGTTATTATTGAAGATGTTACCAATCACCAAGTTGTCTTCATAATTGAAGTTATTATTCACAAACACATTGTCCCAGCTAACGGCCTCTTGTTCCGTCGGGATAGCATCGGCATAGAACACGTCGAAGTTCAGGTGACTCCTGGGGTCCATCGCGATGTTGAAGCTCTCCTTGCGGGTAAATTTCTCGGTAGAGGAGTAATGTGGCACGATGTCAAGATCCAAGACTGGCAGTATGTGGAAATGCCAGTTAAGTCCAAGCATGTTAATTTCATCATCTTGACCATTGTCATCGTCATTATCGTCTTCATCGTCATCACCATAATCAGTAACACTGCCAAGAGTGGTCTTATTGATTAAATATTTGAATAATTTACTAAAGAACCAATTCATTGATGTTGACATCATGGAGTTCAGACCTCTGATAAAGTAACCTTGCAAATCATTGCTGTATGTTAGCGTGGTTGCAATATTGGTATCGGTATCGGTTGTCTGATACTGGCTATCGAACTCCTCGCTATACGACATGCCGGCAGCACCGTCGACGTCGAAGTTCTGCAGCTTGTCCGATGCCTGCACTTTCTCACGCTCGTTCTTGGCAATCATCGCTGCCCAGTACAGCATGGACTGACTGAAGTCTGCCACCAAGTCGTCGTCGTTGCCCGCAGGAGCGCTGCTAGGCTTGATGATGACGTAGTTGATGCCCTCTGCAGCCTCAAAGATAATGTCGTTATAGAAATACTCCCAAGTCTCGTCGCCCTGAGTAACCTTCTTCTTGGTATTGACCAGTCCAAAGGCTTCATCATCAGGCTGGCGCAATGACAGATAGACCTCCTTACCAGTGGCATTGGCCTGACGCTGGGCCTCTTCTCGCGTGCCAGTAAACATCAGGGAATAGCACTCCTTTGCCAACTCTGGTATCAATTGGCTCAAGATGTAAGTCTGCGAGTGAGCAAAGGTGGACTGCACCTCCTGACCTACTGCCGTCGTCGTGCTGCGCACCAGGTAGACGGGATCGCCCGTCTCAGCGTCGACACCTTTCTTGATGACCAACAGCCTGCCAGCCGCCTCTTCACCGCGCGAACGCTGGTAGATGCTGTCTGGAATAGCACGAATGGCGACTGCCGGTTTCATCAGCACGTTGGTATTCAGACCAATATACACGTCACCATCAGCTCCCACGACATATGGGCTGTTGCTGGTAGAGATGTCCACATTCGACGTCATATTGTATGAATAGGCGGCTTGTGACGAATGGTTCCATACCAAGTCAACATCTACATTGAAGACGTTGCTTGCGCTGTTGTATATACCAGCCCCTACACCTTGCCAGGTGTCAAAATCAGTACCGAATCCAAGGTCTAAGCGTACACCAATCTTTGAAGTGACGTCGAGTTGGAAGCCTGCGGTCAGTGTAGAGCCCTTGGCCAGCGTAGCGCTGGAACCGCTGCCTGGTGGGTCGCGCAGCACATCGACCAGTACGGGGAGTTCCTTACTCAGCATGTCATTGCTTCCTGGCTGTGCAAAGATGTTCAGAATGTATGCGCGTATAGGTTCTGCCTCATAGTGAGTGCCAGCCATCTCCAGGGTCATGGTCATGGTGCGCAAAGCCTCTTCGCCAGTAGTCATATAAGGTATCTGCTTGGCTTCCAGCTGATAGAGATACTCACCCACGCTGTCGAGTTCTACTGTTTCCATGTGCGTACTGCTGACGAAACCGTTGCGGATGGTTACCTTACCGCCCGACAAACGAACAACATCCACCGTGTCGCTCTTCTCGTAGTTGTTATAGTAGTAACGCTCGGTAGCGGCTATCTTCAGCGGATACTTGCGCTCAATATTGAAGACGGGGTATCCGAAGGTGTAGTCAGCACGCAACGAGTCTCTGTGTCCGACAGGCCAGCCTTCCTTTCTGACGGGACGTACCAGCTCTATCTTGGCGGAGGTGCCGTCCAGGCTCTTCGCCGTGTAGTAGCGGTTGCCCAGATAGTCGAAGGTGTCGTAGGTGACCTGTTTGTAACCGATGCTGACAGGTGCATGGTAGATGCGGTTGTACTGAGCGTGATACTTCACCTCGACTTCCTTCACCGCGTCGCCGCTCTTGCTGTACCACTCACCTTGGATGGTATCGGTGTGCAGTGTCAGCGAGTCGCTCAGGTCGAGCACGTCACTGGTGTGTCCGTCCTGGAACAGGGTAGCATAGCCCTTGGCGGTAATCTGCTCAATCTTCCACTTCACTGGCGGCAGGTAGAGCTCGTACTCACCTGTGCGTACATCAGGTTTCACCACCTTGCGATAGAGCGTGGTGTGCACCTGTGTCTGGTAGTCGTTATCGTCGTGGGTAGGATGGTGGAATACCTCGTCGCGCTCCTTGAGCTGGCTGTTCTGGATGTCCCAGACCAGTCGGGAGGCGCGGTCGCCCTCTAAGGTGAAGACCATCTGCAGGTCGTCGCCCAGATTGTTATGGCTCAGCGAGTTGTCCAATGGGATGGCTTCCTGGTCTTTACCACCAGCTATGCGTCCGATGAGCTTCACACGGGTGTCATCGTAGAAATAGACACCTGCCTTGTCAACGTCGAAGTGGTGTACCATCTGCATCGTATCGTTACCCTCAAAGTAATAGCCTTTCTGATAGAAGATGTGACCGGCCTTCCTGACCTGTACGATATGGTCGCCAGGCAACATGCGGAAGGAGAACTTACCCTCGAAGTCGGTGGTGACAGGTCCTTCGGCAGTGCGTACCTCTCGTCCGTCGACATAGAACGAGACACCGTTGACAGGGATGCTGGTGCCGTTGTAGAGCACGAAGCCGGAGAACTTCACATTGTCCTCCACGTAGAACTCTACATTACCTATCAGGTTAGAACCAGGCTCTGTGCCGAAGGTGATGTTGCGGATTTCCGAATAGCCGTTCAAGTTGGGAGCGATGCGATAGGAACCTGAGAAGTCCTCACCGTAGTAAGGCAGTCCTTCCTTGCGGAAGTAACCGCTCTCATCAGTCTTGGCAGTCTCCTGCACGCTTACTGCCTCATCGGTAGAACTGATGTTCACCGTGACTCCGGCAATGCCAGAACCGTCGGGGAAGCGCACATAGCCCTCCACAGTACCTGTCTTGGCGCAGAAGCCGGGGATGGTGTCTGTCGACTGATAGGTCACACCTTGACAGTCGTTGGCGGCCAGCACACAGTAGTCGTAGATATGACGGGGTGCTGTGGTCTTGTCTTCATAACGGGTCTCCGTTAGGTCGTTGGCAATGATTTCCCACTCGTCGGCACCCTTGGCTTGGTCGCGACGGCGCACGATGAAGTAGTCGATGGCACCACCGTCGGTAGCCCATTCCAGCAGCACGGAGCACTGCAATGGTTGGGCAGAGAGCGATGACTTCACCAGTTTGCCGTTGTTCTCATAGTAGAACTTCGATGCAGGAACCAGTACTTCAGTTGTCGTTCCCGTTACTGGGGTTGAGAAGGCTACCTGTTGAACAGCAGGCTTGCCGCTCTGCCAGCATGCATTGACAGGAGGTGTGTATGCCTGCATGCCCTGTGCCTCGCCGAACTTATTCCTGTAGGAGCAGTCTTCGAGGAATGTCAACAGGTTGTTCCGATGGCGTGCGAATGTGTAGCAGTAGCTGGTGGCTGTGCCTTCACCAGTAGTGTAGCAGTTGCTCAACCTTGCCATCACAGTGCTGTCGCGCCACCCCACCATACCACCGGCGTAGCTTCTCTTGCCCATTTCTATCCGACCATTCATCATGCTGTTGCTGATATATAGTCCCGAGGACGACTGTAAAGCGACCAAACCGCCGTGGGTAGCGTCGCCTGTACCTTTGGCTGAGATAAAGATAGACGATGTGCAGTTCTCGATGCTGGCGACACCGTTAACGGTGTGGGCCACCAGTCCGGAAACATACTTATTGTTGGATGCCAGTGTTCCTGTGGTCTTCAGGTTCGTTACGACGAAGCCGTTGCCTACATGAACAAATGGGGCAAGGTAGTTCTTGTCATAGCTGGTGATATTGAAGTACATATGATAGCCGTTACCGTTGAAATTGCCGGTATACGGCTTGGAGCTGCTGTTTGACAACACATCGGTTTCTGCCGAGATGTTGGTGGTGAGAATGGCGTTCAGTTCTGTTTCACCATTGCTGACGCGCGTTCTGAACTTGTCATAGTCTTCCTTGGAGGCGATGTTCAGCAGCACACCGCCAGTACCCTGACCGATGGGCGAGTTCTTTGCCTCGGTCACTAAGGTAATATTATAGTAAACGCACGACTGGTGCAGCGTGACTTCCATCTGACCAGCAGCTATCTGGGCGGGAGTAAGCACCTGTGTACTCTTGCCGACAGCCTTGCCATCGCGGTTGGTCATCTCTATCTCCATACGCATTTCGGCACGAGTGTCCCAGACGTAGGTGTGCGAAAGGTCGTTCTTCAGATAGTTCCACTTCACCAATATCTTCGACTCCTCACGATTGCTCCAGTCGGCAGTGGCATGGGTGGGCTGCAACAGTGAAAGGGTGGCTATCTGCGGCTGTACATAGCTGATGGCGGGGTTCTTTTCCGTACCCCACAGTTGCAGCGTAGCAGCACGCACTATGCGGTAGCGCACCAGCGGCACGCCTAATACGCTGTCTATCAGTTCAGGTTTTAGACTGGAAATGAACAACGAGTCCTTGAAGGTGTAATCCTCTTGTCCCGTGTCAAGCATCACACTACCGATACTCTTATAGTCGTCCAACTTACCAGTCAGCGAACGCTGTACGAGGAACTGGTCAGACTCCAGGATGTCAAAATACTGCGGACTGCTGACTTTCCACTGTAGCACCACGCTACCGAGGCTGTCCACGTCGGCTGTTAGCATCTGTGCGTTGTGCAGCATCGGCACGCTGTCAAGCACCAGTGTTAGCTTGTTCTTATTGTCGGTAGGCCAGTTGGCATCGCCCAATTTTGACTTATCCCATGTAGCCGTGATGATGTTGGCAGTAATCGTCACACTGTCGTGAGGCTCTGTGGCAGGCAACAGGATAAACCCTGCATACGAGTTGTTTTCTACCTTGACGGCAGGCATCTTTTTCCAAGCACCGTAGGCATCGATATAGGAGGCAGAAAGCCAGTCTATGGGATAGTTGCTGATACAAGGTATCTTCACCATGCTTTCTTCGCCAGCGTCCGTTCCCGGCACGGCATCGAAGGTCTGGAACGTCACCTCATCGAAGGCGATGGAGCCAATCTCCTTGGAATATGCCCTTGTGAAGGTGTCATCTCCTATCCTGTAATACAGCAGGGCGCTGATACACAGCGTGTAGCTCTGTCCTGCCAGGCTTGCCGGATAGAACCATTCCAGCTCTGCAAAGCCGTTGCCTGACGTGTCGCCCTTGCCAGTGTCGCGGTAGTGGTCGAACTGCTGGTCGTCGTCACCGGTAATGAGCGCATATTTCGGCGAATACTGCACCGAGTTGGTGAGGAAGAGCGTGGACTCTCCTGCCTTCAGGTTCTTGAAATACGTCTTCACAAAGTCTTTCTTTGAATCGCTCGACGTCTCGTTGAACCAGAACATCGGTATCGAGTCACCCTGCTCGTCCTTCAGCCAGAAGGTGGCATCATGCATCGTACGGTAGTCTTCATAGGTCGACGTCATCAGCTTGAAGTGCATGCTGCCGCGACCGGAAGCATGGTAGCTGAAAGCTGACGAGGGGTCACCGAACTCAGCCTCGTCCTCGTACAAGTAGCCCACATGCATATAGATGTAGTCGCCACCGGCACCAGCGTTCAGGTCCACACCGCTCACGCTGCCGGCCTTGTCTGAAGTGAACCAGACGCTCTTCACGGCACGATGGTTGGCAAACGGTGTCTTTGTATAATACAGATAGATGCACCTTCCGCCGGTACCACTGTTCAGGTCGCCCTTGCTGGCCTTGAAGTTACCTTCACCATCATAGGGGGCGAGGTGCCATTCCACTCCGTCCTCTTCCATCGTGTCAGGAACGTCCCATGTGTCTGTATTCAGAATGCGGAAGCCGGTGATGAAGTCGCCGGGGTCCGGATTATCCTTCTTCTTATACAGCAGGTAGATGTACTGTCCGCCGGCACCGTCGTTCAGATCCCGCTCCTTATAGTTCCAGCTGGGGAATCGCTCCCAGCCGTCACTAGAGTCATAACCCACGACCTTCACCTCTGTAAACAGGCTCTCAGTTGCCGCTATCCGCTGCGAGGGCAGGAACATACACACGGCTGTCAGCAGCATCAGCTGCAGCCATCGGTTAGTGTTGAATATCTGTTTCATCATATCTCATAATATGTATAGTATTGGTTATAATAGGACAAAAGTATAAAAAAAAACAAAAACTAGTATATATTAAGGTGGACTTTTGTAATTTTTAACACAAATGCTGAGCGAAAGTATTAATTTTTGCAAAATAACGATCTATACGGACGGAATCACGGAGGCACTTAACAATAACCTGGAAATGCTGGATATGGAGGGGTGGAAGAAAATCGTTGAACGAGTGAAGGCGCTTTCTGACACTTCGTTGCCTGTTGAGAACCTGCTGGCGGAAGTGAAGGCATTTATCGGGGAAGCCGAGCAGGCAGACGATATTACGCTGCTGGTTATCACCTCTCACCTTTAAGCAAAAAATAGAGTCCCAAACTTTCGCTTGGGACTCTTGCGCTTCAGGATGGGCTTGGATTTAAGAAGATGAAATCTGTAGAAATCTTTTGGAATCATAAGAAACTGAAAAACAATAAGTTATAAACAATGTTAGAAAAGTGTTCAAAAGTTAAAATTTCGCTAACTTTCAAAAAACGGGTGCAAATTGGGTGCAACTTTCGGAGATAATGTGTATCTTTGCACCCAGTTAAACGTATAAGTTATGGCACAATTTTTTCTTAGAACGAAAAGAGAAACGGGGGAGTCTCCCCTTTATACCAAAATAAGACGCAATGGAATGCAGATGTATATATGTACGGGCATACGTGTAGATATACAAGAGTGGAATAAGGCGCAAAAGAGCCTTGCGGCTATGCGACGTTATGAGAATACTGAAGAAGGAGCTAAAGTCCATGATCTGCAAATGAAGGCAACAAAGACCATTGACACGCTTTATGCCGAGAACAAAATAAATACAAAGGAAGACAAGGCCATTATTGAGCAGGCTTTATCTGCCATTGTCAATGGCACCGTAGAGGAAATCCAGCAAGTAGCAAAGGTTGCCACTGCAAGGTCAAGGACAACAGTATTGGGCTTCTTTGATTATTTCTATGCAGGAATCTCAGATGGGTCCATCCGTCACGGCAACAATTCCGACTATTCTCCTGGCACAGTTGTCGTATGGAAAGCATTTGGCGAGAATCTAAAGGAATATTGCAAGAAAGACATTCCATTTGATGATATTGACAAACCTTTTGCAGATAGGTTTACGCTTTATCTGCTGAAGCAAGGGTATATGTCGAACACCATCAATAAAAAGGTTTCCTGTTTTCGTAAACTCTGCAATCTTGCAGCCATGGAGGGTTACAACAAGAATGCCGTTTCCCTGAGAGTCTGGAAAGACAAAGCAGTAAAGGAGATAGACAAGCGAGCAGAGATATACCTGACAGACGAGGAGATTGATGCTATGTATGCGCTGGAACTTACAGGCGACAATGAAATCGTTCGTGATATCTTCCTGCTGGGTTACTTTAGTTGCCAGCGTTATAGCGACTACTGCAAGTTGAGGGAAGAGAATTTCATCACCTATAATAAAAGCGGCTTGATTACTTTGACGCAGAAGAAGACTAAAAAGAAGGTAGAAGTGCCTATTTTCGATGATCGCGTCTATGAACTCTGTGAAAAGTATCATTACGACTTCCCAGAAATAGATGTTCAGAAAATGAATTTGAAGATTAAGGCTGTAGGGTATGAGTTGTCAAAAACCGTTCCCTCTTTTCGTGAAAAGTATGTAACGGTATTGACGACTGTGGAGAAACGGTCGGAGAATACCTATGAAAAGCTGCTGGAAAAGAAGAACAAAGGCATCAAGTTTACGGAAAACGAACGTAAGTGGTTTCACAAACTGGATAAATGGGCCAAGATTAGAAATGGTTCCCCTCTTTTTGAAAGGAACAAGCATGGTGAAGTTGTGCGTTCCAAATACGAACTGATATGCTCACATACGGCACGAAGGAGCGGTACCACTAACCTATATAAATTAGGTGTGCTGTCGGACCTGGAACTCCGTAGTATAACCGGCCACGAGTCGCAGAAGAACTTTGAGGGCTACATCCGGATAGGCATCTCGGAGCAGGCCCAAAGAGTAGGCGATAAGATTAAGGCTGCTATGGAAGCGAAAAAACAGGTTGACAAGTAGAAAAACACTAAGCGGTTTCAACTGTCAACCAGTCAAATGATGAAAATATGCACGAAAAACAACTTTTTTACCAAAAAAGTATAAGAAAAAAGTTGGATTTCGTGCTATTTTTTGGAAATTAGTTGTATCTTTGCAGCAGTTATTAAAAAGGTGAGCTTATGGAAAATCGCAATATTATAGGTAGAGATAGTGAAATGGCAGAGTTACAACGATGCTTGGACTCTGATCGTTCAGAACTTGTCATCGTCTATGGGCGGAGACGTGTGGGTAAAACATTCCTGGTGGACCAATTCTTCAATGAAACGTATGACTTCACCTTTGTAGGTGGCCATAAACTATCACAACGTATTCAGCTTCGGAATTTTGCCAAGACATTAAAAAAGGCAATGAATGAGCGAGTCATGAGAAAGTTTGTCGACTGGTTTGATGCGTTTGACACGTTGGAGGAATATCTTGAATCTTTACCGCCAACGAGGAAGAAAGTGGTGTTTATCGATGAAATGCCCTGGATAGACTCACTGCGTTCCAACTTCACAGAGGCATTTGAAAATTTCTGGAATGGATGGGCAGCGCGCCGTAAAGACATTATGTTTATTGCCAGCGGTTCAGCCACATCATGGATGATTGACAATCTTGTGGAGAATCAGGGAGGCCTTCATGCCCGTATCACCTGCCAGATATACCTTCGCCCATTTACTTTGAATGAGACCGAGCAGTATCTGCAGGGCCATGGATGCTTGTGGGACAGGTTCCAGATAGCACAGTGCTATATGTTCTTTGGCGGAGTTCCGTTCTATTTGAGTCTTTTGGACACCAAAGAAAGTCTTGCACAGAATGTTGACAGGCTTTGCTTTGCACGTGGTGGAGCACTCAGATTGGAGTTTGATGAACTTTACAATGCCCTGTTTACCAATGCCGATAAGTACGTGGACATTGTACGATTGTTAGCAGAGCGACGTTGCGGAATGACAAGTAGTGAGATTGCGAAAACGACCTCAATAGATGGGAAGCGACTTGCAAAGATGCTTAACAATCTTGAGCGTTGTGATTTCATCATGAAATTCAGATATTATGGAAAGAATAGCAATGATGTCATTTATAAGTTGACTGACTTCTACACCTTATTTTATATTAAGTACATTGAGATTTATAAGGATTCATATGATGAGCAGTGGTGGCAACATCATCTAGCCTCGCATAGTGTGGAGTCGTGGCAAGGGCTTACTTTTGAGTTGCTATGCCTAATGCATATCCGTCAGATTCGTCAGGCACTGAATATTGGTGGTGTTGCTACTGAGGTTTCTGCATGGTTTGATCAGGCAGACAAAAAGAAAGCTGTTCGAGGCTCGCAGATAGACCTCATTATCGAACGGGCCGACAGAATTATCCATCTTTGTGAAATGAAGTTCAGTCAAGGTGAGTATAGGATTACTGCCGATTATGAAGAGAAACTTCGTACCAGAATGGCACTATTCAAAGAAAAGACCAAGAATAAGCAGACGTTAGTACATACTTTCGTTACAACATTTGGTGTGGCTAATGGCAAGCATTCAAGCCTGGTTCACAGTGAGGTTATCTTGGATGGGCTTTTTATCGCCTAAGAATGGATCTGCAGAATTATCACGACTGGATAATAGAGCGCCAACGACTTCTTGAACGTATCAAGGAGTTGGAAGATGAGAATACCGAGTTGAAAAAACGGCTTGGCGAAGATGTTGTGCCTGTTGTTCAGAAACCAACAGCTATGCAGAAATTGTCGGTCCAAGAGAAGGTCGGGCTATTCCGCAGTGTGTTTAAGGGACGTGAAGATGTGTTTGCCAAAAGATGGTATAGCAAGGCAAGTGGGAAAGGAGGCTATCAGCCTGTATGCCAAAATGAATGGAATCGTCAACTTTGTGATAAGCGAAAGTTCAAGTGCGCAGAATGCCCTAATCGTCAGTTCGCTGCTTTAACTGACAAAGATATCTATCGCCATTTGGAAGGAAAGGACACAGATGGCAGGGATGTAATAGGACTCTATGTACTCAATGAGGACAACACATGCAACTTATTGTGTACCGATTTCGATGACAAGAACTGCGAGCATGGCTATCAGGAAGACGTAATAGTCAAGTCATATGATAGGTTCTTTCCTAACCAAGACACTTTGCAAGAAGGAGGACTTGGAAATCTCGTTGCACTACCTCTGCAAGGTAATGCTCGAAAAAAATGGCAACAGCGTTTTCGTGAATGAATACTTTGAGCCTTTTCGTGACCAATGGGAATATCTGCTTAATATTAGTAAACTCTCAGCATTTGCTCTGGAAGAGATATTGAAACAAACAGCCAACATCATGCCACTTGGCGATTTGTCAAAGACCAGTGAAAGCAAGCCTTGGGAAGTGCCAGTCACTGCTAAGATAGAAAAGTCCGACTTCTCTTTTGAGGTAGTCATCACGCGGTCAAACATGCTATATATCCCACTGAACTTGCTTTCATCGAAAGTCCTCAATCACCTCAGACGTATTGCATCGTTCCGAAATCCTGAGTTCTATAGCAAGCAGGCACTACGACTATCCACCTACCAGACACCTCGAATTATTTCCTGTGCAGACCTGACGGAAGAGTTTCTTGCACTTCCGCGAGGATGTGAAGATGCTGTCACGACACTGCTGAAAGAGAAGAATGTTGCCTATCGGTTTGAGGACAAGACGAATCATGGTAGGCCCATATCTGTTCATTTTAATGGTGAGTTACGCGAGAATCAGCAAAAAGCCGTCAACACCTTGGCTATGAACAACACTGGTGTACTCTCTGCAACAACTGCATTTGGAAAGACTGTGGCTGCCATAGGCCTCATTGCAAGACACAGTGTTAATACACTGATACTTGTTCATACGAAAGCACTGCTTGATCAATGGGTGAAGAGACTTGAACAATTCCTTGTTATTGATGACGTGCCTGTAATTGAGAAAGGCAAACACAAGAAGAATCTTTCGTCTATAGGCACATTATCCTCAGCAGGTAACAAACTTCGTGGCATCATCGACATCGCGCTCATGCAGTCGTGTATTTCAGATGGCGAAGTAAAACCCTTCGTCAAAGACTATGGACTGGTTATTGCCGATGAGTGTCACCACGTTTCTGCAGTCAACTTCGAGCAGATTCTGAAAGCCGTCAATGCCCGATATGTTTACGGCCTGACAGCTACCCCTATCCGAAAAGACGGTCATCAGCCCATCATATTTATGCAATGCGGCCCAATTAGGTATAATGCTGATGCCAAGGCTCAGATGCGAGACCAGACATTCCAACGGTTGCTGGTACCTCGCTTTACGCCATTCAGAACTGTAAGTGGTGAAGACCTTTCGTTTACCAAGGTGGCCCACCAACTGGCAGAAGACGAGTATCGAAATCTGTTCATCGTCAAAGATGTCATCGAGGCATTGAAAGAGGGGCGTTCACCGATAATTCTAACGAGCAGAACTGCTCATGTGGAGATTCTTGCAGACCTTCTCAAACCGCATTGTCCAAATGTTATCACCCTTGTTGGTTCAGAAAGCATCAAGGAGAAACGTCAGAAGATGGAATATCTGCAATCCATACCCTCCTCAGAACCGCTTGTCATCGTTGCCACAGGCAAATATGTGGGTGAGGGCTTTGACTACGCACGGCTTGATACTTTATTTCTAGTTTCACCTGTTGCTTGGAAAGGTATTGTGGCCCAATACGCTGGTCGATTGCATCGAGAGTTTGAAGGCAAACAAGATGTGCAGATTTACGACTATATCGACATCCGGGTTCCTGTTTGCGAATCTATGTACCGCAAACGTCTGAAGGGCTATGCCTCTATTGGCTATAGGATTCGGAACAACGAGATGTTTGATAATCTGTTCCCGACAACAGACCTAATTTATGATGGATTAAACTTTGTTTCACCATTTATTTCTGACCTTTCACAATGTAAGCGTTCTGTTGTCATTTCATGTCCGAAAGTCAGGATTGGCAGACAGACACAAATCGCAGAGCGACTTATTGATTTAGCCGCTAATGGTGTGGAGGTTGCACTTTTCACTAAGGAGGAAAATGACGACACCCTTCATTTGCAACATCAAGGTATTAGTGTTATCACCATCAACCACCTTTCACTACATACTGCCATTATCGACAAAAATAAGATATGGTACGGTAGCGTAAGTATTCTCGGCTATCATTCAGTTGAGGATAATCTCATCAGGTTCAGGAATCCAGAGATTGCCACGAATCTATTGGAATCTATAAAATAATAGCGTTGCTCGATGATCTAAATCAATAGTTCATTGATTTGTGAGATTTCTGCAAAAACGGCAGTTTTCTTTTGAAAATCCATGAGATAACTCGCTTTTATGCAGAAATTTCACAAATAAGCGAGTTATCTTTCAAAAATACTATAGATAACTCTATTTCCTGAAAAATATTGTGGGCAATTGTGATTGCTCATGATCTACCCATATCGCCATAATTTCTGTTGGAAACAGTCGAAATGACCTCAAATATGAGACTTCGACAGATTCTGACAGAAAATCTTTTGTTCAGGCGACTGAGAAAAGAGCCCAAAAATCATCTTTTTCTCCATTCTTGAATCAAGAAAAAGTTGATTCTCGTGCACTTTAATTTTCTGTTTTGTACTTTTTCTATGTTAATATTTCAAAATCGCAATTTCAACTTTTAAGCCTGAGACAAATAAGTTGAATTTGGGGACGAAGTCGATGTTATAAATTGCTAAAGCAAACACAAACAATCATAATTTCTTTCGTGAGAGTTTTTGAAATTAAGTAACTTTGTGCAGCAAAAATAGTAACATTTCAAATTATTATTAGATGAGAAATAGAAAACAATTAGTATGGCGAATAGCTGATCTAGCAGAGAGCTATTGCACAGATTTGGAACCTCAGCACATTTTAATAAGTGGTGCTGAAGGTTCAGGTAAGACATTTATGATCGAGAAACTTGCAGAAGAATTTACTGCACGTGGATTCTTGATAGTGAAATACCTCTATCCACATAGTAATATTGTGGGGACAGAATCTCTTATCAAGGATTTAGGTTATCTCTTGGGAAAACAAGCAGTAGTCCTGATTGATGACTTCGACAAGCTGCTCCTGTCTATGACTAAAGGCGAACAGAAGAAATTGATTACCTTTTTCTCCAACATGCATTCACCATTCCTAGTGGCTACATCAACAGGTCTAAGCGAAGAATTCTCAAAGCGCTACCCATTGTTCGACCAATTCTTTTATTCATTCAAAATCCCCAGTTTTGAGAAAGAGGATATTGAAGATCTGTTGGGAGAGGATATATATAATAAGGTAAAGGGAAATCCAGAGTTCCAAGAAATAATAACGAGACTTGGAGGGAACCTCAATTACATCAAGTTCTTCGCTAGCGTTATCTACCCAAACTATGGGACGGAAGATTGTCTTGACATTGTTATTGATGAGAATGAACGTTTTTTCAGCTATAAGTTCAGTACATTACCTGGTGTACAGCAGCGTGCATTATATGGCCTGGCTCGTGCCGGTGAAATCGCTACAGCAGCCGATGTTCAGCGGAAAAGTGGCCTTTCTGCTACTAATACATCCTCAGCATTGTATCGGCTTGAAAAGCGTGGTGTTATCACGAAAGCAGGTGGTAAGAAGCGAAGTGTTGAATATAGGATCACGGATTATTTGTTTGGTAAATGGATTGTTGGATAAGATAAAGGGATAAGTTCAGGATAACAAAGACACCCTCAAAAGCTTAGAAAAACTTCTGAAGATTATCGGAGCCACAAAGTGTTTTGCTCAGTGGCTTTCACTTGCTGTGTGTCTAATAAAAAGGGTTTAAGATTATGGATAACAATATTATCGTATTAAACGAAAATCAACTTGAAGATGTGATTTACAAGACGGTTAGTCGATGCCTTGATGAAAGAATCGTCAACTCGTTAGTGAATAGTCAATCAGATAATGATGGCTTCTATAACCGCGACGAATTGTGCAGCCTTCTGCACATTGCCTACCCAACTCTCTGGCGAATTGAAAAGGCCGGAATATTACAAAGTCAGAAAGTGGGACGTAAGAATCTCTATTCCAAGCAGGAAGTCAACCAACTCATTAAATCTGGTAAGTTAGCAAAGTATAATCACATCAAGTAGTGCTATGGAGAACCATGTACAGGGAATTACTGAAGACATCGAAAAGATGCAGAGCCGAATGGCTCCTGAGGTTGATATATCCGATGAAGTCACTGGAGAAATGCTGCTGAATAAGAATATTAAAGAGATTCCATCTCTGCTAGAACCTCTCTTGCCAAAGTCGGGCTTAGTTTGTCTTGCTGGCAGTTCTGACACAGGAAAATCGGCATTCCTCCGTCAACTCTCCATGTCTGTATCTGCCGGATTAAAGACATTTCTTGGAATGAAATTGAATGTAGAACATTATAGTGCTATCTATGTATCTACAGAGGATGACGAGACTGCCAACGCTTACTTGATAGGTCGTCAAAACAATGATTTGAATATGGATCCGGCATCGTTAAGAGGACTCCGATTTCTGTTTGACAGTGAGGATGTTGTTGCAGAACTTGACCAGCGTTTGACTGCACAACCAGCAGATTTAGTAGTGGTCGATTGCTTTTCAGACCTCTATACTGGCAGTATGAATGAGGGGAACCAAGTGCGGCAGTTCCTGATGCAATATCTGCATTTAGTAACCAAGCACAAATGCCTGATAATTTTTCTGCATCATTGCGGAAAACGCACAGAAACCTTCATGCCTTCCAAGCACAATCTATTGGGAAGCCAGGCTTTTGAAGCCAAGATGCGCCTAGTTATGGAATTGAGAAGTGACCTCGCCGATGTCACATATAAGCATCTTTGCTGTGTCAAAGAAAATTATCTTTCGGCTGACAATAAGTCGGAATCCATTAAACTTAGATTTACAGAACATCTGACTTTCAAGGAGACCGGCGAACGAGTTCCATTTGAGAATCTGGTACCCATTAGCACAAATAATGAGGCAAAATATCAGGCAATCATGCAACTAAAGGACGATGGACTTACCTATGACGAAATAGCCAAGAAGGTTGGTTATAAGGACAAATCTGGTGTGGCAAAATTCGTTCAAAGATACGAGCAAAACATGCATAAGTAAAATGGAAAACTTCGATTATCAAGCATTAGTCAACGAGATTATCGCTAGAAATATCAATATGTTCGAGACCTTTGAGGACTGGACAAAAGGTGCATTCGCACTCTCAAATCTTGGAGAAGAAGGGCGTGGATATTTCAAAAGCATAAGTAAACTTAGTGGCAAGTACCATGAGGCAGAGAACAACCGCAAGTTCACCAACGCCCTTCATACAAGTACTAAAGTGAGTGTTGCCACCTTCATTTATATGTGTCATCAGCATGGAATCGACACGAACAAGTACTATGTGAAGGATCCCACAAATAGGGTTCAAACATCGCCTGTAAAGGTCGTTCCTCATATGAGTGAACAGTCATTCTTGACTATCGATTCCAACTATGTCAGTCAGAGTTTTGACCACAATCTTCAATCAGATTTTACGTGTTATCTGAAAACGATAGTCACTGATTCTAGTCGCTTATCTGATATAGTCAACGCCTATCATTTAGGAGTGACGAAGGAGCATCACGTCATTTATTGGTATGTTGACAAAGACGGAATTGTGCGGATGGGAAAGGTCATGGCTTATAGTACAAATGGGCATCGGAACCATGCAATAACTCCATCCAGTATAGCCAAAGAGCTCTCGAAACGTGGTGAGATTCCTGCTGACTATGTCATCAAAAAGACTCTATTTGGCGAGCATTTACTTCGTGATTCTCTCCTTTCTGATAAGACAATTGGCATTGTAGAAAGCGAGAAAACATCTATTATTTGTTCGCTCTTTCGACCTCTATCTGGTTATACCTGGATTTCAGGACGAACTTATTGAAAATGGCACAAGGGTTAACATGGCAAGACCTGGCATTGAAAGGTTTGTTTCCCGCAAACACAAACAGACTATTACGATAATCGTGAATGGTCAGCCTAAACCTTACGGTGAAGAAAAGGTTAGCTATGAGCAGATTGTAAAAATTGCATTCCCTAATCCTGCTCCGGGGACAGAAAGAGGTTATACTGTCAGCTATTCAGATGGACCTCATCAGAATGTTGAGGGTGTAATGACACGTCATAGTGTAGTATTTGTCAAACATAATATGAAGTTCGATGTCACACCTACTCATAAGTCTTAATCCCGTCATGCAGAAGTTGCAAAACGAAGGCTTTGATATAGAGGTGCGCGGTCAGTATCTTTGGGTACACCGCGTACCTTATATTAACGCAAATATGGATATTGCAAGTGGAACACTTGTGATGATACTCAACATTTCTGGCGACAAAATTCTTGCACCAGGTGATCATACTGCACTTTGGATTGGTGAACAACCGAGATATAAAGACGGTACTTTTATACCCTCTCTTGTAAATTCCCCTAAAAAGGAAAACCTTGGTAACAACATCTATAGCGATTATTTCTTTTCATGTATGCCAGACAACAATGGAGGACGATATCTGGATTACTATGATAAGGTGTCGACCTATTATCATATGATTTCCGATGCTGCTTTTCTCTTTGCTGAGGACAAATGCAAGAAAATAGCAAGAGTCATCCTTTTGGAAGACGAAAATAGTCCACTGGTGTATGCCGATACAAATAGTGGCCGCGCCTATATAGTTGGTATTAATGAACGAATGAGAGGAAAGAAAGTAGCCATTGTCGGAGTTGGTGGAACAGGTTCATATCTACTTGATCACCTCGCCAAGACATGTGTCGACCAAATCCATCTGTATGATGACGATGACTTCAACACACATAATGCCTACCGTGCTCCTGGAGTACCAACAAGGGAAGAACTGAATGAGCTAATGAGTAAAGTGGACTATTATTATCGTCGCTATTCAGGTTTCCACAAAGGCATTGTTCCTCACAAAGTCAGAGTTAAACCAGATAATTTCTCTGAATTGGATGATATGGACATGGTCTTCATCTGTGTTGACAGTGTTAGTGCAAGAAACCTGATTGCCGGATACTTGATGGAAAAGGGGAAACCGTTTATTGATTCTGGAATGGGGCTCGAAAAAGCCAATGATCAACTCGTTGGACAAGTGAGGGTAACCACGGGATTGCCTAGTCACTATCTTCACATTAAAGAGGCATTTGGGGAATTTACAATAGATGACGATATCTACGCAAGCAACATACAGTTATCTGAATTGAACTGTCTTGCTGCAAACCTCATGCTCATTAAGTGGAAAAGAATGATCGGCATCTATAACGACCAGGCTGAGCACGACTTCAATAGCGTTTACTCCATTGGGAGCAACAAGGTACTTCAGGCACAATATGAGGACGACACAATTCCAACCGATTTTCGTTAAGTACATTCCTGAAAAACTGGAAAAGGGTAAACTCTATATTTCTATGGAGTATGCAACGGCATCACACCTCTGCGCCTGCGGATGTGGAGAAAAAGTTGTTACACCCATTTCTCCAGATTTCTGGCAAATGTATTATAACGGCAAGGAGATTTCACTTACCCCGTCAATTGGAAACTACGAATTCCCCTGCCAGTCCCACTATTTCATAAGGCACAATAGGGTTGAATGGTGCTTGCCTATTCGTTCCAAGAAAAAAAAGAAGAAGTGGCAGAACTTGTGTTTTTGGAAATTACTTTGATTTTAGGTTTGAGGCAGGATGTATATTCTGCCTCGAACTATTTTTGTACAGAGCCAGCAGATACAATGTTGACAGTTGAAGCACCCTAATGATTTTCAACTTGTCAAC
Organism: uncultured Prevotellaceae bacterium; assembly: GCA_946405695.1. The sequence continues at coordinate 2,904 of CAMJIA010000003.1, read as the reverse complement.
GTGAGAACTTGACAACATTCTACAAAGATTATCTTTTGCAGGGTTCCAGACTGTTAATTCTGCAAAGGAGTGGGTGCAAACCCTATATAAAGCATGAAATTGGGTGCAAATTGGGTGCAACTTTGAAATATGAGAAAAAGAAAAGTCCCGTAAGTCATTGACCTACAGGACTCTTTCTTTGGCGCTTCAGGATGGGCTTGAACCAACGACCCCCTGATTAACAGTCAGGTGCTCTAACCAACTGAGCTACTGAAGCAGGGTGCTTTCTTTCGATTGCGGGTGCAAAGGTAAGGAGTTTTTTCGAATTGCGCAAACTTTTTGGCAAAAAATTTCACGATAAGCGTATTTTTTTGTACTTTTGCCCCGTAAAACGAGTAGAAAGAGTACAAAAATAGATATGAAGAAGACATTTTTAGTGATATTGCTGTGCTTGGCGACAGTTGCTGGCGCATGGGCACAGGAGCAGAAAAATGCAGCCTCTGGTTCAAAGAATCATAACCTGGAGGTGGCAAAGAACCTTGACATCTTCAATGCCCTCTATAAGAATCTGGACCTGATGTATGTCGATACCCTCGATGCCAACAAGGTATTGAAGGTGGGTATCGATGCTATGTTGCAGTCGCTGGACCCCTATACGGAGTTCTATCCGGAGGAGAAGCAGAAGGAGTTGAAGCAGATGCTGACGGGTAAGTATGCCGGCATCGGGGCACTGGTGCGCTATCATCAGAGACTGAAGAGGGTAGTCATCGAAGAGCCGTATGAAGGTATGCCGTCATCGGAGGTAGGTCTGAAGAAGGGCGATATTATCTTGCAGATTGACGATACGTTGATGACAGACAAGAACGTTAGCTATGTCAGCAGTCATCTGCGTGGTGAGCCTGGTACAACCTTCAAGTTGAAGATTCTGCGTCCTTCGACGGGCAAGAAGATGGAATTCAAGATTACGCGTCGCAGCATTAAGATGCCTGAGATTACTTATTATGGTATGCGCGCTAATAAGATAGGATATATCAGTCTGAGCACATTTACGGGCGAGCCTTCTAAGGCGATGCGCCGTGCGTTCCTCGACCTGAAGAAGCAAGGTGCTGAGAAACTGGTGCTTGACCTGCGTGGTAATGGTGGCGGTTCACTGGCAGAGTGTGTGGAAATCCTGAACATGTGGATACCCAAGGGCGTGAAGATTGTGGAGACCAAAGGTAAGTTGAAGCGTGCTGGTGCAGAGTATAAGACGCGTCTGGAACCCATAGACACCGTGATGCCGTTGGTGGTATTGGTAAATGGCGAGACTGCTTCGGCCTCAGAGATTACCTCTGGTGCCCTGCAGGACCTGAAGCGTGGTGTTATCATTGGTACGAGAACCTACGGCAAGGGACTGGTGCAGATTCCGAACGTTGACCTGCCCTATAACGCCAACCTGAAGCTGACGACCTCGCGCTACTACCTGCCCAGTGGTCGTGGTATCAAGATGAAGGAGGGTATCACGCCCGATGTGGAGGTGAAACCTGACACACTGGCGAATATCACGCTCTATCTGGACCGCCTGGACTCTACAGAGGTGATGCTCGACTACGTGGTGGACTATATTGCCAAGCACCCGACGATAGCACCTGCTTCCGTCTTCCATCTGACGGATGCCGACTATCAGGACTTCAAACAGCGTGTCATCAAGGCAGGCTTTACCTATGATCAGGTCAGCAAGAAACAGTTTGAGGAACTCATCAAGACAGCTAAGTTTGAAGGTTACTACGACGATGCCAAGGAGGAGTTCGAGGCGTTGAAGAAGAAGATAGACCATCACGACCTGAGTCGTGACTTGGATGCACATCGTGAAGAGATCCAGCAGATGATAGAACAGGACATCGTATCGGCTTATTATTTCCAGGCCGGTCAGATGCAGGTGGGGTTGAGAACAGACAAAGCTTTGCGTGAAGCGGAGCGTATTCTGACTACTGACGGCGAGTATGAGAAGCTGTTGGGACATGCACAAAAAGTGACAAGTGAACAATTTGTCGATAAAAACGACCCAACGAGCGTTAAATAATTCAAAAACAGGATTTTTTTCCTGCATATATTTGCAAAAGTCAGAAAATTGTTTGTACCTTTGCAGTGCACACAACTAGTAATTTTAATCTATATTTATCATTTTCCTCGGTAGGGAAGCTGTCTGTGAAGATTGCTTCCCCTTTTTTTGGTGCGTCTAATCCTTCATGAGCAACTCGCTGAGTTCACGCATGCCTGCTGATGCACCCTTCTGAATCTGGGTGATGTTGCGACTGCCCGCACTGATGGGGTTGGGGTCAATGATGTAGACGGGAACACCTGGACGGACGTAGTGGATGAGGCCCGCAGCAGGATAGACTGCCAGCGAGGTACCGATAATGATGAAGATGTCGGCGGTTTGTGCCTCCTCGGCAGCAACAGTAATCATGGGCACCGCCTCACCGAAGAAGACGATGAACGGACGCAACAGCGAGCCGTCACCAGCCTTCGTGCCAGGCACAACTTCGCAGTTCTCTGGCGTCAGCAGCTGCTGATAGCGAGGGTCGTCAGGGTCGTTGCTCGAACAGACCTTCATCAGTTCACCATGCAGATGGATGACCTTCGACGAGCCTGCCTGCTCGTGCAGGTTGTCTACGTTCTGTGTGACCACCGTTACATCATACTTCTTCTCTAGCTCAGCCACCAGCTGGTGCCCTTCGTTAGGTTTCACGCCCCAGCACTTCTTGCGAAGCATGTTGTAGAAGTTCGTCACGAGGGTAGGGTCGTTGAGCCAGCCCTCATGGGTGGCCACCTGCTGTACGGGATACTCTTCCCACAAACCATCGGCATCGCGGAAAGTCTTCAAACCGCTCTCCACAGACATGCCTGCACCTGTTAATACGACAATCTTTTTCATAAGCTGCA
>CAMJIA010000002.1 GCA_946405695.1 uncultured Prevotellaceae bacterium | reverse complement strand
CAAGGTATTTGGAGTAGTCCAGTTCTGACGCCATCACCTTCTTTACCTCGTCAGCCACTGTGCCGTCAGCACCTGGTTGCCCTGTTATCAACGCATGAGCCACATCGAAGTAGGTCTTCAGCCACTGGTTGTTCTCTGCTGTTAGTTGCTGACCACGTTCACACAGTCGCTGTACTACATGGCACAAGCGTTGTTCCTCGATGTTACGCAGCAGACAGTCGAAGTAGAGATGATAGAGCTGCAGATAGAGGTCGGTGGTCACGAAGTTGGGCATATTCGTATAGTCGTTACGCTCATAGACATGGAACAGCTGGTCGTGCTGAGCAGGCACAATGGCAAAGCCATTACGTCCCAGTTTGTCGCGCAGACGACTGTCGAACTGCTCCATCTGCATGACATTCACCACATTGCCCATGTTAACACGATGACCCTCCTCGCGGGGCTTGAAGTTCTCCTGTTTCAAAACCTGTTCACGGGCTTGCAGCTTGCTGATGAACGTCTGTTCCGCCTTGCTAATCTTGATGGGTACCTTGGCATCGGCCTTGTAGTAGTTGTTGCGCCAGCTGTCGTTACCATCATACTTGATATCCATCTCCTCAACTTGTTCCCAACGTACCACCATCAGCGAGTCGTACCACGACGTACACTGGAAGATGCCACGCAGGAAGGCATCGCGGAAAGGATAGCCGCTACGGGCATAGAAACTGTTGCGCAACACACGCAACTCCGTCAGGTTCAGCTGCGAGATGTCCTGTTCGAGGTTGACTGGCTGGTTCAACTGCTCCACGTTGATGTTCCCCTTTCCAGGCAGCATCACACGTTGGGAGTTTTGAGCCTGACAGCCCATTGTCAATAGCCATAAGCCAATTGCTAAAATTGTATGTTTCATATCATTCAAATTTTTCTCTTGCTGTTGCTTCATCCACATTCTTCACGAGGTATCGCTCGAAGGCTACACCAAAACCGCTCCAACGATATTCGGCCACCGTATACTGTCCCTGGGCATTGGTCTCCAGACTGCGTACACATCCGTCCTTGAAATGGAAGTCACACAGTGTACCACCCAGTTTCGAACCAAGCCACATGGGACGTATCAGTCCCTCATAGTTCTTGAAGATAAACAGGCGTCGCCCCATTTCCGGATGGTAGCGGGTCGGTTTGATGACACCCACCAGCGCCTCTGTGGTACCATTGCCATCAACGTCGCCCGTCTCCATGCGATAGACCGGATAAGGCAGTCGCCACTGGTGACTGGTCGTGTCGGTGGTCAGCGTCAACAGAGACAGACTATCCGTCTTGTGTTCAAGCGAAAACGTCTGCGCCTGACAACTCAGTGCCAATAGCCAACAGCTAAGTACCAACAGCCTCTCTATCCTCATGCTTGTTTTAAGTTTCTGCAAAGATAATGATTTTTATGCAAACGGCATGCACGAAACAGGAAAAACTTGCAACAAGGTTGCAGAAAAACAGCATTTACGGACTATTGCAACCAAGTTGCAGCAATGTTTTCCTACCTTTGCAGCGTGAAACAAGAAAAAACAAGATAATTATGTCACACGAACATCATCATCACGACCATGAGCACGGTCACGAGCATCACGGTCATCATCACCACCATCATCATGTGATGCCCACCAGCATGAACGGCATCTTCGTCTTCTGCATCGTACTGAACCTACTGTTTGTGGGCGTCGAGGCCCTCGTAGGCTGGACACAGAACTCGCTGTCACTGTTATCTGACGCAGGTCATAACCTCAGCGACGTATTCAGTCTGGTATTGGTACTCATCGCCTTCCATCTGGCCAAGGTACGGTCGGGCGCCCACTATACTTACGGACTGAAGAAGTCGACGGTACTCATCTCGCTACTTAACGCTGTACTATTGTTAGCTGCCGTTGGAGGCATCGTTTACGAGAGTATCCTGAAGTTCACTGAACCCGTCGACGTCAACGGTGTCGCCGTATCGTGGACGGCTGGTATCGGCATCCTTATCAACGGACTCACCGTGGTACTGCTGATGCGTGGACAGAAGAGCGACATCAACGTACGTGGTGCCTTCCTGCACATGGTGGCTGACACACTGGTATCGGTAGGTGTCGTCGTCTCAGGCATCATCATCGCCTTTACGGGATGGAATGTTGTAGACCCCATTGTCAGCCTCATCATTGCCTTCATCATCCTTTGGTCAACGTGGAACCTGCTGACGGCCAGCCTGCGACTGATTGTCGATGGTACGCCGGAGGGTATCGAACCTGATGAGATACAACAACTGATGGCTGCTGAGGAGCATGTCAGTGAGGTACACCACCTGCACATCTGGGCCATCAGCACCACCGACAACGCCCTGACAGCACACATCGTCATCAAGGACATCGCACACATGGAAGAGGTGAAAGGTCGCCTGAAAGTTCTCTTAAAAGAGAAAGGTATCGGCCACTCTACGCTGGAGTTCGAGACACCCGACAGTGGTTGTCATGAGCATTGTTGCGAGGATGCGCACTAATTGAGAAAAAATGAATTATTGGTAAAACTCGTTAAATGGCTTGGCTGTTTAACGGGTTTTTCGTATCTTTGTGCATTATTTATTCGACAGAAACTATGAAGAAGACATTGTTAGTCGTTTTGGCAGCCTGTCTGCTACTACCTTTGAATACGTTCGCACAGACATACCAGACATTGTGGAAACAGGTGGAGAACGCTCGCGACAAGGACTTGCCGCGACAAGCGTTGACTCATCTGCAGAAGATAGAGGACAAGGCTCAAAAGGAGAAGGCATACGGTCAACTGCTCAAGGCCACCCTGCTGACGGCCAATATACAGCAGGACATTGCACCTGACTCGCTGGCACCTGCCGTAGCACGCATCGAGCAACAGGCGAAGGCTGCCACCGACCCCGTCTTGCAGATGGTCTATGCCACCGTCTTGCATAAGGTATACTCTCTGAACCCTTCTATCGACAACGAGACGTTCGACAAGGCCAAACACTATCGCAGGCAGGCAATGGCCCAGCCTGACCTGTTGGCCAAGGTCAAGGCCGACGGCTATGAACCTTTGGTGGAGCGAGGCAAGGACAGCAAGGTCTTTGGTCACGACCTGCTAAGCGTCATTGGCATGGAGTTGGACGAGTGGCAATGGCTCTACGACTACTACACGAGGGTTGACAACTGCCCTGCCGCCTGTATCGCTGCCAGCTATATTGCCAAAAGTATTGAGGAGTACGACTCACTCATTGCCATCTTCGGTGACTATCCAGAGGCTGCAGAGTTGGCCATAGGTCGTTATAACAAGATGCATGGCGACAGGTTCACCAATGCCAACCGCTACAACTGGCTGCAACAGTCGCTGCAGCGTTGGGGTTCTTGGCCACGTGCCAATATCATGCGCAACGAGTTGACGGCACTGACAACACCGCAGTTTACTGCCAATGTAGAGCGTCGTGTCCAGGAGGTGAGCAAGTCGCAAGTGGTCAGTCTGAAGAACCTGCGTAACATCACGCAGTTGACCATGCGCGTCTATCGCACGTCGCTGCAGGGTAATACACAGCTTAATCCCAATAACAAGGACGAGTACAAGAAGATAAAAACGGGGTTGACAGAACTGAAAGAGATGACACAAACCATTCCCTTCTCAGGGCATGCCGTCTATGACATCTTTACCGACTCCCTACAACTACAAGGACTACCCACCGGTGTCTATCTGCTGGAGTTCGCCAGTCTACCACAGACGGAGGTTGTCCGCCAGTTGTATTTCGTCTCGGGCATCCGACTCCTGCAACAGGCACAACCCGACAACAACCGTCGCTATGTGGTCGTCGACGCCACGACAGGACAACCCGTCAAGAACGCTTCCGTCCGGCTATCCTTCCGCAAGAACTGGAACACTCCAGAAGCCACCCGTGTGCTCACCTGCAACAGCCAAGGAGAAGTGGTCTATACCGATGAGCAAAAGCCGTCAAGACTCTTTGCCTACACCGCCAACGACAGCTACTGTCCTGAGCAGAACGGCTATGGTGCCTACAGCTATTACGAGCGCCAGTACAACAACGAACATACCAACCTGTTTACCGATCGCGCCATCTACCGTCCCGGACAGACCGTCTATGCCACCGCCATCGTGTGGAAAGAGCTATCAGCCCTCGACAATGCCGCCGTCAGTGATAAGGTCGTGAAGTTTGAACTGCGCGACGCCAACTATAAGTTGGTTGCCGAGCAACAGGCCACCACCGACCGCTATGGCAAGTGCAGCGTACAGTTCACGCTACCTACAGGTAAACTCAATGGTCGCTACTCCATTCGCACCAATAACGGCAATGTCAGTTTCCGTGTAGAAGAGTACAAACGTCCCGCCTTCCAGGTGACGTTCGACGATTATAAGGAATCCTATCAGGCAGGAGACACCGTGCAGGCCAAGGCTAAGGCCATGAGCTATGCCGGTGTACCCATCCAGGATGCGAAGGTGCATTATACCGTCAAGCGTCGTGTGGCCTTCTGGTGGATGTCCTACAGCCGCTATTGGCAGAGAGGTTATTTCGGTGATGGTCTCCGCGAGACCGTTGTCAGCGAGGGCGACGTCACCACAGCCGACGATGGTTCATTCGTTGTCGATATGCCGTTAGTCATGCCCGAAGATCTGGGACACCACACCATGTTCTACCATTTCGTCGTCGATGCTGATGTCACCGACCAGGCTGGCGAGACGCACCACGGCAGTCTGTCGCTACCCTTGGGCAACAAAGCCACCTCACTGACCTGTGATATCCCCGAAAAGGTGCGCAGCGACCAGTTCCCCCCGATTACCTTCACCCGTCGCAATGCTGCCGGCAAGGAGATTCCCGGCAAGCTGCGCTACCGCATTGATGGTGGCAAGTGGCAGCAGTGGTCTGCCAATGGTCCATTATCACTCAACTATCAATTGAAGAGTGGACAGCACCGCATAGAGGCTATCTGTGCCCAAGACAGCATCAACCAGACGTTCGTAGTGTTCAGTCTCACCGACAAGCGTCCTGCTTTCGAGACCCACGACTGGTTCTACGTCTCTCATGAACAGTTCCCCAACGACGGCACACCCGTCACCGTACAGGTGGGTTCGTCAGATCCCAATACCTATATTGTATATAGTCTCTTTGCTGGCAAACAGAAGATTGAGGAAGGTGCCGTCAAGAAGAATGGTGAACTCATCAATCGTCAGTTTACCTATCGTGAGGAGTATGGCAACGGACTGCTGTTGACCTTCGCATGGATAAAGAACGGTGAGTGCTACCGTCACCAACAGGTCATCCGTCGTCCCATGCCCGACAAGAAGCTGAAGTTGCAATGGACTACCTTCCGCGACCGCTTGACACCTGGTCAGCAGGAGCAGTGGCAACTGACCATCAACAAACCCGATGGTGCTGCCGCCGACGCTAGTCTCATGGCCGTGCTCTACGATAAGAGCCTCGATGCCCTCACCTCCCACCAATGGTCATTTACGCCAATGTCATACCTATCCAGTCCTTCTACCTCTTGGCAGCACACGTCGTTTGGTAATATCTGGGCCTCAGCCACCAAGGATATGAAGTTTTGGGATGTCGACCAACTGCTGTTCAGTCAGTTCGACGAGAGTATCTTCCCCGTTTACTACCGACCTGTCCGTGCCTATGGACGCGGGGTACTCATGAAGGCAGGAGCTGCCCCAGCAGCCATGGCAGTGAAAGAGAAAGCTGTTGCAGAGACTGCTGCATTCGACGTAAAGGGCAACGATAAGTCTGCTAACGAAGTCCTGAAAGCAAAAGAAGTTGTGGCAGACTCACAAAATGCCGAGGAGCAAGTGCAGGTCCGTGAGAATCTCAACGAGACAGCCTTCTGCTACCCCACCCTGCAGACGGATAGCGACGGCAACGTCTCATTGTCATTCACGCTCCCAGAGAGTCTGACGACCTGGCGCTTCATGGGTATTGCCAATACTGCCGACATGCTCTATGGCTACATCGACGGCGAGGCTATCGCCCAGAAGGATGTGATGATACAACCCAACATGCCACGATTCATCCGTGAGGGTGACGACGCCACCATCTCCGCCCGTCTGTTTAACACCACCGACCAGAAAGTCAGCGGTACGGCGAAGCTTCAGTTGATAGATCCCAACAGCGAGCAAGTCATCTGCGAACAGTCAACACCCTTCACCATCGATGCCAACGGCTCCACCGCCGTTACCTTTGTGGTCAATGGTTTGCCCGCTGACATCAGCCTTCTTATTTGCAAGGTCACCGCCACCGGCGACGGCTTCAGCGATGGCGAGCAACACTACCTGCCCATCCTTTCTAATAAAGAGTATGTCACCAAGACGGTACCCTTCACCCAGCATGAGGCAGGTGTGAAGACCATCGACCTCACGAAGCTCTTCCCACAGGGTACCGACCAGCAGAAGCTGACCATCGAATACACCAACAACCCCGCATGGTTGATGGTCCAGGCATTGCCCACCCTCGGACAGCCGTGGGAGCACAGCGCCATCGACCAAGCTGCCAGCTATTATAGTAACCTGTTGGCAAAGCATCTCCTCGACCAGAACCCACAGACCAAGCGCGTCTTCGAGCAGTGGAAGCAAGAACAGAAAAGCGAAACATCCCTGCACGCTCAATTAGAGAAGAATGAAGACCTCAAGGACCTCGTCCTTGCCGAGACTCCATGGGTGGCTGCCGCCGACCGTGAGAGTGAGCAGCGCCAGCGCCTTGCCAACTTCTTCGATGAGAATGGTATTAACAACCGCCTGACGACCACTGTGGAGAAGTTGCAGAAGCTGCAGAATGCCGACGGTTCCTTCTCGTGGTATCCGGGCATGGAGGGTAGCACCTATATCACCGTCACCGTCGCTGAGATGCTTGCCCGCCTGCAGGCAATGGGCTGCAAGTGGTCGACGGTTTCTCCGTCGACACTCTACGACAATGCCTTCCGCTACATTGGCAAGGAAATGGTGAACATGGTGAAGAAGATGAAACAAGAGGAGAAGAAGGGTCACCGCCAGACCTTCCCAACATTCACCGCCCTGCGCTGGCTGTACATCTGCGCCATCGACGGTCGCACGCTAAAGACGGATGTCAAGGCTGCCAACGACTATCTTATCGGTCTGCTGAAGAAAGATATCAAGCGTCAGACCATCTATGAGAAGGCGCTCACCGCCGTTGTCCTCGCCCAGCATGGAGAGAAGACCAAGGCCGCTGAGTATGTCAGGAGTTTGAAGGAATATACCGTCTATACCAAAGAGATGGGCCGCTACTACGACACCCGTCGCGCCAGCTATTCGTGGTATGACTACAAGATACCGACAGAGGTAGCCGCCATCGAGGCCATCCAACGCGTGACACCTGCCGATCAGCAAACCATCGACGAGATGCGTCGTTGGCTGTTACAGGAGAAGCGCACCCAACAGTGGGATACGCCCATCAACAGCGTCAATGCCATCTATGCCTTCCTTCATGGCAACAACAGCACGCTGACCACCAACCAACCCGCCACCGCTCTTCTGGTCGATGGCCGTGTGCTCGGCGGTTTGCCCGCCGAGAAATCCGCCGGCCTCGGCTACGTGAAGACCGCTCAGTCCTACAAGGGCGAGCACACCTTCACCGCCAACAAAACCAGCGAGGGAACCTCGTGGGGCGCCGTCTATGCCCAGTTCCTGCAGAAGACCGCAGATATCGAGGCTTCGCAGAGTGGTATTACTGTCAAGCGCGAGGTGATTGCGGCAAAACCGCAATCCACACTGGCCGTTGGCCAGCGCATCAAGGTGCGCATCACCATTGAGACCAGCCGTGACCTCGACTTCGTACAGGTTGTGGACCGTCGTGCTGCCTGCATGGAGCCTGTCAACCAACTGTCGGGCTACCACAATGGTGCCTACTGCTCACCTAAGGACAATGCTACGCACTACTTCTATGGTGGTCTGTCGAAGGGTAAGCACGTCATAGAGACCGAATACTACATTGACCGTGCCGGCACCTACGAGACAGGTACCTGTACCGTGGGCTGTGCCTATGCTCCGGAATACCGCGCCACCGCACCGTCTGTTCAGTTAACAGTTAATAAGAGATAATAGTTAAGAATGAGAAGATACATCAAGATTATTTGTTTATCATTGTTGGTTTTTCAGTTATCCGTCAGCCACGCAGTGGCGCAGAAGCTGATTATCGAGAAGACCACCATTGATGTGGGGCGTACGGGTTACGAACAGCCCATCACCGCCGTCTTTGAGTTTCGTGTGAAGGGCAGCAAGAAGGTGCGCATCATTGACGTACGCCCCGACTGTAACTGTACTAAGGTAGAGTATCCCAAGACCGACCAGGGTGACAAGTTCCAGATTCGCATGACCTACGATGCCCGTCAGTTAGGACACTTCGACAAGCAAGCCGCTGTGGTGACCAATGCCACCGCAAAGCCCATCTATCTCCGTATGAAGGGTATCGTGCTGCGAGACTATCAGGACCTCAGCGCCAAATATCCTGTCACCATGGGCAACCTGTTGCTCGACCGTAGCGAGCTGGAGTTTGACGACATCAACCGTGGCGACCAGCAGGTGCAGCTCCTACATATTTATAATAGCAGCACCACCGTCTGCCAGCCCAACCTCATGCACCTGCCGTCCTACCTGAAGGCTACGATGGCGCCTGAGCGCTTAGGCCCTGGTCGTGCAGGCACGCTGACCGTCACGCTGAACTCCAACGAGTTGCACGACTACGGACTGACGCAGAGTGCCGTCTTTCTGGCCGAGAATCCTGGCGATAAGGTCAGTGCCGACCACGAGATACCGGTCTCTGCCGTCCTGCTGCCCTCATTCATGGGCATGAATGCTGCCCAGAAGCAGTACGCCCCGAAGATGCAACTGTCGAAGACCACCTGCGACATCCAGTTTAACGGTAAGTCGAAGAAGAAGGACGTCATCGAGATTACCAACAAGGGACGTACCGAGTTGGACATCTCTTCGCTCCAGCTCTTCACCGGCGGTCTGCAGGTGTCGCTGAGCAAGAGTAAGTTGCAGCCTGGCGAGAAGGCCACGCTGAAAATTACCGCCCTGCGCGACGAGTTGAAGAAGGTTCGTACCCGTCCGCGTATCCTCATGATTACCAACGACCCCGACCATCCCAAGGTCACCATTACGATTAATGCCAAATAATATGGAACATCCAGAGAATAGTGCCGAATATGCCGGCTTGCAGGTCAACAGTGGTGTTGAACAGCCGTCGATTATCAATCCCTACCTGAAGCGCAACCGCTTCCGTCGTCGTGAACTCACAGCGGCAGAGATGGTGGAGGGCATCACCAAAGGCGATGTCACCATCCTCTCACAGGCTGTCACCCTGGTAGAGAGTGTCAACCCCGACCACCAGGCCAAAGCCCAGGAGGTCATCAACAAGTGTCTGCCCTACAGCGGCAACAGCATCCGCATCGGCATCAGCGGTGTGCCGGGTGCCGGCAAGTCGACGAGCATCGATGCCTTTGGTGTCCACGTGCTGAAGGAGCATGGCGGTCGCCTCGCCGTCCTCGCCATCGACCCCAGCAGTGAGCGCAGCAAGGGTTCCATTCTCGGTGACAAGACACGTATGGAGAAGCTCTCCATCCATCCCGACTCATTTATCCGTCCTAGTCCAACAGCAGGTTCCCTGGGTGGTGTGGCCCGCAAGACGCGTGAGACCATCATTCTCTGCGAGGCTGCCGGCTTCGACAAGATCTTCGTCGAGACGGTGGGTGTGGGACAGTCGGAGACTGCCTGCCACTCCATGGTCGACTTCTTCCTGCTGCTCCAGGTGGCAGGTACGGGCGACGAGTTGCAAGGCATCAAGCGCGGTATCATGGAGATCTGCGACGGCATCGTCATCAACAAGTGCGACGGCGACAATGTCGACAAGTGTCAGATGGCCGCCACGAACTTCCGCAACGCCCTACACTTCTTCCCCATGCCAGAGAGTGGTTGGATGCCGAAGGTGCTGTGCTATAGCGGCTTCTATGGCACGGGCATCAAGGAGGTGTGGGACATGATCTACGAGTATGTCGACTTCGTCAAGGCCAACGGCTACTTCGACCACCGTCGCAACGAACAGGCGAAGTACTGGATGTATGAGACCATCAACGAGCAGCTACGCATGAAGTTCTACCACAACCCCACCATCCGTCAGCAGCTAAAGACCGCCGAAGCCTCCGTCCTCGCCGGTCAGCAGACTAGCTTTATCGCTGCCCAGCAACTGCTGGACACCTATTATAATAACCTATTAGCCCCATAGGCCCTATAAGCCCCATAAGTCCCATGAGTCCCATGAGCCCCATGAGTTTAAAGATAGAGATTGACAACGGCAGTGGCTTCTGCTTCGGAGTGACCACTGCCATCCAGAAGGCCGAGGAGGAGTTGGCCAAGGGTAACACCCTCTACTGTCTGGGCGACATCGTCCACAACGGTATGGAGTGCGACCGTCTGCGCCAGATGGGTCTGATTACCATCGACCACGAACAGATGGCACAGCTCCATGATGTCAAGGTGTTGTTGCGCGCCCATGGTGAGCCCCCTGCCACCTACGAGCTGGCACGCCGTAACAACATCGAGATTATCGATGCCACCTGCCCTGTGGTGCTGAAGCTGCAGCAGCGTATCCGCAAGCAGTACTCTCTCACCTCTACCCCCTCACCTCTCACCCCTCAGATTGTCATCTTCGGCAAGAAAGGTCATGCCGAGGTGTTGGGTTTGGTGGGTCAGACCGCTGGCGACGCCATCGTCATCGAACACTTCGACGAGGTGGAGCACCTCGACTTCTCACGCGACATCTACCTCTATTCACAGACCACCAAGTCGCTCGACGAGTTCCACCGCATCATTGACTATATCCAGTCGCACATCGCCCCCACGGCCACCTTCAAGAGCTTCGACACCATCTGCCGCTCTGTCGCCAACCGCATGCCAAACATCTCGCAGTTTGCCGCCCGCCACGACCTCATCCTCTTTGTCTGCGGTCGTAAGAGCTCCAACGGCAAGGTGCTCTTCAACGAGTGTCAGCGTGTCAATCCCAATACACATCTCATCGAGGGACCTGAGGAGATAGACCCCTCCTGGCTCAAAGACATCGAGACTGTTGGCATCTGTGGGGCCACCAGCACCCCCAAGTGGCTGATGGAACAATGCCGTGATGCTATTGCGGAGCGTTAAACATAGTTAAATGCTTTAGGATTGGTAGACACTTTATGGCAGTTGTATTGCAAGTCCCGAAGGTAAGAAGATGGCCGTGACCGAGGATTTCGTCGTCCACGACCTTGAACGCGGCAAGGCAGGCTTCGTCGATATGACCATCAATGATGTTCCATCAACAGTGTATTATGGTCCCATCGAACATGTCGATTGGTCGATAGCTGTCGTAGTAGCTAAAGAGAAGAAGTAAAAGCCCATGCTGAAACTGTCGAAGATAACCCTACCGCACACATCCATCAGACTGAACGTGATGGTGGTCTGCGAAATCGTGTTACTGCTCTTCCTCTCCTTGACGGTGATGCTCTACTTCTCGCGCCAGGGACTATGAGGTGTCGTGCAACGAGATGGCTCGCAACTGCATCAGCTACACCCAGGAGCACTTCCAGGGTCTGGAGATTCAGTTCACCACCGACCTCTCTGATGCCGTGCAGATACTCACCAACCACCTCTACCTGATACGTACCATCCGTGAGCTGCCAAAATAGCCCGATTCTTTTCTGTCTACGGACAACATCTATCACTTAGGCTTCTTAGGTTGACAAGGTTCCGTGCTTCGTCGATAGTAATATTACCTTCGATGTGGCGACGCGCCGTTTCCTGCAAATAGCCAGATACTTTCAGTCCGTCAACAGCCTGAAGTCCGATAGCGGTCTGCCAATAACCGGCTTTCTCCCTCTGGGTGGGTTCACCCTGACGGATATACTCATCGAAGTTGATATATAGCTCTTTCTCGTCCATCTTTGTACGCTTTCTACTTGCAAAGATACGAAAAATCGAGCAAAATACAAAGAAAAAGACATGAAAAGTCATTTCTCCTCAAAGAAATGGTAATAACCCTGCGTTATTCGTCAATAAGGCAGGGTTATCGCATAATAAGGAAAGGTTATTGGATGATAAGGCAGAAGTATGGTGTAGAGTCCTTTTTGTCCTTATAGTCCGTAGACTTAATTTTTCCCCAAGGAAAACTTGCAAAAACACGATTATTTTTGTATCTTTGCATTACAAAACTCAACGATAAATCTTATGGATAACAAAGAACTGAAATGGAAGAATGTGCCCTCTGACTGGGCATTGTGTTTTAACCAGAACTGTCCGATGCATGAGCGTTGCCTGCGCTGGCAGGCTGCACAGCTGGCACCGGAAGAGCTGACAATATGCCGTTGCGTAACACCGCAGGCTTTGAAAGAAGGCCAGTGCCCACACTTCGCCACGACGGAAAAGGTAAGGATGGCTCGTGGATTCATGCACCTCTATGACAAGGTATTGAAGGATGACTACACATCCCTGCGTAAGGCGCTGACGAGCATATTGTCAGGCAAGCGCTACTACTATGAGTATAGGCACGGCGAGCGACTGCTCTCTCCAGAGAACCAGGAGAAGATACGCCAGTTGTTTACCGCACGAGGTTACGCCGACAGCGTGCGTTTCGACGACTTCGAGGAGGAGTTCGTCTTCCCTTGGCCATAATCTCCAGCCTGTTCCTCACAAGGCTTCCATCGGTCGCCAACAAGGAACCCATCCGTCTCTTACGCGGAACCCATCGGTTTCCTCGTAGGAAACCATTGGTTTCTCCGTCAGTTTCCATCGGTTTCTCACGGAGAAACCAATGGGTTCCCCAATGGGAACCATATGGTCATCTTTATTATTCCGCAGGAGGGATTAACAAAAACCTTAAAAACCCTTTCATTGATTTCAATCTTTTCCAAGATTTGCGTCTGCTGCTGATGCTGTCTGGTTGCGGATAATTAAAACACGTAGGAGAGGTTGACGAGAAGGGAGGAGGCAGAGACGTGGTACTTGCCGTAGCCGATGGTCAACTTAAACCGTTCCAGTTCCAGACCAGCACCAAGGGAGAGGCCTGCACCATGATTACTGGACGTATCCTCGCCCTCATAGATTTTCATCTCGCTGCTACGACGGAAGTTATAACCGCCAGAGACAAAGATGGTGGAGCCGAGACAGAGGTCGGCACCCACAGCAAGGTGCTTGATGAACGCTTGGTCCCAGTTGTTCAGACGTGCCAAGGTGGCATGAAACGTAAGCGGTGCGTTCGGCAACTGCCGACTGACCCCCACCAGCAGGTCAAAAGGAATACGTTCGAAATCATCATCATAGGCTTTGATCTGTCCACCAAGGTTACGTGCAACGGCAGACACCGACCAGCCACGCTCCGTGTCCTGGTAGTTCAAGCCGAGGTCAATAGCAACGGCTGCTGACGAGTAGCTGCCAATGGTCGACGAGATGAAACGTCCCGTGATACCACCGCTGATACGGTCGGAGAGCAGATAGGCAAAGGAGCCTGCCAGTGCGATATCCTTGGGCGAGAAGGTGCCCGTCTGCTGATTGGCGATTGTAGTCTCCTTGATTTCTCCATACGACATGTACTGTCCACTAACGCCCCACGAGGCCCGTTCCTTGTAGGCCTTGACAAACGAGGCCGACGCAACGGTGCATCCCTCCATATAGGTCATGAAGTTGACGTTCAGCGTCTTGTCGGAGACACCGGTGATGAGGGCCGGATTATGGAAGATGACAGTAGCATCGTCGTTGGTCAGCGTCACATTGTCGCCACCAAGCGCAGCGACGTGGGCAGAGACGGGCAAGCGCAGAAAGCTATACACCTCCTGCGACTCCTGTGCCTGCATGCCTACGGCGAATAGCCAGCAGCCAATAGCCAATAATCCTTTCTTCATCATCAATAATAACGGAGAAGTTAGGAAAAAATTATGAGACCACCAAAAATTATTGGTGGCCTCACTATTTTATCTATGAGAATTAAATCAGTTTCAGGGTACCCATGAGGTAAACAAGGCCGAAGCCAAGAACCATGGAGATGATACCCATAATAATACCTATCTTCGACATGTCACCCTGCTTGACATAGCCCGTAGCGAAAGCCAAGGCATTCGGGGGCGTAGAGATTGGCAGAATCATGGCGCTGGAAGCAGCGATAGCCACACCGATGAGGACGGTACCCGTACCACCGATAGGATCGAGCTTGTCGCCCATAGCACCGCAGACCACAGCGAGGATAGGCATCAGCAGGGCTGCCGTAGCAGAGTTCGAGATGAAGTTAGAAAGCACATAGCAGATGGCACCACCGAGGAACAGGATAATCAGCGGTGAGAACTCACCGAAGGGGATGCTCTCTACGGCATTGGCAGCCAGACCAGAAGCGTTAAGACCATAACCCAGTGCAAAACCACCGGCAACCATCCAGATAACACTCCAGTTGATCTGCTCCAAGTCGCGCTTATTGATGACTCCCGTAAGGGCAAAGATACAGAACGGAATCATAGCCACCGTATTGGCATTGATGCCGGTGAAACGGTCAGACAGCCAGAGTGCTACGGTGAGGATGAAGGTGAAGATAACCACCTTAGACTGGAAGCCTTTCTGCATGCCTCCGTCAATCTTCAGCTCAACAGTCTTCTGACTGAACGGGAAGAACTTGAGCAGCAGGCGCCAGCTGATGAACAGCAGGACCACTACCAACGGGAACATGAACATCATCCACTGACCAAAGCCAAGACCCATATTCAGACCCTCAGGATCGTTGAGGTACTTCAGGGCAATATTGTTGGGAGGTGTACCGATCGGCGTTCCCATACCACCGAGGTTGGCTGCAACGGGGATAGACATAGCCAAGGCGATACGACCCTTACCCTCTGGGGGCAGCTGACGGAACACAGGCGTCAGGAAGGTCAGCATCATAGCAGCGGTGGCGGTATTAGACACGAACATCGAGAACAGACCCGTCACGAGCAGGAAACCCAACAGCACCATCTCACTCCTTGTACCGAAGGGACGGAGGAGCACCTTGGCCAGCTGTGCATCGAGACCGGTTTTCGTGGCAGCGATAGCCAACACGAAACCACCAATGAACAACATGATAACAGGGTCTGCAAAGCAAGCCATCACACCCTTGTAAGAGAGCAGCTTGCCCACCTCCTCTTCGTTGACCATCGGTGAGATACCACTGTCCGTACAGAATAGCAGCATCATGACGATGATGGCAATGGACGTAGCCCATGAGGAGACGATTTCGAGAATCCACATCAGCGTGGCAAAGGCGAAGATGGCAATGACGCGCTGCTGGACGATGGTAAGGTTCTGGATGCCGAACCACTCGGTAGGCATATTCCATAATAATAATGTGACGAGCGCCACCAAAGCAATCTTGATAACGCGTTTGGTACCATCGGTAGGATGGTACTTGCGCTGATGACGCATAGCATGATACGTATCAACGAGGTGGAATCCTTTGTAATTATTAAACATGGTTTGATTATGTTACTTTTTTGCGACTGCAAAGGTACGAAAAAGTCAGCGAAGAAAAGCGTAAAAGCAACACGCATTTTTGTATATTCGCTGTATAATGACACAAAAAAGACACTCCACTCTGCAGAACTTTTACATTTGCAAAGTGGAGTTGTCAATTAGTTGATAAATTAGTTAGTGTTATTCTATTGTAAAGGAGTCGACGTCAACATAGCCGCCGGTCTTTTGTGTTGCGAAATTGAACAGGGCATACTTCGAACCCATGAAGAAACGCTGCCAATCGAAGCGCATGCGATAGTCGTTACCCATCTTTTGCCAGTTCTCACCGTCGAGGCTGTAATAGAAAGTGGCGATATCGGTACGTGGCACGAAGTTGCCATCGATGCGCAGCCATATCTTATTAGTGTTCAAGGGAATGCTCTCGATCATCTTCTCTGTGGCATCCTCGACGACCTTGTCGCGCTGAGACAGCTTGACAGAGAGCTCAGCAGCACAGAGCGTGAGCTTCTTGCCGTCCTTCTTGACCATCAGCGCCCCCGTTTCGTCGTTGAAAGCGGCAAAACCAGCACGGTCGCCAGCCTTCATGTGTGACAGGTCGAGGACAACAACGGCGCTACACTTCGGACCCTTCATACGCTGCGTCAGCGTATTGGGAGCGAGGTAGAGGTTGGGGACTACGCGACTGGTCTTCAGACGCAGGAATCCGGGACGCTCGGTCAGTGACCAAGCAGTATTGACGGGGTTATGGTTCCACTGCCAGTGCAAACCGAGCTTCTCAGCAGAGAAGTCGTCACTGCAGATGATTGATTTCTCAGGTTGACCACTGACCAAAGGACGTACCTTGTCGGGTACACGACCCATCTCGTCACCCAGCATAGGCCAGCCATCAATCCAGCGGACAGGCGACAGCGTCAGTACACGACCTACACCGCCACGATCCTGGAACATGATGCCATACCAGTCACCATCGGGTGAATCGACGATGGTACCCTGTGCCAGATAGGAGAAACCGCCGAAGTCAGACTCCAGGATGGTAGTCTTCTCGTAGGGGCCATGGATATCATTGGCACGGTAGCATACCTCACGACGATGACGTCCTGGTGCATAGACGTGGGAAATCATCAGCAGGTAGTAGCGACCGTTATGCTTGATGACACGTGAACCTTCCAACAGACCGGTCTCGTCGGCCTCACGCTGGAATATCCGCATGTGGGTACCTTCAATGACATCGGAGAGATCGGGCTTCAGCTCCATCAGCTCACCAGTTCCATAGATGACATATACACGGTTGTCGTCATCGAAGAACAGCGAACAGTCGTGGAAGTGGCGCATACGTGATACCAGCGTCCACTCACCGGCAGGATCCTCAGTACTATAGATATAGGTGTCGCCCATAGCGCCCTGCTCGTTGGGAGCGAAGAGCACATAGAAGCGACCATTGTGGTATTTCAGGGAAGTAGCCCACTGACCACGACCATAGACGGTACCTTCTTGCAGGTCGTACTTGGGGGAGTCGGTGAGACGGTCATACACGTAACCAATGGTCTCCCAGTTCTTCAGGTCCTTGGAGCGCATGATAGGAGCACCTGGCACCAGGTGCATGGTGGTACTCACCAAATAATAGGTATCGCCTACGCGTATGATATCGGGGTCGGGCACATCAGCCCATAGCATCGGGTTCTCAACAAAAAATCCGTCTGAGCTGCTGGGACGCTTCCCAGCAGCATCAACGGTTACAAAACAAACTACTAATGATAATATTACTACTAAAACAAATCTTTTCATACAAAACGGTTGGCATGGTTCCTCTGACCTAAAGGTGCAGAGTGTAGCGTTGTATTTCGAGTGCAAAGATACATACTTTTATTAAAAGTAGCTTTCTTATTTGTTTCATCAATTTTTCCAAATGTAACAAAAGCCCCCGCGTGGTTGAAAAACAAAACTTTTTGGTAGTTTTGCCTGTTTTTCTATGCGCCACGTATGGTCCTTGCCAGGCTCGTCAGTAAACAATGTAACATTCTTGCCTTTGAAGGGAAGGGGTACCTCCTTGATGCTGTCGGTACCATTAATACCTGCCAGATACCATTTGTTACCACTGCGACGGGCCATGATGACATACTCACCAGGGTAACCTGCCACCAGATGGGTCTCATCCCAGGCAGCAGGCAGCGTGGAAAAGAACTGCTGTACCTCCTGCGGCTGAGCGAGATAGCTCTCAGGACGGTCGGCCAAGTGTTGCAGAGCACTCTCGAAGAGTACCGTCAAGGCAAGTTCATGACCGTGGGTGGTGATATGCGGATGTTGCGAGTCGCTGAACGTGCAGGGTGTATAGTCCATCGGACCGATGACATTGCGGGTGAAAGGCAGTGTGGCATTATGACAGGCGGCCTTATTGGTGAAGGTTGCCACGTTGTTATACCACTCAGCACCATAGACACCTTCTGTTGACATGAGGTTCGGCCAGGTACGCTGCCACCCACGGGGAATGGTAGCACCGTGGAAATTGACGAGCAGATGGTGACGGGCTGCCGACTCCAGCAGGTCGAGTTGGAAGTCCATATTGCGCTGGTTGTCTCCAGAGAAGAAGTCAATCTTCACACCTGCCACACCTATCTTCTCACACCAGGCGAACTCTTTCTCACGGTCTTCGGGTTTATTCAGGCGGTACTTCGGAGTAGGAGCACCATCGACCCACCCTACCGATGAGTTATACCAGATGAGGGGCTTGACACCCTTGGACTTTGCATAATTGACGGCATCCTCGATGGTCTTGCCCTCATTAGAAGCCAATTTATTCATGTCGTCCCACTCGGCATCAATGAGCACGTAGGGCAGACGGAGCGTCTCCGCCATATCAACATATTTCTTGATGATGTTATAGTCGTTGGAACCGTGGTTGTAGGCCCAGTAAATCCACGACACCACACCTGGCTGTATCCAACTGGTATCGGCAATCTTGCAGGGTTCGCAGACATCCGTAATGAGCGTCGATTCCACCACATCAGCCAACTTACCAATAATAGCCACGCGCCAAGGGGTATGGTTAGGTGTCGTGTGGTCGACGGTTTGCCCGTCGACATGCTCCGCCTCCACCACCTTGAACAGCTCCCCATCATTATACAGACACGAGGCACTCTGTCCATGCTCGACATTCGCCTCAGAAATCAGCACAAAAGTACCATTAACGGGCTCCAACAGTGCCGGATATCCCCAGCGATTGTTCCAACCCTCGGCAGACTTAAAGGTACCGCTATACGATGGTACAGGAGCAACCTTATAGGTAGTGGACAAAGGGAAGAAACCTTCGTAGGAGTCGCACCACTGCTGCATCCATCGACGGGTGCCTTCAGGGATACGGTAGGCGACAGATGGCTGAGGGCTGAGGGTTGATGTACGAAAAGCGATACCGTCATTATAGACACGGAGCACGGTAGTGCCAATCTGGTATTCGTTGGCCTCGTTAGTACAGTGGCTACGCTTACCCGTCAGCATGTGGTAGTCGGTCTTGATACGCTGTGTCAGCGAAACAGCAGTGGTGGCATCGACACCGGCCTCAGCGATGTCGAGCACCTGCTGCTTTTCATAACACACTTTCAAAGCGTGACCATCTACTGTCACTTTTATCTTACCATTGGGTGAACTCATGGGAGCTGCCATAGCCCCCACAGCCACCAGCAGGAATAGTTGAATGAATAGTTGTCTCATTGAGTTAGTTCTTTTTCTGGGCACAAAGGTACAAAAAATCCACAAGACTCGGTCATACGCTTTGTCTCATGGACTTTTTCTCATGTATCATATTTTATCATCGCGGTTCCACATGCACGGCAATATGGGTCTCAGGACCATAATGACTGCGCAACAACTGCTCCACTTGCGAGGCCTTGTCGTGGGCCTCACGCAAAGTGATATCAGGATCCATCAGGATATGCAGTTCGATGGCATAGTGGTTGCCAATACGACGGGTGCGAAGGGCATGCGGCATGTTCACACCATCGACAGAACCCGCCAGTTGGAGTATCTCCTCCTCTACCTCATCAGGCAAAGACTGCTCCAACAGGTCGCCAATACCACGACGCAGCAGTTCAATAGCCACCTTGACGATGAACAGACCCACGATGATAGAGGCCACAGGGTCGAGGACCGTCCAGTGTTGACCAAGGAAGATAGCGCCACCGATGCCGATGGCCGTACCAACGGACGACAGGGCATCGCTGCGATGATGCCACGCATTGGCCTCAACAGCCTGCGACTGCAGCTGACGAGCCTTGACCATCGAATAATGATAGACCGTCTCCTTCAGCACAATGGACAGCAGGGCAGCCCATAGTGCCAATGTTCCTGGTGCATCCAACTGTTCACCACCTGCCCAGGCAACAATCTTCATGATGCCGCCATAGACGATGCCGACAGCCACCACCAACAATGCCGCACCAATGATGGTCATCGCCAGCGTCTCATACTTGCCGTGACCATAGTCGTGCGACTTATCCTGCGGCTTGCCGCTGATGTGCACAAAGACAATGACGATAATATCGGTGATGAAGTCGCTGAGCGAGTGGACGGCATCAGCCACCATCGCAGCACTATGGCCAAGGATGCCTGCCACAAACTTGAAGATGAGCAGCACCACATTGACCACACCGCCCACCAGCGTCACCTGATATATCTCTTTCTGTCTTTCCATCGTTTTATTTCATCTGCTGCAACAACCGTGCCAGTTCTTCGAGGTGGAAGGGGTCAATTTTGATGTCAAGTAGTTCACCGTTGCGATTGAAAAGCTTGTAGGTGGGGAAGCTATGGACGTTCAGATGACGCTCAATAGCATCCTGCTGTTCACCGGGCAGGTTGTAGTGGGCCACATTAGGGCCACTGACATTATACTCCTTGATGACGTTCTCCCACGCCGTCTGTGGACTGCGGTTGGCCAGATAGAGATACTGGATATCGCAGTCCTTCAAGCGGGCGTACTCCTCGGTGGAGTGGCTGAGGGCATCCTTACACGGTCCGCACCATGTTCCCCAGATATCCAGGAGCACGAACTTACCCTTATATGGTTCGAGAATCTTCTTCAGCAAGGCCTCACCCTCAGAGATATCCTTGAGATTATCCGACGACTTGAGCACCAGTTTGTCGAAGTCGCGGTTCTCTATGGCGAGATAGTGGTCGTTCTGCTTTTCAATCATCGCAAGGCAGGTGGGATTACTAATCATTGCCTTAATGGTGTCCAAGACGTTGGGCGCCAATGAGGTACGCTCATGGTCAATAAGACTGAGGGTCTGTCGGGCGAGCCAGATGTTCTTGATAAACGGTTCAGCACCAAGTGAGTCGAGCGCCACAGAATGATTTTTCAAGTTGCTGATGAGCAAGCCACCAGAGATGACCTTCTGGGATCTCGGTGTTTCGAGAATCTTATTCACCTCTTGCATCACACCGGCATTCAGCGAATCGAGTTCACGGGATTTGCGTATCTTCGCCTCCACGGTGGGTTCAGCATCGATGAGGGGTGTCACCTCGTCAATCCATTTCTTCCAACGCGTGAGCACTGCCAGTTCCTCGTCGTTGGAAGCAAACTCCTTGTAGTGGTCACGAAGGCTGAAAGCGGATACACCATCGCGTGCCCGTACGGCATCGTCAAGATAGTCGTTCAAGAATCCGCCAAGATCACGATGCAGCGTATAGGGTTTCTCTATCTTCGTCCAGAACGTGTCGTAGGCATAGCGGCGGGCATTGTCAGAGAACTGCATACCCTTAGCGCGGAAGCGGGCCTGTCCAAAGGCGCGGGCCTGCTGCATCAGCGTGTTACCCTTTCTGTAAAGGTTGAAACGGGTGGAAAGCGTGGGATGCTGCTCACAGAGTGCGTCGATGTTGGCGAAATGTGTCTTGAGGAGACTATCGACCGAGGTAATGTATGGTTCAAAGAGTTCTGCCCATCCCTTGCCGGCAGTCTCCAGCCCATCATACATATTGATGGTCTTCCAGTCGAGCGGATATTTGAAGAGCTCGTTCTGCAGGCGGCAGTCGTCACCCATAAAGAAACGGCGACCCTCCTTGAAATCGTAGAGCAGGAAGTAGGTCTTGCCAGGCTCGAACATGGTACGGATGAAACAGCGTTGCCAGTCCATGAAGAACTCCGTAGTGTTCAAGACGGGAATCTTCACAGTGAAGCGTCCCTGTTCATCAAGATCAGCATAGACAGCCTTTTGTTCGTCGGTGTAAAGGTCATTATAACCGAAATCGAAAGTCTTCAGTTGCTTGTAGTGCTCCGGCATATCCTTGATCCAGCCCACAACGGTGATAGTGTCCTCCTTATAGCCAGAGTCCACGAAGCCTGTGCGAGTGTCTTTCGTGGGATAGTCGGGCAGAAAGCGACTAGTAATCATCGAATACACAGCCTTGTTGTTACCAATCTGTATCTGACGCTGGCCTTTCTTATCCTTACCGATAACGACCTTCAGTTCATCGCTGCCATCGCTCATGACGATAGTGGCCTCACCCGTCTTCTGGTTTACGTCACGCTGCTTGTAGTTCCAGAACTTACAGTCGTAGATGGCACAGTCGTCAAAGAAGGCGATCTTCCAGTCACCCTGGCTGTTGCGCCAGTAGGAAGGAAAAAGTTGCTTCCAGCGTTCCTCCACAGGTTTGATACCCTTAATCTGGAAAGCACCCTGGCCATCGCCCTCGATGAAGTCGAATACCTTAGTGTCCTTAGGCAACGGCGGGAAGTGGAACGCCATCTCGCGCATGTAGTCCTTGTTTGTCTGTACAAACTTGTTGAGTTCTATACCATCAGCGGAAGTGATGGTGTAGCGCTGCTCCCCTACTTTCAGATAGGTGTCGCCAGCAAACTGAAAGCTAAAGTCAGGATAGTCCGAGCGCTGCAGTGCAGTAATATACACCACGGTCTCGTTGTCCTTCAGTTCCACCTTCGTCACGTCGAGGGCGAGATTGAAGAATCCGTCACCGTTACTGTTTCCATACTCAATGGTGGGCTGCTCCCATACGACAGCTTTCTCTTTCGCCTGTCCCGTCAACACAACGAGGGCCAGCAATATGGTTGTTAATATTTTTTTCATATTTGTGTATTATTTTACTCGTTCAACAGTTGCTTCACCGTTACATCTTTGCGCAGCTTGCCGTTCTTGTCGAGGATTACTACGAAGGGAATGGCACTGAACTGGAACTTCTCTTGCAGATAGCCCCATTCGGCACGGGTGATGTGGATATGCTCGCCTTGAATATTGTTAGGCTCCAAGAATGATTTGCAATGCTCGGGTGTATCGTCAGTAACGTAGAGATACTTCACGGCTTTGTCCTTGTTAGCCTCTACTTCATCACGCATCTTGAGCATACCAGCACGGCAGGGACCACACGACATTTGCCAGAAATCGATATAGAGCACGTTGCCCTTGTAGGGTTCGATGATGCGCTGGAAGATGCTGTCGCCCTTGGTCAAGAGCTTATCTCCGACCACCTTTACTTCGTTATCTTTCACATATTCGCGGAAGGTCAGTATGCCTTGACGAATCAATTCGGGGTGAGAGACGACGGTCATCGCCGCAGCCACATCGTCTGCTACCTGATCATACTGGTCTTTATGCCATTCCAACGTACTGAAGATGTCGCGCAACTGGCACACTTGTGCGCTGAAGTCGGTAGCGCTGAGATGTAGCTTCTCTTTTATCGCCTTCATTGCATTCATCCTTGCCTGACGACGATAAGGATGTTCCGCTTTTTCTACCATATCAGCTAATTTGGAGTCGTAGTCGAAGGGAAGATACTGCAATGGGGCGCCCCCCGTTATAGGACGGAAGAGCTGATATTCTATCCTGTTGAAGAAGAATTCGTCGGCACTAATCATCAGCAGGGGATTGTCTGTCAGGTAACTTGCACGTGGTGCCACGAAGCTGAAGTACTGCTGCCAGTAGGCTTCGCGGTCTATTGTACTATTCTCCCGTTGTCGGTACTCTGCCCGCATATAGTAGTCGCAGATAAGCTCCAAGCGTCGTGCAACGATATGGGTGCGCAGGATGTCGGAAGCCAAAGGTGAGCAACCTGCCAACTCGGGCAGTCCGTTGTTCATCTGTCGTACCAGCTCGTCCAATTGCTTAACCTGCTCATCTTTCCACATCGCCAGCGAATCGAGTCCCCGCTCATATACGTTATTCCCCCAGTCGGTTTTGCAGTATTTATCGTCAATCTGCTGCCACAGTCTGGTGACCTCACCACCAAGGCCAGTGCCATCAAACTTTATACCCTCCTCTTTAGTACGTTTTGTAGGGTCAATGGTGACGTTGATGGTATCGCCAGGACATGCATATACCGTTCCCAAGGGGTAGACGAGCATCTGCATGGGGTAAGGCACATAGACGTTCATGGAGAACGTGCCGTCGTTCTTGAACTCGATGACCGAGGTCTTCTCCTTACGAACAATGTAGTCGCGCATAATGACTGTGAAGCGACCATTTAACTGATTGAGGGCTTCCTGAGGAATCTTCTCGCCTTTCGCTTCTTCTGGAAAAACAATGTGACCTTGTACAACCACATTGCCGCCGTGCAGACGGTATTCGCTCAACTCGGCACTGGGATAGTTTTGTAATTGGGGCACCTCGGCCTTCTTTTCTTTCTTTTTTGCTTCTACACTGACAGGTGCAAAGAGCACGGCCAACAGGATGATTAATAATAGTTTTTTCATATTCGTTAGATTTGTATAATTAGCGGTCCTTATTTGTGTGTTACCTTGCGACCATTGATGATATTGATGCCCTTGCGCGGTGTTGTTACCTTGCGACCAGACAAGTCGAATATTTGACGATTGGACGATTTACTATTGACAATTTCACGGATGCCAGTAGGGGCTGTAGAGACGACGTCAATGTAGTCGATGTCGGGCATCCAATCGGTGGTGTTCGACAGGCGAATGGTGTTCTGCCCTGGCTGCAATTGGATGGTAAGGGTCTTTGTGCCTACCTTCTGCCAACCGCCACTGTTGCAAGAGATGGTCTTCACCTTTGTGCCATTCACGCTGACAGTGATGTTACGGCTCTGGCCACAGATAAAACCGATGGTCAGATTATATTCGCCACCGTTCTTGCTATAGACATTGCGCCACTCCAGGGCATTGGCCTCACTCTGTCCTAACCAACCAGCCTTGTAACCGCAGGAACAATAGTCGGCAGTCTCGTAGATGCCGGTCTTCTCAGCCTGGTTGTTCTTGATTTCCTGATAGGTGCTGATATAGCCCGTCTCAGCTTCATAGTGTGTGCGCTCCAGACGCTGCTCAGCCTCAGCAACGTAGATGCGGACGCCATGGGCAGGAACAGTCACTTCGAAGGTGCCTGTTGCCTCCTTTTTACTCCGAGGAGAGAATGCGTCATGCATCTTCACCAGACCACCGAGGTCCAGGTCAGCGAAACTAACCTGCACAGTCTTCTGTGCATCATTGGGGTTATACACGGCAAAGGCACGCTTCGTACCATTCAGCTCTTCCAAGTCCTTGACCAACAGATAGCAATCGTTGACAAGGGCAGCCACATAGGCCTGCTGGTACAGCGGGTCTTGGTTAATGGCAATGAGTTCCTTTTTCTTTAAGAGGAGAAGCGTCTCGTCCTTGATATTCCTCAGGTCACAACCAATGAGCAGCGGCGAGTTCATGATACACCACATGCCAAAGTGGGTCTTGTCTTCCTCGTACGTCAGCGAGCGTCCCACCTCCAGCATGTCCATATCGTTGTAGTGACCCTTGCTGCAATAGGCAGAGAGATAAAGGTTCTCGGCAATGATTCCCTTCACCGACTCCCAACTGCAGTTGATGTCGCCTGTGGTGCGCCACGAGAAGGCAGCATTGTCAACCCACGTGCCAGGATAGGCCCAGCGGCAAGCATTCATGCGTACATCGGTACGACCCGTGTTCTTGATGGCCTCGGCAATGGCCGTATAACGTGCCTGCTCGTCGAGCACCAAGTGGTCCTCGTTATGGTAATAGGAACCACCGCAGAAGTCCACCTTGATGAAGTCGAAGCCACAGTCTTTGAAAAAGAAGTCAGCATCCTGCTGGTCATGCTCATAGAGGCCCACGCCTTTACCCGTGACATCGCCATTGAACATAGAGCCGCAAGTGTTGCGACCTGCATCGCTATAGATGCCCGCCTTCAGACCCTTCTCATGGATATAGTCGGCCACAGGTTTCAGTCCGTTGGGGAAGCGGGTGGTATGAATCAGCAGATGACCGTCTTCCGTGTCGCGTCCGCCAAAGTATCCATCGTCAATGTTGATATGGTCATAGCCCGCATCTTTCAGCCCTTTGCTGACCATCGCATCAGCCTGTCCTTTAATAATACTCTCGCTGATGTTTACGCCGAAGGTGTTCCACGAACTCCATCCCATCGTGGGACCATCCTGTCCTACAGCAGTACCAGTTACGGTAAGGGCTGCAGCCAGCACAAAATGTCTAAAACTCATAGTGTTGATATCTTGTTAGTTTTCTTTATTTCAGATCCTCGACTCTCTTGATGTTGTCGGTCTTTACATCGCGACCCAAGAGGAAGCGGTCGATGAAGGCCTGTACCTCAGGGTATTGTGTCTCTGGCAAACGGCAATGACCATGTTGACCAACGATGCTCCATCCCATGCGGTCACCAATACCGAAGTACTCCCACACCTTCTTGGCAGCCTCAGCAGAATATAGCATCGAACCATCGGCCAGCCACTCGTAGTCGGGATTCCCCAACAGCAGGAGGGCACGCGGACAAACCATCGCACAGAGTTCGTGCTGGTCGTAAGGCAGACGATAGACACTATCGCCACGGAAGTTCTCCTTCTGGCTTTCCAGGAACCAGTGGTAGTCGGTCTTGTCGAGGTCCTCCAGATTCTTGCCTGCCAATGTGAACTCGTGTGACTTACGCCAAGCGGCAGCGCCACCGCCACCAGGCTCCTGGGCAATGGTCAGGGCGATGCGTTCGTCGAAGGCGCCACAGTAGAGCGCCATCTTGCCTGCATACGAGCAACCCGTCACACCAATATGCTTCGTGTCAATCTTCGTAACCTCTGGACCAAGCTGCTGCAGTCCATCAATCAGTCGACTCATACCCCATGCCCACATGCTATAGGCACCATTATCCTTGAGATTGGGATACAATCGGTCGAAGTTATGCTCTCCCCTATCGTGATGCTTACCAAACTGTTTGTAGTCATTGACCTGTGCTGAAACGAAGGTTGCAGTGGCGATAGGTCTATTCTCAAAGAGCTGACGAGGTAGTGCTATCATGTCCGTACCAATCATCAGTGCATAGGGAGCCTGCCCGGTCTTCGGATAGCGGATATGAGACTTCAGCGTCAGCACCTCCTGACCAACGGTAACGTCGACTACAAGTGTATCGTCCTCCATACGGGCCTTTACTTGTTCAGGCTTCACAGCAGGCTTTGTACCAATGCCATAGTGCTGAATCATGTGACCGATGTCACTACGGCGCTTCGACCAACCTTTAAATTTCTTGACACCTTCCAAGGCATCGGGCAATTCACGGATTATGGGCAACTGGTTTGCAGCAGGCATGGTGGGTGCTGCAAACTTGCTTCCTGTATTCTCTACGTCATAGACAAGCGGTGTCTTACTCTTTTGGGCTGACGCAGTGGTCAATGCCAACAGCGCCAGCATCATCATTACAGTCTTTTTCATAGTTGTGTGTTAGTTTTGAAGATTTGAATAAGTGTTGATAATATGTTAGTTAGAAGTTAGAGATGGGAGGTTAGTCTGTAACCTCCACATCTGAGAAGTAGTGGTCACGCAGGGGTTTACTAATCTTCTCACCCTTCAGTGTGATGTCTTGTTCCAGACGGATATCTGCTGACGAAGCACCCACCTTGACCGTATAGGTGCCAGGCTGTACGTTCCACTGGCGCTGCTCCTCATGAGAGTAGTAGCCAAACTGATCGGTATAGAGTTTCATCTCTACCCGCTTGGTCTGTCCGGGCTCCAGTTCCACACGGGCAAAGCCCTGCAGTTGGATGGGTTTCAGGGGTTGGTCAGCAGCTGTAGGCGACAGGTACACCTGTGCAATCTCCGTAGCAGCCACCTTACCCGTATTCTTCACCTCGAACTGAACCTTGATATAGTCTGTGCTGACACGTGCAGACTGGTCCATCAACAAGTGCTTATACTCGAAGGTGGTATAGGTCAGACCATAGCCGAAAGGCCACTGGATTGGACTATCAGTTTTTGGCTGATTATAGCAGATGGGCGTATATACTTCTTCCTTGGGATAGCAGACAGACAGCTTGGCAGAGGGAGAGACAATACCATAGAGGATGTCTGCCACTGCATTGCCGCCCTCCTCGCCTGGATACCATGCCTGGATGACAGCCGCACAACGTTCGGCAAGGTCGCCAATGACCTGTGCGCGTCCACCAAACAATACCAGCACAACGGGTTTTCCTGTAGCCAGCAATGCCTCGACATACTCCTGCTGTTTGCCTGGCAGGCGCAGTCCTTGACGATCGCGGTTCTCACCACAAAGCATCACGTTCTCACCCATCGCAGCGATGATGACATCGGCAGAGTCGGCCATGGCCAGTGCCTCTTCCTTATCGGCAGTTTCCTCAGATTTCACCTTACGATGCAACAGCGGATACTCCCATGAACGCTTATCGCCCACA
This sequence comes from uncultured Prevotellaceae bacterium, assembly GCA_946405695.1. The sequence goes on along the minus strand of CAMJIA010000002.1, from coordinate 50,833 downwards.
TGCGAGAACTTCGTCTCTATCTCTTCCGACCAGTCGCAACCACGCGAATAGAGGATGTCAATGCTGTCGGGCTTATGGTTCTGCATGCCCTCCAACAGCGTGATGACATGCGGATGGTCGAGGTCTTCCTCCATCTTCTTCCAGAAGAAGGTCATGGATGGGAACGAGTAGTCGCCGCACATCGCCCACATGGAGTTGGCATTAGGACCAGTGACGAGAATCTTCTGAGGTGAGGGGTTTGCGTTAAGAGGTAAGAGGTTAGAATCATTCTGCAGCAGCACCACTGACTGGGTAGCGATGTCGTAGGCAGTCTTACGCTCCTCAGGGGTATCGAGAACTATCTTCTCTGTGCTATACAGATACGGTTTCTCATCGAACAGACCTGCACGGAACTTATAGCGCAATACATCCTTCACAGCACGCTCGAAGGCCTGAGGGGCCACAAGCCCAGAGTCGAGCGCCTCCTGCAGGTACTGGTAGTTAGCACCGAAGGGGAAGTCCACATCGTTGCCACCATTGATGGCAGCAGCAGCCTTCTGCATAGTATCCCAACCCTTCTGCCCACCAGGGAAGCCATCGGGCACAGGCAACTGGTCGATAGCTGTATAGTCGCTGACCACCATACCATCGAAGCCAAGGTAGCCGCGCAGGATATCATTCAGGATGGTACTGTCAGCCACACAGGTCAATTTATTACCCTTCATGGCATGATAGCCAGGCATGACTGCACGACTGCCAGCCACACGAATCATCGTCTCGTGGGGCAGCAGGATCTCCTCCATCAGTTCCTTCTCATCGGCATCGCCACCACCGCCATAGCCGAGGTAGTGCTTCGAACAGGTACCTACACCTTTACGCAGGTCGCCCTGCTGTAAACCTTTGACAAAGGCAGTACCCATCACTGCTGACAGGTAGCCGTCCTCGCCATACGACTCTTCCAAGCGGTTGAATGACGGATTGCGACACACGTCAACCATTGGCGATAGCGACAGGATGCCACCCATCTTACGCATCTGGGTAGCCGTCTGACGCGTCTTCAACTCTGCCAGTTCAGGATTAAATGAGCATGCCTGACCAATCTGTTGGGGATAGATGGTAGAACCCTGTGTGTTGATACCCGACAGCACCTCCTCATGGAACAAGGCAGGAATGCCGTTGGGCGTCTTCTCCATCAGCCATTGCTGTACGGCAGCCACCATGTCGCGTACAACATTCGGATCGCGTGGCTTCTGGAAAGCATACTGTGAGAAGTGACCAATACCAAAGGGTATCAGTTCACGACACTTCGCGGTATCCAACTGGCCCTGTTCGTCAAAGAGCTCTTCCATATACATACTCTTCAACTGGGCGATACGCTCCTCTTGCGGCATCTTCTGATACAGCGCGTCAACCTGCTGCTCGACATCCATGTCGGGAGCTGACTGACAACCTACTAGCAGTGCGGTCATGCACGTCATAATCAATCCTCTCATTTATTTGTCAAATAAAGCATTCTTCTCAATCGTCCAATCCTTGCGCTTCGACAGTTCGCAGTCGTTACCACGGAACATCTTAGCAGCCTGCTGGTCACCCTTCAGTTGCCACTGCAACCAGGCCAGTGCCACCACGCTGAACTCACCACCATGAGGCTGGCGATAGGTACCACCATGACCTACAGGGAAGTTACAAGCACATGCGGGCACATGGTCAATGAGGTGGAAGTCGTCCATACCATTCTCATAGGCGATATCGGTCTTGCCACCCAACAGGTACATGATGGGCGTATGGATCTCCTTCAGCTTCTCCTTCGGAGGCATGGGCATGCCACCAACAGCCTGAGCGGCATTGGAGCGCTTGAACAGACCACTGTTGCAAATCATCAATGTCGTTACACGAGAGTCAGCACAGTTGAACAGCGTCTGCAGACCACCACACGACATACCTGACAGACAGATATGCTTGGTGTCTATCTTATTATAATAAGGTGAAGACTTGTCCTTGTTCTGTGCAAACACCCAGTCGATGCTCTCTATCTGCTGCTGGGTGGTAGACATCGGACCCTGATAAGGCACTTCCTCCATGGGGATATAACCAGTAGCCACCACGATGAAGCCATAGCTGGCAATCTCGTTGAGGAACTTAAAGTGCTCCCAAGGAGAGTTGGTGCAGGCACCATTGCCCCATACAAGGACAGGCAACGGATTCTTCTTACCAAACTTCGACAAGTCCTGTGGGACAAAGACAGTATGAGCCTGCAGACCAGGAACCTCCGTCATGATGGCCTTATAAGGCCCCTGACCACCATCTTCCACTATCTTCGACTTCAAGGCGTCACCCTGTGCCATCGCTACTGCAGCCATGCACAGCATACATACTGAAAAGAGAATCTTCTTCATAATTATTGTGTTTCTTACTATTTACTATTATAACGTTGATAGGGTTCTGTTTATTTTACAACGACCTTTTTCCCGTTCTGGATATACAGGCCTGGCTGCAGGCTTTCTGCATTGACACGGCGACCATCGAGGGTAAAGACCGTACTGTGCGTTGCGATTCCATCGCGACGAATCGCACCAATGCCAGTGTCCAGCGTACGATGGCGCAGGGCTGAGCGCACGGAATACCAAGCCTTCTTCCTACCCATGCCTGAGTCATAGAGCAGCGGATTGGAGTTTGTACGCCACGAGTCATTATCCTTGATACCCCAGATGACCATGCTGGGACAGTTGTCGTTGTTCAGCACGATATCGGTAATCATACGATAATTACGTGCCTGCTCCTCCAAGTTCTCAGAAGAGGTAGAGGGGATACCCATGTCCAACTCCGTGATGATACACTTCAGACCAGCCTCTGCAAAACTCTTGATGGTACGGTTCAGTTTCACGCCATCGACCTCACCCACGGAGAAGTGGCACTGCAGACCAACACCATGGATGGGGATACCCTTGTCCTTCAGTCTGACAGCCAGGTTATAGAACGCTACCGACTTTGCCTTACCCTGCAGTTCTACACCATAGTCGTTGAGGTAGAGCTCTGCATCAGGATCGGCACGATGAGCATAGACAAAGGCCGAGTCGATATAGTCGTCACCAATGGCACGCTGCCAGACGCTCTGCTGGCGCAGGTCATAGCTGGTAGGATTGCTACGAACAGTCGTCTGGTCGTCATCCAAACACTCGTTGACAACATCCCATTCGCGCACCTTACCTTTATAGTGCTGCATCACCTTGGTGATGTGATTCTTCATAATCTCCAAGGCCTCTTTGCGCGTCCAATTCTTGTCGTTCTTCTTACCATCGGACGACACCCAGCCAGCCACCTGTGAGTGCCATACCAGACAGTGGCCGCGAATAGCCATATTGTTCTGCTGGGCAAGGCTCACCAGATTGTCAGCACTTCCAAAAGAGAAGCTGTTCTGTGAGGGTTCCAGAGCATCGAACTTCATCTCGTTCTCGCAGACCATCATGTTAAACTGGTTGGCAGCAGTCTCACGATCGCTTGCCAGACCCTTATAGGTAGCGAGTGCCACACCAATAAACTTCTCGTTCTGGGCGGCATAGTATTTCAGCGATTTTCTATCCTTGGCATCGTCGATGCCGTCGTCATAGAGGGCGCCCATGGTATAGATGGGGTCGTTAGCCTCATCTGGATTATCTGGATCGTCAATTGTCTCCATGTCGTTATACGACTCCAGGCGCACCACGATGACTAGTTTGCCGTTCTCTTCCTTTTCTTCGACTACCCACGTGTATTTGTTGGCACGCACGTCGAAGTGCCAGTCGCCAGACTTGCTGTTAGCAGTCAGCACACGATACTCCGTACCGATGGGCAGGTTAGCTGTCTGCTCAATAGTCATCTCGATGATAGGCATCTTCTCGCTTGGCGTGAAGTCCTCCTGCAGATTGCTATAACTCAGCGTACCATCCACCAGCAGCTGGTCGTAGTTGTCTGTTGCAGCCACCTCGAAGTGCAGGCGCGACAATGGATGAACGATGAGGTTGGCAGCCTTGCTGGCTGCATAGTTCTTCAGCGTCAGCACACCAATGCCGTCAGCACCAGGTTCAATGGTTCCATAGTTGTCGACCATACCACCAATGCTACCTGTACCACCCAGCACGCCATTGGTGAAGACGTAGGCGATAGCCTCGCTGGCATCGGCTTTGGCACCCAAGGCACCACGCAGTTTCTGAGTTTCAGCCTCCGCACGATTGTTCATGACGAGTACCCTACCCTGCAGAATGCGCAAGGCACCACTTACATAGTTGTTGTTACCCGTAATAGACAGTGTTCCCGTTCCTTCCTTGACAATACCAACAAGCGTCCCATTGTCATAGTCTGTGGGTTTGATGCTACCTGCCAGTGTAAAGTCAGTATTCAGACCTCCCAAGAGGTAATAAGCAGATTTCGACTTCTTATAGTAGCCCGAAAGCGTGGAACCTTCTTCAGTATTCAGTTCACCAATGCGGAATCCTGCACTGGTACCCGATTCACAAGTCATCGTAGCTCCTTCGTGAAGTGTCACGTGGTTATTGGCCATGGAGGGATTTACTTTACCGCCCTTTGCTTCTTCCAAAGCATTTTCTGCTGATGACGTCTTGCCTCCATGAGCAAGAAGAACACCATAAGAGCCTGCCGACGAAGAATTCTCCTTAAATCGATAGATATGGATATCGCCCGTATAACTCGTCCACTCGGGCCATGCCTTACCCTTCTCAGTTCCCAAATAACAACGCTCACCACCACCATAAAGATTCAGCACACCACTGCCAGTAATCTTTGAACTGAAATAGCAGTAGCGCGCCATCTTCACATTAACGGTGTCGCTAGCGGAAATTCTGAAAGCGGTACTATACTCTTTATAATCCGAAGACGTATTGTTACCACTGACGTCGATATCTCGCGAACCGGCTCTTACAGACTGCGAACTCATGGCCAGCAGGATGCCGGCCATGAGGAATATGTTTTTAAAAGAAATAATTGATTGGTTACTTGTTCTGAGTTTCATGTTTTTATAATTGTTGTTCTATTATTCGTTGCCTTGGAAGCCTCCACCGAAGCCACCTCCGCCGAAGCCGCCACCAAAGCCGCCTCCGAAGCCGCCTCCGAAGTTAGGCATCTGGGGAGCAGGCTCCTTACCGATGGCTGTCAGCAGTTTGAAGAGCGCCCTACGACGCTGACTCCAAGTGGGATAGTCGTCAGCACGCAATGTGCGTACCCTGAAGCCTGGCATCTGGGGCATACCCTGTCCCTGCATAAATTCAAGGTTGCTGGTGGTCAGGATGCATGGCTTGGTATTGCCATCCGCCAACAGACGATCAACGATGGCAGCAGCGCCACCTATCTTAAACCAGCTCTCCACCGTGTCACCTGCACCTGGTACCAGTTGTATCATCACAGGCATCATCATGCCCTGACCCTGCTGGGGCATCGCAGAGGTGTACCACGCCTCACCACGATCCAACTCGTAGGCGATACGTCCATGAGGGATATCACCCTGTGAGGCATAGTTGAACGGAGAAGCGGGATTATCGCAGATGCTGAACTTAAAGCCCTGGTCTGGCGAGAGATACATGTTGTTGGGGTCTGCCACAGGTGTTCCATCCACGACGAAGCAGTACTTAAACGTCTCGAAGAGGAAGTCGGTGAGGGTTGTTGTCCACACACCATCAGAGTCACGCTGCATAGCGAAATTCTCTGGAGCAATCTCGCAGGCCAGCTCCACCTTCTGAGCCTCTGGGGCCTTGAAACGGAAGATGATGCCCTGCTCAGTATATTCAGGCGATATGATAGGTTTGGGGAACAGACGAGCCATCACACCTGGGGTGAACTGCTGTTCCTGACCCGTCTTGGCAGGAGCAGGCTGTCCGTTCTTCATGGCGTTCTCTGCAGCCTTCTTGTTGAAGAGCAGGGGCAGGGTCTTAGCCAGGAAGTACTTGGCATTCATCCATGTGTGGCCGAACTTATCGTTGGTAAACTCCTTGACGGTACGGATGCCCTTCTTGTCGAGGAACTCCATATAGTCACGGGCATTGCCATAGAGGAAGTCGTCAGTACCCACACCCAACCAGAACAGGCGTATCTTCTTGTTGGTATCCTCAGCCTGGTCATAGACATTGGGAATGTCTGTCGATGTGAACGAGCTGTAGGAGCACAGATACGAGAACTTGTCAAGGTTCGTCAAGCCATTGAACAACGCCTGGTTGCCACCACGCGAGAAGCCACCAATGGCACGATTATCTTTATCAGCCTTGGTACGATAGTTCTGTTCGATATACGGCATCAGGTCGTTGAGCAGGTCCTGACTGAAGGGGTCGCCACCAAAGCGCATCTGGGCAGCAATCGCCTCCGAGTGTTCCTTGGTGGTAGCATCAGGAACGGTGGTGGGGGCATCCTGCTTCTTCAGCTTCATGGGGTTACCATAGGGCATCACGACAATCATCTCCTTAGCCTGGCCAGCAGCCAGCAGGTTGTCCATGATATAGTTCACACGGCCCACCTTGTAGTACACCTCCTCCGTATCGGTAGTACCGCTGATGAGGTAGAACACAGGGTAACGCTTCTGGAAGTCCATCATGTAGCCGGGTGGCAGATAGACGACAGCATGGTTAGTGGCACCAATGGTCTTCGAGTAGTAGCTGACATACTCTACCCTACCATGCGACACATTGGAAATATCGTGGGGCAATGCACTATTCTTGTCGCGAGAGGGGATTTCCAGCAGACTGTTCTTAAAGCCTTCGTTGGGGAAGTACTGCGGATTCTCTGGGTCCATCACGCTGACGCCATCAACGATGAAGCAGTAGGGATACATGTCAGGGGCAGCAGGACCAAGGGTTACTGTCCACAATCCATCAGCGCCACGCGTCATGTCTTTACGTCCAGCAAACTGAACGTCGACCTGCACGTTCTTGGCGTTCTCGTTCTTATACTGGAACGTCACCGTTCCGTCCGCATTGCAGCGGGGTTGTGCCACCATTGCCATTGGCAACAGGGCAAAAAGGGAAAACAAGGTCAGTTTTTTCATAGTCTTATCCTTTGTTTGTGTGTTATTGTGTGTTACTTTTGTATCTCGTCAACCAGGAAGTCACCCATGTCTGAGGCCTCAGCATCCTTGTCGTCCAGCTTGAAGCGCATGAAGTGAGGCTTCTCTGTGGTGCAGGGTTCCCAACCCAGTTTTTCGTTTTGGTTTTCGTTGCCATTAGGATTGCTGTACTTGGCAAAGTTGGTCCAGGCTGTCAGCATCTTCTCTGACAGGTCCCAGTCGCCCTGTGTCCAAGGACGCCAACAGTGCTTCAGCGACTTGAAGACAAACCACAGGTCGCTGGAGTGGAAGGCTCCCTTCAGACGACTGGTGATAGCAGGATGCTTGCCATCATCAGGCAACTTACGACAGAACTCGTAGGCCCAAGCCTGGGCACCCTGACTCTGACGCACCTTACAGAACTCGGCAATGCCAGGACCCATGGAACCCATGTCGTTCAGCGTATAGCCAATCATATAGGGTACATCGGCAATGGTTCCTTCACGGGTAGCAGCATCGAAACTCTTCAGCGACACGTAGCCATCGACGATGGGACGCTGCATGACGAACACATCGCTCTTGTTCACCATGTTGTACAACTGCGGAATGGTATAGAGCAACTCCGTAGAGGCAGCACGCAGGGCCTTCAGGTCTGTCAGTCCAGCCCAGTCCATCACCATCTTGGTCTCTGCCTCGCTCTCAGCAAGTGTGGGGTTGTAGGTGAAGAACTTGTTCATTGGGGTAACAGACTTAGCCTCCTCGCCATCCTTAGCAGGGATATTGATTCCTCCACCACTCATGATGACTGCCTTGTGGAACAGGCCACGAGCCAGCGGACTCTCGCAAAGGGTACGGACGCTACCAGCACCAGCACTCTGTCCGAAGATGGTGACGTTGTTGGGGTCGCCACCAAACTGGGCGATGTTCTCCTTCACCCACTTCAGCGACTGTATCTGGTCGAGGATGCCATAGTTACCACTGACGTGGTTGGGACTCTCTGCAGACAGTTCAGGATAGGTCATGAAGCCAAAGATGCCCAGACGATAGTTGATGGTGACGAGGACGACATCCTTCGATGCCCACTCCTGTCCGTCGAACTCTGGTTCTGAGCCCCAGCCCTCACGATAGCCTCCACCATGAATCCACAGGGCTACAGGCAGCTTCTTATCCACCTCTCCAGGGGCCTTGGTCCATACGTTCAGATACAGGCAGTCCTCGCTGTAGGGTGCCTCATCGCCATAACCCCATTCTGAGGTATAGAAGCCAGGATAGTGGACGCTCTGATAGCCAGGATGTCCGAACTTGTCGCACACCTTCACGCTGTCCCACGCCTCAACGGGCTGTGGCTCACGCCAGCGCAGGTCGCCAATGGGTGCTGCAGCATAGGGAATGCCCTTGAAGACATACACACCAGGGTTCTCTGCTCGCACACCTTGAATCTGACCGCCTTCAACAGTCAATACAGGACTCAGCGCTTCCTCGTCATCGCAAGCGCAGCCCACCAATAATGCCATCAGCGGCATCAACAGAAACAGTTTTTTCATTTCACTCAATATCTTAATTGGTTAGTTAGTATGGTTTAACACTGCAAAGGTACAAAAAATCCGCGACACTGACCTTACCTCATGTGTCGCGGACTTTGCGCTATGTAACAAATGTTACAAAACATCCGCGAGGCAATGACCTGGGGCCAGCCTCGCGGATGATATAAGTGTTATAACGAATCGTTAGAAATCCTCTTCGCCCATATCGAAGTCGTCCTCTTCGAAGTCGCCTTCACGAGACAGGATATCGCCTTCGTCCAACTGATTTGCAGGATCAGAAGGGTCAATCACAGTCAAGCTAGTAGTCAGCATCTGAGTTACCTTAATCTCGATAACGTCTGTAGCGGGAATGATATATTGCTTTTTCATATTGTCTTTTCTATTTTTTATGTTTAAACATTAATTACCATTAATTCTGCATTAATTTTCCATTAATTCAAATTACTTAACGATAACCTTCTTACCATTCACGATATACAGACCCTTAGTGGGCTGAGCTACACGCTGACCTGCAAGGTTGAAGTACTGGTTGTCTGCCTTAGCATCCTGCTGAACAGCCTCAATGCCAGTTGCCTCCTCGTTGAATCCGATAAACTCACGAGCGCCACCACCAGCAATTACGATATATGCCTTACCCTTTGGAACCTTTGTTCCACTCTTAACCATTGCAAAGCCTACTACACCACCCTTCTTACCAAGAGCATAGATAGTAGAGCCATCACCAGTTACAGAACCATCAGAAACCAGCAGTTCGTTTATAGAACCAAGTGGTGCAGCACTCTCAATAACAGGAACTTTATAAGTATCCTCAGCTGCCTCAATGATAACACCAGTGTTTGCCGGTATCTCTGTTACAGGAGTCAAAGCAATATGCCCATCTTGATATTTAGCAGCATAAGCGGTAACGCCACGCATCCTAACAGCCTTACTGGCACTAAATGTAGAATATCCTGCATCACCGACTTCAACAAGTCTTCCCTCAACTGCAGGATAAATTGTGACGTCCTTGACATATAAAGTTGCAACATAGTCACCTGTTTGAATTGCCAAATCTGAAGTTCCTGTATAAGGCACGCCAGCACACATCAACTCGATAGTATTCCAAGCATCAGTAACCTTAAATGAACCTGATACAGTATTGGGATAATTGCCAAAACTCCAGTGAATATTTTTATCCGACACAGTTCCTTTTACATTGAGGTGGATAATATAATCCTTACCATTTTCAGTGGCTGCTTGAGCTATATTATACTGATAGTCCCAAAAATTTGCTGCAGCTGCTGCAGTAGTAATTGTCAAGCCATTTTCTTCTGAATATGTTGGAGCTGGAGCAGCACCAGATTTCCAGTATATACTTTGGTCACCAGCAGACGTAAAATCTTTCGAGCCAATGGCATCACCATAGGTATCTACACTCTCTAATTCAAATACTTGTACCTTTGTAATGGTAAGGGTACCAACAAAAGCACCAGACTGAAGCATAACATGTGCATTAGCAACCGTACCAGGCATGTCTTTAATCGTTACTTCGACATCGCTGGCCGTTGTAGTAAAAGCAAGTGATGTGTTCCTATTATCACTCCAACCACCCAACACACAAGTCAGACTACCAGCTTCGGAACCTTTAATACCAATACGTACAACATAGTTTGCACCCTTTTTGACGGGACAGCCATCACCAACGAAATACTGTGCTTCCCAATTGGCAACAGCAGCACCATTAACAACTTGCAGAGCCTCGCTAACAATTCCGATACTTTTCCCCTCCTTATCAAGTCCTTGATTCCACATAGTGTAAGAACCTGCAGATGTCCAGTCTTTTTCATAAACTTTTTTCCCTGGATCTTGAGCATTTGCCACCCCCACTACTCCAAACAAAAGAGCGAGCGTACATAAGTAAGTAGATAATCTTTTCATAAATGAATTAAATTAGTTAGTTATAATTATATAATCTCGTTTTCTTAATAGAATCGAAGCAATCAGAACAAAATAAGTTAGTTATTAAATCTTAAAACGGCGGCAAAGGTACATATTATTATTGTAATGAACGACTAAAACCGCAAATTTATAATACGTTAACATTAATATTACTGAATTCCTTACAAAAGAGCAGGATTTATAGCAGGAATTGGACTTAACGAGATACATGGCACTTTTCGGTCGTCCCAACGGGAGATTCCATTGGGAGCCCTGTTGGAAACCAACGGTTCCTCAAGGAGAAACCATCGGTTTCCAACGGAGAAACCACTGGTTTCCAACGGAGAAACCATCGGTTCCAAATTTAGAGACCGTCAGTTTCTGCCATAAGGACACTTGCAAAATCCAGTCCGTAGGTTACGGACTCGCAGTCCGCAGCCTACGGACCAAGAGTTCGCTAACTACGGACTAAAAAATATTGGGGTACGGTTTCTTGGTACCTTAGGGTACAGGATCGTAGCCGGAGCCACCCCAGGGATTGCAACGGAGAATGCGCCAAATGGCAAGATAGAGGCCTTTAAAGGGACCATGCTTGATGATGGCCTGACGTGCGTACTCGCTACAAGTGGGAGTGAAACGGCAGGAAGGAGGAGTCATCGGAGAGATGACAGTCTGGTAGAAGCGGATGGGCGCCACCAATAGCATTATCAGGAAACGACGGATGAAGCTGAACACGGATTTAATGACAACAACGAATTAAAACGAATTGTACGAATTAAAGTCTCTCCTGAATGCGCTTCACGATATTAACGATGCGTTCCTCGACAGCGGAGGTAGGCAGTTGCTCGTCGGAGAGCCAGACAAAGGCAACAAGTAACTGCTTGTCAGGGGCAATAGCCTCGACAAGCAGTTGTTTATGTAGACGCCACGCCTCACGCACCTGGCGTTTGACGTGATTGCGGTCTACAGCATGATGGAAATGTTTCTTGGGTACGCTGACCAGCATCTGCAGGGGCTCGTCATGAGCATTGCGCTGACGCGACATAAAGACGGCACGCAACGGGAAGGCTGCTACAGAGCGACTGTGTCCTCCACCAAAGAGCTCGTCGATGAGTCGCAGACTCACCATGCGCTCACGCTTGCGAAATCCGAATTTATTGACGACCACAGATGAAACGGATTGAACGGACAAACACTAGTCCTCAACAGTGAGGAGATAGTGCTGAAGGGCACCCGTCATGGAAGGATACTTCTCAGAAGGAGCCTCGATGTCGAGACGCAGACCTGCGGCCTTGGCAGCCTGTGCGGTAGTAGGACCGAAGGTGGCAATGGCAATCTCTCCCTGCTTGAAGTCTGGGAAGTTCTTGGTGAGTGACTCGATACCTGACGGACTGAAGAAGATCAGCATGTCGTAGTCGAAGGTCTTCACCTCCTCAGGAGTGAAGTCGTTGCTGACAGTACGATACATCACACACTCGCGATGGTTCAGCTTCTTGGAGTCCAGCAGTTGGGCAACACTGTCGTTGTGGACGTCGCTCATAGGTACGAGGTACTTCTCCGTCTTATGCTTCACCATAGTGGGCAGCAGGTCATCAATCTTACCAGTGGTTCCAAAGAACACCTTGCGCTTACGATACTGCACATATTTCTGGATATACAACGAGATAGTCTCCGTCACGCAGAAATACTTCATATCCTCAGGAATGGCTACACGCAACTCCTTAGCCAAAGTAAAGAAGTGGTCGATGGCGTGACGAGAGGTGAAAACGATGGCAGTATAGTCCAGGATATTCACCTTCTGGGCGCGAAAGTCCTTAGCCGTGATTCCCTCAACCTTGATAAACGGACGGAACACGAGTTCCACGTCGAACTTGGAAGCGATGTCGTAGTAAGGCGACTTCTCGCTTGACGGTTTAGGTTGTGAAACCAAAATCTTTTTTATCATTGTGTCCTAAAAATTTATTTTCAAATTGTTTGCTGTGACATCCAGAATTTCCCACAATGCCACTAAAGGCACTATTTCGAGCGCACAAAGGTACAAAATAATTTGCAGACCAACGACATTTTGGCGAAAAAAGATGATAAAGCACTTATAAAATGTCATCAATTTGACCAAAACAAGCATAATTGCGAAATAAATTTCTACTTTATGTATAGATAAATCGAAGTATGGACCCATAATGACTGCCGGCACTGACAAGAGTCCCTCCAAGGCAATAATGAACAACAAGGACTTTATCCATTGTCTATTTCTTTTACCATCAAAGAACACCAAATTGACTAGAGAGTAGAGTCCCATCTTCACCAGGAAATAGAGTAGGAAGATAGCCCAGACAATCAGAATGAGGTAGTATTGCGAGCTAAGGATATAAGAATCGCCGTTATAGTGGAGCGAGTAGAAATAATAAAGCGTGGCAAACATAAGGCCCGTCAGGAAGACGATGAACACCTGGAAACGTGCCTCGGTAGCAGTTTCCGTCATAGAGGTCGCCCCTTCGTGAGGAGTATGGAAGAAGTTCTTAGCCTGGCGAGAGAAAAAGCCACGAATATTGGAGTATGAAACGACAGCCAATACGAAGAATACCAGCAAGAGCGACGTGATGACATCGTCGCTGCGAACACTATAGGGTACAGGATCACCTACTGAGCCATAACGTCCACCCTCCAATTCAGGATGAAAGAGGGAGTCTTTAGAAAAGAATCCCTCCTTGTAATACTCGGGCAGGTCGATTTGTATCTCCTCTACCGGTTTCTCTAACAGAAATATGCTGTCTGCTGGTATCAATGCTTACAATGCGAATGCCTTCTTGATATCCTCTACCCTATCCAGCTTCTCCCACGTGAAGAGCTCGACATCGATGGTCTTGGTATCGTGGTAGCGACTGGTAAAGGTCTTCTTCACCACCTCCGACTGGCGTCCCATGTGTCCGTAGGCTGCTGTCTCCAAGTACATGGGCTGACGCAACTTCAGCGAACGCTCAATAGCTTTGGGACGCAGGTCGAAGAGCTGTTCTATCTTCTTGGCAATCTCACCATCTGTCATGTTGACGTGCGAACGGCCATAGGTGTTGACATAGATATTCATGGGTTTGGCAACACCAATGGCATAGCTGATCTGCACCAGCATCTCGTCGGCAACACCAGCAGCCACCATGTTCTTGGCAATATGACGAGCTGCATAGGCGGCACTGCGGTCCACCTTCGAAGAGTCTTTGCCAGAGAAGGCACCACCACCATGGGCTCCCTTGCCACCATAGGTGTCGACAATAATCTTACGACCCGTCAGACCCGTATCACCATGAGGACCACCAATGACGAACTTACCTGTGGGGTTGACGAAGTACTTGATGTCGTCGCCAAACAGCGACAACACACTACTTGAGTGAATCTTCTCCTTGACACGAGGTATCAGGATATTGATGACGTCCTCACGAATCTTGGCCAGCATGCGCTCGTCGTCGCTGTCGAACTCGTCGTGTTGGGTGGAGACGACAATGGTATCAATGCGCTCAGGAATGCCGGCATCGCTATACTGGATAGTTACCTGACTCTTGGAGTCTGGTCTGAGATAGGTCATCACCTTACCCTCCTTGCGAATCTCAGCCAAGGTACGCATGATGAGATGTGCGAGATCAAGCGATACAGGCATCAGGTTCTCTGTCTCGTTGGTGGCATAGCCGAACATCATGCCCTGGTCGCCAGCGCCCTGTTCGTCCTCATCGCCATTATCCACACCTCGATTGATATCCTCGCTCTGCTCATGGATGGCTGTCAGAATACCACAGGAATTGCCGTCGAACTGGTATTCAGCCTTGGTATATCCTATCTTCTGAATGGTACTACGTGCAATGGACTGCAGGTCGATATACACATCACTGCGCACCTCGCCCATCAACACCACCTGTCCGGTAGTGACAAACGACTCACAAGCCACACGGGCCTTGTCGTCGTAAGCCAGGAACTGATCGAGAATGGCGTCACTAATCTGGTCGGCCACCTTGTCGGGATGACCTTCCGATACTGATTCTGATGAAAATAAATATGACATAGCTTAAAATTTTGGTGCAAAGGTACGGACTTTTCAGCAAATGACAAAATAAAACGACCCGCTCTTTTCAGAAACGAGTCGTTTTTGTTGATTCTTGTAGATGATTACTTCGTCTCTGGCAACATGATGACCTCTATATGGTTACCACTCTTCAGCAACTTGTTCAGGAAGTCACGAACGTTGTCTACTGTCAGCGACTCAACAGTCTTCTTGTAGTCGGTGAAGAAGTCAATACCATATTCCTTATAGGCTGTGATGGTGTTGATCCAGTAGTTGTTCTTCTTGGCATCCCCATCAATCTGCTTCAGCATATACTCCTTGGTCTTAGCCAGTTGGTCAGCATCGATAGCCTTCTGCATCTTGGCAATACCCTCGTGCAACAGGCGGATAGCAATCTCCTGCTTGTCAGGATTCATGGGGCAGTAGCCCTGCAGCATAGCCTTAGGCTGGTGGGTACCAAGATTGAAGTCACCAGCAGCGCCACAAGAGTAAGCGGCACTCTCGTCCTCACGGATGGTCTTCAGGTAGATCATCGACAGAATCTGACCAACAGCATCCAGCTTCACTGAATTCTCCAGTGTGTAAGGCATATCAGCATACCAGTACTCAAGGGCGATGGCCTTGGGAGACTCGGTCTTCACCTTGAAGTTGTTGACAACCTCACCCTTGGCAAGGGTCATAATCTCCTTGAAGTCTTCAGCCTTCTGCTTGGTAGCAGGCAGCGAAGCGATATACTGCTCAATGAGTGGACGGAGGGTCTGCTCGTCGAAGTTACCAACGAAGACGAAGGTGAACTGACCAGCATTCTTGAAACGGTCCTTGGCAATCTCCAGGATACGATCGTAGCTGATATTCTTCAGGTCCTCTACCTGGATGTTGGCGAAACGGGGGTTATGAGAATAAATCGTGTTGCTCAACGAGTCAGAGAAGACAGCCTCAGGATTCAAGTTCTTGTTCTTCAGTGCCATCTCCAGCGAAGTCATCAGGTTCTGGAACTGCTTCTCGTCCTTGTTGATAGCTGTGAAATAGAGATACTGCATCTGCATCATGGTCTCGATGTCCTTCGGTGTAGAGTGTGCAGTGATGTACTGACGGGTATTACCCAGCGAAGCATCGGCATTGCACTCCTTACCAGCCAGTGCCTTGGTGAGCTCGTTGCTGGAGAAATTACCAATACCACTCATGCCAATCACCTGGTCAAAGACCTTCAGATTGGTATAGTCGGCAGGACCAAACATCGACTTACCACCCCATGAAGAAGCCTGCATCTGAATTTCATCGTCCTTGAAGTCGGTCTTCTTCAGAATAACAGTAGCACCATTAGAGAGCGTCAACTCCTTATAACCGAAGACCTTGTTCTCAGTCTCCTTGACTATCTTACCTGCCTTAATCTTGGTAACATCAACCAATGGCTCGTCTTTCACATTATCGACGTAAGCCTCAATCTTCTCAGCACGGGCAGCAGCAATAGCAGCAGCCATGTCCTGCTCGGTAGGATATACCTTACCCTCCTTCTCCTGAGCCCACTCCATAACAACGAGGTTGCTGTCAGTAGCAGAAATCAGTTCAGGAAGTAACTGATTGACAGCAGCAACGGGAATATTAGGAGCAATCTGCTGCATCATCTGATAGAGTACATCCAATGGGGGGATAGGCTCGTTAGAGAGATAGTGGTCACGATACTCGTTGCCATACTCGGCATTCTTGCGCTTGTCGCGGTTGGTATACTGCTTCTCCAAAGAACTCAGGTAGTCTGCCTGGGCACGAGCATACTCCGTAGCGGTGAAACCAAACTCACGGGCACGTCTGGCCTCACGGTAGAGCGCCTGCAGGGTCTCCATATCCTTTCCTTCCTTGGGCACACCAATCAGTTCGAAACAGTCCTTCGTCTTCGACAGCAGATACTGGCCATCATCGGCGTATGCCTGGAAGAAGGGACAACTCTCCTCCTGTGTCATCTCATTGAGGCGCAGACTCATCATGCGAGAGATGACGTTCGTCATGTAGCTCTGAACAAGATAGCCGAGATTAGCCTTCTCCTCTTCAGGGACAGCATCATGCTTCATCATAATCATCAGCTGACTCATCTGCATCTCCTTGTCCTTGTCGAAGATATAGATAGCCTCGCTATTGTCGGGAACATCCTCAGCAATGACCTTAGGAGCATTGGCGTCAACCTTAATACCACCAAAGAGTTCCTTAATCTTAGCCTCCATGTGATCAACATCAACATCACCGACTACGATGATAGCCTGATTGTCAGGACGATACCACTTGTGATAGTAGGCCTGAAGAGTAGCGGGCTTGAAGCTATCGATAACAGACATCAGACCGATAGGCATGCGCAGACCATACTTAGAACCAGGATACATCTTGGGCAGCGAACGGGTAATCATACGCTGTGAAGGACCTTCACCCAGGCGCCACTCGTTGTGTACCACATCGCGCTCCTTGTCAATCTCTTCAGCTTCCAAGAGCAGACCGTTTGACCAGTCCTTCAGGATGAGCAGACAAGAGTCAAGGGCAGTAGCACGCTTGGTGGGCACATCACAAACACGATAAACGGTCTGGTCGATGCTGGTATAAGCGTTCAGGTCAGAACCGAACTCAACACCCAGCGAACGGGTATAGTCGATGATGCTCTTACCTTCTGGCTTTGAGGGGAAGTGCTCAGAGCCATTGAAAGCCATGTGCTCCAGGAAGTGGGCCAAACCACGCTGGCTCTCATCCTCGTTGATGGAGCCCACACGCTGGGCAATATAGAAGTTGGCCACATGTTCAGGATACTCGTTGTGACGGATGTAATACGTCAGTCCATTGTCCAGCTTACCCATACGTACGGCAGGATCCACTGGGATTGGCGGCATCTGCATCTCCTGTGCCACCATGACTACACTACACACCAGGGTGAGGGCAGCCACAAACATTCTCTTCAGTTTCATCATTTTATTAAAAAGTAGTTAGATATAGAATTGTTTCAATTACATTTTCAGCGGGCAAAGATAGTAATAATTATTGACTAATGTACACGTACCTTATTATTATTATGTTTTTTTATACTTCCTCAGACCATAAAAAAGTCCTTTCAGCCACTTTTTACGTAACTGAAAGGATTATTTAGATTTCAAAGTATGCAGACTGCAGCAGAGACTTAGTTGAAGAAGTACTTAAATCCAATCTGCAAGCTCCAGCAGTGGCTGTAGCTATAGACGGTATCGTAAGTCTTTGTGTAGTACTTGCCATTCGAATCCTTACACATAGAGAAATATGGCGTATTCGTTGAGTCCATACCCTCATATCTTAAGATCTTTCCATAGTTGCAAGCCTCTGCACTCTTAGGAACACCCCACTTGGAGTTCAGCATGTTACCAAAGTTGATGATATCAACAGATACCTGGAACTTCTGCTTTGTGCCAAATACCTTCATCTCAAAGTCTTCAGCAACACGGAGGTCGAAACGATGCAACCAGGGAGCACGTCCGCAGTAAGCCTCAGCATACTCACCCTTATGGTTCTTCAGGTAGTCATCTTGCTCTACGAAGTTCCAGAAGGCTACACGGTCCTCATCAGTCTTGAACCTAATCTCGCTGTCATCCTTAGGAATATAAATCAGGTCGGTAGACAAGCCATCGCCATTCATATCATTGGCATACGTGAAGCTGGTTCCAGAGTATGAATATCCCTTGTAGAACAGATTAATATGTGTACCCAATGTGAGGCTTCTCAGCTTGATAGGAACATAGTAGCTCAGTGAAGCAGTAATCTGATCAGGAGTTACATAGCTGGAACGCTGTGCAGGAGTGAAATTTGCACCATCAACAGAAATTACACCCTGCCATGCAGATACGGGGTCGCTACCAGGAAGACCAGAGACTTCCTTACCCTCGGTATGGGTATAGGCTGCCATTAACTTCAAGTTACGGAAAGGCTCCGCATTGACGGTGATATTAGCGGTATAGCCATAACCCTTTGAGGTATTGTCAAGCATAATGGCATTCTTTCCAGAGTAGTACTGATAGTTCTTGGGGTAAATATAACGGTTGTCGGCACCATTGAAACGCTCCCAGCCTTCTGCCTCAGGATCCCTGACGTTGACATTGCGCATATATACCGCATTAACATTCTTGGTGTAGATGAACTCACCAGTCACTGACAACGGGAACGATACTGGTATCTGATAGTCGATAGCGATACTAGACTTCCAAATCTGTGGCATCTTGAAGTCGCTATATACACCAGATATCTTGGAACCTGCAACATGGTTCTCATTCGTGGTGGGCACTTCGAAATGCTGCATCAGTTCGTTGACGCCCATGAACTTTCCTGCCAGGCCATTCATTTTAGCCTGAATCCATGCTTCATCATGACCATTGGTGTCTTGCCACTTACCAGTCTTATAGTTATAACCTACGCTATAGGTTGTCTTATCGATATTGGCATTACCTGGCTGGTTCGTGAAGAATACCAGAGGCAGACGACCTGTGAAGATACCCGTACCACCACGTACTTTCAGCGAACGGTCACCAAAGACATCCCATGAGAAACCTACACGTGGAGAAATCTGGATATGGTTGTCAGGCCACTTGCCAGTATCAATTCTGTAGCCATTGAAGCCATAGACTGTTTCGCCACTCTTGTCCAAATAATTAAGGTTATAAATCGCATTGTTGCGTGCGATATCCTGTTCATCGAATACCAAGTCGTCAAAGCGGACACCGTAGGTCAGCTTGAAGTTGGAAGTAACGTTCCACTCATCCTGCAGGTACAGACCATACTGGTTGAAGCGTACAGCTGAAGTGGGACTGTCATTGCCATTGAAGCCATAGGTAAAGTTAACAGCCTCAGGAGCAGCACCACTCAGGAACTCGTTGAGGTTGCGGAAACGATACTGTCCTGTTCCCTCACGGATATACGAGTTGTCAGCAAACTGATGCTCAAAAGAGAATCCTGTAGTAATCTTATGGCTACCCAGATACAGTGTTAGGTTGTCAGTCAGACTGTGCACCTTGTTCTCCACGTGGTTCTTCCAAGTGAACAACTCATAACCTGCACTGATATACGGCTCAATAGTTGGAGACGTTGAAGTAGCATCATAAGGATAAGAGATATCGATGAAGGGGAATGTTGCCGAATTCGAAGTACGAGTAGGATCCTTCATATAAGAATAGGTATAGAGCAACTGGTTGCTAACCTTGTCACTGAAACGGCTGTTCAGGTCAACAGTAACAGACTTCACTGACTTCTCGTTACCATACATCGAATTTGCAAAGATCATAGCTTTCTCTCCTGTACGATAGTCGCCAGAACCTTTGTAAACATAGTCACCTGTTGAACGGCTAGCACCAGAGTAGCTGGTATCCTTCGTGCTGTTATAGCGAACAGCCAGATGGTGGTTATCAGTGATGTTCCAGTCCAGACGTGCCAGGAACTTCTCATTCTTCTCGTCGGCAGGGAAATCGGTCCATGAACCAGTTTCATAGCCAAAGTTGTTCAGCAGATAGTCATGCACTTGTGCCATGTCACTTTCATAAACACGCGAAACCATACCACCAGCTTCCTCGCCAGCATGACGTGCACGATACTTGATAACCTGACCAGGAACCTTTTCATACTCATAGTTGGCAAAGAAGAACAACTTGTTCTTGATGATCGGGCCACCCAAGGTGAAACCATAGATGGTCTTACGATCTTCTGCTCTTTCGCCCAAGTCCTTTCCGTCAATCTTGTTACCACGCATGTGCTCGTTGCGGAAATAAGTATATGCGGTTCCCTTAAAGGTGTTCGTACCTGACTTCGTAACAGCATTCACGCCACCACCAATAAAGTTTGTCTGGCGAACATCATAAGGTGCGATAACAACCTGAACCTCCTCAATAGCATCCAATGAGATAGGGCTGCCACCACCAGGAAGGTCGTCGTTGAGTCCGAAGTTATTGTTAAAGTTTGCACCATCGACAGTAAAGTTACTCATCTTACCGTTAGCACCTGCAAAGCTCATACCACCACCAGCATAAGGAGACAGCTTGGCAATATCAGTAATGCTACGGCTAATCATTGGCATCGACATCATCTGCTCGTTAGAGATGTTTGTCGAAGCACCTGTCTTCTCACCAGCAAACTTAGAAGCCTTACCACTAACAACAATTTCTGTCAGTTCGTTGGCATTCTCAGAAATCCATACCGGCAAGTTGTACGTTTCACCAAGATCCAAGTTGATACCCTTGAAGGTCTTGGTCTCATAGCCGATGTAGCTGATGCTAACAGTGTATGGACCACCGTTACGCATACCCTGAATGGCAAAGCGTCCACTGATATTGGTCACTGCCGTGTACTTCGTGCCAGAAGGCTCATGTACAGCAATTACTGTGGCACCAATCACTTCTTCCTTGGTGTCTTGCATGGTAACCTTACCACTGAGAGCAGAGGTAGTAATCTGTGCCAGCATTGTCAACGAGAACGTCAACATCATGGCCGATAATAAAAGTAGTCTTTTCATAGATATACAGATTTGTTATTTATTTCCGCTGCAAATTTAATAAATTTATTTTAATCTACATTATTTTCAGACATCTTTTTGACGTAATCCCATACGTGCCTCAACGACATTGACCACATAGTCACCTAGTTTCTCGCATTCGTTGATAATATCCATATAGATGGTACCAACTGCGTAGGTGTACTCACGGTTGTTGACATCAGTGATATTCTGCGTCTTCAACTGGTTGCGGTAGTTATTGATTTCGTTCTCGATATTGAACGTGCGGTTCACGTCGAACGACTCCTTACGACCACCCATCAAGCGGTTCATCTGCGACAGCGACTGGTCAGTCAGTTCCATCATCTGGTGCAGGTGGTCATACTGCTTCTCAACGAAGTGGTCCTCCTTGCCATTGTATTTACGTGAGATGGTACGAGCCATGTTGAAACAGGCATCACCAATAGACTCCAACTCCGACACCTCACGCAACATGGCACGGATCTTAGCTTTGGTATCATCAGAGAGGTGGGCATCACTGACGGAGTTGAGGTAGTTGGCAATCTCCAGTTCCATATTGTCCGAGATACCCTCGTACTTCCCAATACGCGTGTAAAGTTTATTGAACTCTCCTGCCTTGCTGTCCTTTTTATTGTTCGTGCTCGACGAAAGCGTCAACAGTTCTCTCACCATGCCGAACATCCTTTGCATACGGTTGGAGAACTGTTGGATTTCCTTCTGTGCCTCCAGTACCGAGAGCTCTGGGGTTTTCATGAAACCAGCAGTAATGAAGTGCAGACGGAAGTCTTCTTCCTCGTCCACCTTCTTAGGTTTGATGACCCAACATACGAACTTCTCAATCTGCGGAATGAACCAAATGAGGATAAACGTATTGACGACATTAAAACTGGTATGGAACGCAGCCAGCACGAAACTTAGCTTGGCGGCATTTGCCATGAAAGCGTGAGCACCAGCCAGCTCCATCGTCATATTGACATCGTAGCCAACCCAGCCACAGACCATGTCAATGAACGGGCGGAACACAAAGAGAATCCAGACCACGCCGAACACATTGAAGAACATGTGGGCCAAAGCAGCTCGACGAGCCTGTGTATTTGCCGACATCGCAGCCAGGTTCGAGGTTACGGTGGTACCAATGTTCTCACCCATCACCAGTGCAATACCCTGATAGATGGGCAGAGCACCACTCGAACAAAGTATCATGGTGATGGCCATCACCGCTGCCGACGACTGCACACAGAAGGTTAGCACACCACCCAGGAACAGGAATATCAGCGTAGTGATGAATGAGTTCGGGTCGAACGAGGCAAAAAAGTCTAACACTGCCTGGTTCTCACCCAGATGCATATTCTGGCCTGTCACGCGTAATGTTGCCAAGGCAAAAATCAAGAAGGCCAAGCCGAAGAGGAAATCACCGATATAGCGGTGCTTCTTCTGATAAATAAGGATAATACCTACGAGAAAGGCCGGATAGGCCAGGTCGCCGATGTTAAATGACATACCCGCAGACATAATCCATGCTGTCAGGGTTGTTCCAATGTTAGCACCCATAATGACCGAGATCGCCTGTGCCAGCGTCAATAATCCAGCATTGACGAACGACACCGTCATCACGGTAGTAGCGGTAGAAGACTGTACACTGGCCGTAACAAGCATACCCGTCAGCATACCAGTAAAACGATTGGTAGTCATGGCGCCAAGGACGTGTCGCAATTGCGGACCCGCCATCTTCTGAAGGGCTTCACTCATCGACTTCATACCATACATCAAGAGTGCCAAAGAGCCCAAAAGCGTGAAAATTACCCAGATAGACATAATATTTTTATTAAATTGTTTTACTTTTCAACTATTTTTCGTACATTTGTAGCGCCCAAAACTTTATGCTTATGGAACAACAAATCAAAATCCGTTGCAAAAATAATAAAAAATCTGTAAATATTCGCATCGGAAGCACACTTTCTGAAATTTTTTCTCAGTTGGGGCTCGAAATGGAGTACGGACCCATCAGTGCCAAAGTGAATAACAAGGTCGAAGGAATGCACTACAGAGTGTACAAACCCAAGGATATTGAGTTCCTGGACATGCACTCTGCCAGTGGCATCCGTGCCTACACGCGATCTGTCTTCTTTGTCTTATGTAAGGCAGCCCACGACTTGTGGAAAGACTGTACAGTCATCATCGACATCCCCATCAGCAATGGCTATTACGTTAACCTAAAGTTAGGACGCGAGGTGACACCCGATGACGTTAACGAACTGCGCCAGCGTATGCAACAACTCATTGATGCCAAACTACCCATCCATCGTTTTGAGTCGACTACCGAAGAAGCCATCGAGATGTTCCGCCAGGGTGGTAGCATGTCGAAAGTCAAACTACTGGAGAACAGCGGACGGCTGTACACCACCTACTACGACCTGGATGGTTACAAGGACTATTACTATGGTACGCTGCTGACGAATACCAAGCAGATTTATCTCTTTGGACTGGAGTACTATTTTGATGGCATTCTCCTACGTCTTCCCTCACGCACAGACCCGTCGAAACTGGGCGCCTTTATCCGTCAGGACAAGATGTTCGAGATCTTCAAGGAGCACCATCGTTGGCAGGAGATCTTAGGAATGCGTACTGTGGGCGACCTGAACAAAGCCATCAGTGATGGACATGCCAACCAACTCATCCAACTCAGCGAAGCCTTACAAGAGAAGAAGATTGCACAGATAGCCGACGAGATAGCCAAGAGGAAAACCGTCAAGATGGTACTCATTGCTGGTCCGTCAAGCAGTGGCAAGACGACGACCTGCAAACGCCTGAGCATCCAGTTGGCCGTCAATGGCATATACCCTGTCGGCATCTCGCTGGACGATTATTTCCTGGACCGCGACCAGACACCACGCGATGAAAGTGGCGACTACGACTTCGAGCACTTGCATGCATTGAACATCCCACTGCTCAATGAACAGATGAATGCCTTGTTCCGTGGTGAGGAGATAGAACTGCCCCGTTACAATTTCCAGCTCGGCAAGAGCGAGAAGAGTGGTAAGAAACTCAAGTTGAAGGGTAACGAGGTCCTCATCCTGGAGGGCATCCATGCACTGAACCCCGAACTGACCGCACAGATTCCCAACGAACAAATCTTCCGTGTCTATGCCTCGGCACTTACCACTATCCTGCTGGACAACCACAACTACATCCCCACGACGGACAATCGTCTACTGCGTCGCATCATCCGCGACCACAAGTACCGTGGTGTCAACGCATTAGGAAGCATCCGCCGTTGGGCGAGTGTCCGCAAGGGCGAGAATCGATGGATATTCCCCTACCAGGAGAATGCCGACGCCATTTTCAACAGTGCCATGCTCTTCGAATTAGCCGTCATCAAGCAACAGGCAGAGCCTCTGCTGGAACAGGTTCCCGAAAACTGCGAGGAACATGCCGAAGCATATCGCTTGCTGAAGTTCTTGCACTATATCAAGCCCATTCCCGAAGACCAGATACCGCCCACCTCGTTGTTGCGCGAGTTCCTTGGTGGCTCATCCTTTGAATATTAATCTGGATTCATAACACCAATTTCATGAATAAAAATGCAGTTATTGACAAGAAAATGGTCAATAATTGCATTTTTATTGCAATTTATTTGGATATTCCATTTATATTTGCGACCTTTGCATTCGTTTTTCAAAGATTGTAACACACCTAATTATATAACAATGGCTGAACAATTAGAAGTAAAAGAACTCGACCAAGTGGTCGTACGCTTTTCAGGTGACTCCGGTGACGGTATGCAGTTGGCCGGAAACATCTTCTCTACGGTTAGTGCCACCGTTGGTAACGGCATCTCTACATTCCCCGACTATCCCGCTGACATCCGCGCCCCGCAAGGTTCGCTGACGGGTGTGTCTGGTTTCCAGGTACACATCGGTGCTGGCAAGGTCTATACCCCTGGCGACAAGTGCGATGTGCTGGTGGCCATGAATGCTGCCGCACTGAAGACGCAGTATCGCTATGCCAAACCAGGTGCAACGATTATCATCGATACTGACTCCTTTGGTCCTAAGGACTTGGAGAAGGCTCAGTTCCAGACGGAGGACTACCTCGGCGAAATGAACATCGACCCCGATCGTGTCATCCAGTGTCCGCTGACCACCATGGTAAAAGACTGCCTAGCCGATACAGGCATGGACAACAAGGCCATGATGAAGTGTCGTAACATGTTTGCACTGGGTCTCGTCTGCTGGCTCTTCGACCGCGACCTGAACCTCGTTGCCAACTTCCTCAAAGAGAAATTCGCCAAGAAGCCTGCCATTGCTGAAGCTAACATCAAGGTTATCCAGGCAGGTTACGACTATGGTCACAACACCCACTCCTCAGCTACCAACGTCTATCGCGTGGAGTCGAAGTACAAGGAGCCGGGCCGCTATATGGATATTACAGGTAACAAGGCTACTGCCTACGGACTGATTGCTGCCGCTGAGAAGGCAGGCCTGCGTCTCTACCTGGGCAGCTACCCCATCACTCCTGCTACCGATATCCTGCACGAGCTGTCAAAGCACAAGTCGTGCGGTGTCATCACCGTACAGTGTGAGGACGAGATCAGCGGTGCAGCCTCAGCACTGGGAGCCTCTTTCTCTGGTGCACTGGGTGTCACCTCAACCTCTGGTCCTGGCGTCTGCCTGAAGTCAGAGGTGATGAACCTCGCCGTCATCATGGAGTTGCCACTGGTTGTTATCGACGTACAGCGTGGTGGTCCTGCTACTGGTCTGCCTACTAAGTCAGAACAGACCGACCTGCTGCAGGCACTCTTCGGACGTAACGGTGAGAGTCCCATGCCCGTCATCGCAGCACTGAGTCCTACCGACTGCTTCGACGCTGTCTATCAGGCTGCCAAGATTGCTTTGGAGCACATGACACCCGTCATCCTGCTCACCGATGCTTATGTCGCCAACGGTTCTGGTGCCTTCAAACTGCCTAAGATGGCAAAGCTCGACGCCATCAATCCTCCTTATGTTCCTGAGGAGCTGAAGGGTAAGTGGACACCCTACATGCGTGCAGAGAACGGTACCCGCTACTGGGCTGTTCCTGGTCGCGAGGGCTTTGCTCACATCCTCGGTGGACTGGAGAAGGACTCTAACACAGGTGCTATCTCGACGAATCCTGAGAACCACGATCTGATGACGCGTCTACGCCAGCAGAAGATTGACAACATCCAGGTTCCCGACCTCGAAGTGGAGGGCGATGCTGATGCCGACTTGCTCATCGTTGGCTTTGGTTCTACTTACGGCCACCTGCACTCGGCTATGGATGAACTTCGCGCTAAGGGCCACAAGGTTGCCCAGGCTCAGTTCAAGTTCCTGAACCCGCTGCCCAAGAATGCTGCCGCTGTCCTCTCTAAATATAATAAGGTGGTGGTTGCCGAACAGAACATGGGTCAGTTGGCTGCCTACCTGCGCATGAAGGTCGATGGCTTTGTACCCTACCAGTTCAACCAGGTCAAGGGCCAACCCTTCATCGTAGAAGAGTTAGTGAACGCATTCGAGGACATTTTAAAGAAGTAAAGAGTTATGGAATATACAGCACAAGATTTTAAGAAAGGCCAGCCCCGTTGGTGCCCTGGTTGCGGCGACCACTTCTTCCTGGCTTCACTCCATAAGGCTATGGCCGAGATTGGCGTAGCTCCCGAGAACGTAGCAGTTATCTCTGGTATCGGTTGTTCCAGCCGTCTGCCCCACTACATGGCTACCTACGGCATGAACACCATCCACGGTCGTGCTGCTGCCATCGCTACTGGTGCAAAGGTAGCTAACCCCAACCTCACCGTTTGGCAGGTATCAGGTGATGGTGATGGACTGGCTATCGGTGGTAACCACTTCATCCATGCCAACCGTCGTAACATCGACCTGAACATGATTCTGCTTAATAACCGCATCTACGGTTTGACCAAGGGTCAGTACTCTCCCACCTCACCCCGTGGCTTCGTATCTAAGTCAAGCCCCTACGGCACTGTTGAGGATCCGTTCCGTCCTGCCGAGCTCTGCTTCGGTGCCCGCGGCCACTTCTTCGCCCGCTGTGTGGCTACCGATGCCCAGGGTACTGTCGAGGTGCTGAAGGCTGCCTACGAGCATAAGGGTGCCAGCGTCACGGAGGTACTGCAGAACTGCGTCATCTTCAACGACGGCTGTCACGAGGCCGTCTATAACAAGGAAGGCCGTAAGAAGAATGCCATCTACGTAAAACACGGCGAGAAGCTCGTCTTCGGTGAGAACAACGAGTTCGGACTGGTACAGCAGGGCTTCGGACTGAAGGTCGTAGAAATCGGTAAGGATGGCTACACCCTCGACGACGTACTCGTTCACGATGCTCACTGCGAGGACAACACCCTGCAGCTGAAACTCGCCTTGATGGGCAACGGCGACGGTTTCCCCATCGCCCTTGGTGTCATCCGCGATGTGGATGCTCCCACCTACAATGATGCCGTCCACGCCCAGCTCGCTGAGGTCTCTGGCATGAAGAAGTACCACAACTTCGCTGAGCTTCTGGAGACCAACGACATCTGGGAAGTGAAATAAGCAATATGCGGAAATGAAGAAACGAGGGTGCGTCAAAAGGCGCACCCTCGTTTTGTCAACTTAGTGCAAGGATTTGCAAAAAACAGACAAGTTTCTTTGTTTTGTGCTCAACTTTTCGTACCTTTGCGATGAAAAACAGACCTAAGATATGAGACATTGTCTAATCATATATTTCCTGCTAACCACGCTGCACCTCTATTCTTTAGAAGTGAAAGACTTCACCTTTTCACACCTAGGAAGAACGGAAGGTATTGACAACCAACGTGTTTTCTCACTCTGTCAGACCCCGTCAGGCGCCATTTGGTGGTCCACGATGACGGGTGTGGGACGGTACAACGGTTCGAAAGTCATGAATTATCGCTTGGACAAGAACACGCCTTATTCACACATGGGCGGACGCGTAATACGCATGACATACGGTGAAAGCAAGATCTACGCATTCGACAACCGTGGGTCTGTCTTTGTCTTTAATCCCCAGTATGACTGTTTTGACCTTGTAATCAGCATCTCACAGAAGCTGGGACACGAAGTAGCGCTGAACGACATTCACATCATGGGGAACAAGCTGGTATTGGCCATGCACGATGGAGTCTATATGTTGAAAGACACCACACTGACACAGGTGATGAAGAGTGCTTACGTGAACAAGATAGTACCCGTGAAGAACCGTCTGTTGTTCTTTGCCCGCGATGGTGTCTATGATGAGCGAAGCAACCGTCTGTTACCTTACAATGCAGAATACGGTTACTATGACGAGATGTCGGGACGCCTATGGATAGGCGGCTACGAGAACGGTCTGCACCTGATAACGCTCGGCAAGCATGGCAAGATTACGGCTGATGATTTTGTGCGTCTCTCAGATACGAACCCGCACCAGAACCCCATTCGCAGCATTTATCCCTACGACGATGATACGATGCTTATCGGCGTGGACGGCGAGGGAGTCTTCCAGATGCGTCGTGACGGCAGGGGTGACTGTACGCTGCTCTTTGACGCCAACGACTCGGAATATGGAGTGCTGCACGGCAACGGTGTCTATAGCATGCTGGTGGACAAGTGGCAGAACATTGTGATAGGCAGCTATTCAGGCGGTATCGACATTGCACGTCCGATAGGCAGTACAACAGCCATCTACCAACACCTGGCCAATAACGGACAGAGTCTGTTGAACGACCATGTGAACATGGTGATGCCACTCTCGGCAGACATGTTGCTGATGGGTACAGACAATGGTATCAGCATCATCAATTTCACGACAGGGCAATGGCACCACTCCTGCCAGGGGACGGTGGTGCTTAGTGCCTGCAAGAAGCCGGACGGCGGTGTACTGATAGCCACCTACGGTAAGGGCCTGTTGGATATTGATAGTCACGGAATGATGCGCAAGGTCTATACCAAGGACAATAGTCCTCTGAGCGACGACCACGTGTATTCGGCATTCTACGACAAGGATGGTGGCCTATGGGTGGGCTCACTGAATGGCGACCTGCTCTACGAGAAGACACCAAATGCCCAGCTGCAATCTCCTGAGACCCACTACTATCCCATTCACGACGTACAGTCCATCACGCAGTTAGCCTCTGGACAGATAGCCGTAGGTACTGCCTTCGGCTTGAAACTAATCACCCCTGGCGACCCAGAAGTCAAGGATCTGAACTATGCCCCTTCAGGTGTCACTGACGTGAACCCGTTTGTGACCCACCTGCTGGCCACCGGAATGGAATTATGGATTGCCACCGATGGCGGAGGCATCTATGTCTTCCATCTGGCCAAGCACGAAAGTCGTCAGATAACCGTCAACGACGGTCTTCCCTCTAATTACGTCAGGAGTCTGGTGAAGAGCAGTGACGGACGCATCTGGATAGCCACCAACGAGGGAATAGCGTTTGTTACGCCCGACGCCACCAACAAAGTCAGCAATGCCAACTACTGTTATGGTTTCAACAGGGAGTACAGTATGGGAGCTGCAGAGGCCCTGCCTGACGGCGACCTTATCTTCGGTTCTACGACAGGAGCCATTGTGGTCCATCCAGAAAAGGTCCAGCCCATCAACTATATTGCCAACATCCGTTTTCTCGGTGTCAACTACGACACAGACCAGAAAGAGCCACAGGATAACCACATGCAGGAAATCTCCGACAAAGGCGAGCTAAGGCTGTCCTACTGGCAACATACCTTTGACCTGTTGTATGAAAGTGTCAATATGCGTAACCATTTCGACATCGTCTACCGCTACAAGATAGGAGATGGCGAATGGAGCATGCCTACCGACTTGCAGTATATCCGTTTCATCGAACTGAAGTCGGGAACACACCAACTAACGCTGCAATGTGTCAGCCGTACCACGGGTACTGTGATAGACACCAAGGAACTGACCATCATCATTGATCAGCCCTGGTGGAACTCCTGGTGGATGTGGTGCATCTATATCGTTCTCATCCTATTAGTATTTTATGGGGCTTGGAAAGTGTACGAGTGGCACGAGAAATACATGCGACTGACCATTGACCACCTGAAAGCTCAAGATGTGCAAAAGATAGCCACACTACCCTACCACGACGAAGAGCCTGCCAGTTCTGTTGAGCCCGAATCGGATTTTATCAACAAAGTGACTCAACTGTTATCAGAACACCTCAGTGACTCCACATTCACCATTGACCAGCTGTGCCGTGAGATGGCCATGAGTCGCACACTGTTCTATGTCAAACTGAAGTCGTATACCGGTAAGTCGCCACAAGACTTCATCCGCATCATCCGTCTGGAACGTGCCGCCTCCATGCTGCGAAACGGGCGAAGCGTATCTGATGCTGCCACACTGACAGGATTCGACAACCCGAAGTATTTCAGTACCGTCTTCAAGAAATATTTCGGTGTATCGCCTTCAAAATACCAGTAACGGAAGGTATAAATTCTATCAAAAAGAGGTTTCAAAACTATCACTTTTCTGTTTTGAAACCTTTTTTGAATGCCATAAGACCTGCCCAGAACGGGAAAAACGTACCTTTGCAACCGAAAATTGAAAACAACTATAATTATTAGGAGGTAAAACAAATGAAACGATTACTATCAACAGTATTCTTCTCGGTGCTAACCACATGCTGCATAGTAGCATGCGGAAGTCATGAAACAGATGCTACTGACGCCACTGACAAGACAACAGAACAGAAAGAGCCAACGGCAAAGGAATGGAACCAAGGAGTTGTGGGCTGGAACCTCGGAAACCAGTTTGAGTGCTCAGCACCTGGACAGGATGGCGAGTCCATGCAGATTGGCATGGCCGACAACAGCATCAAGGCAGAGACGGCATGGGGCAACCCTGTTGTGACTAAGAAGGTCATCAAGGCTGTAAAAGAGGCTGGCTTCAACGCCGTGCGCATCCCCGTCCGCTGGCAGTGCCACATCACCAATGCGGCAGCCATGAGTATTGATAAGGCATGGATGGCACGTATCAAGGAAGTGGTAGGCTGGTGCCTGCAGAACGACCTGAAGGTGATTATCAACACCCACCACGACAAGTGGTTGGAGGGACGTCCTACCAACGAATATAAGGAAGAGAACAACCAGAAACTGGCCCTGCTGTGGCTGAATATTGCCAGCGAGTTTGCCAACTACGACTACCGTGTGGCCTTTGCAGGTACCAACGAGGTACACATCAGGGACAACTGGGGCAAACCCACTGCCGAGAATCTGGCCGTACAGAACAGCTACAACCAGACATTTATCGACGTGGTACGTGCCACGGGTGGCAACAATGCAAAGCGTCACCTCATCGTGCAAACCTACGTATGCAACCCAGACTTCGGACTGTATAATGGCGACTTCATCATCCCTACGGACGCAGAGAACGGCAATCTCGACTACGTGAGTGTGGAGTTCCATTACTATACACCATGGGACTATGCCGGCGAGTGTAAGTATAACTACTGGGGTGAGCCCTACAAGTCCAAGGGCGAGGCATCGCCCAACGATGAGAAGACCATGACAGAGTTCTTTGACAAAGTCGTCAACACCTGGAGCAAAAAAGGTCTGGGTATTGTCATGGGAGAATGGGGTGTCACCGACCGCCAGAAGGCCGGACAGACTGACCTTATCCACGAGAACATGACCTACTACTGCAGTTTCCTGGTCAGCGAAGCTAAGAAACGTGGTTTCTCCACCTTTATCTGGGATAACAACAGCTTCGGCAGTGGTTCTGAGCATTTCGGCATCTTTGACCGTAATGCCGGTATGAAGGTCAAGGCTGACTGGATATTGAAGGGTGTCATGGAAGGAAAATCGAAATAACATAATAACTACATAAAAAATGAGAAAGCTTATGAATTACATGGCAGTGATTGCCATGACGATGTTGGCGATGACAGCCTGCACGAAGAAAAGTGAGACTAACGAAGTAAATAATTTCAAGATTCAGCGTGGTACGAACGTGAGTCACTGGCTATCACAGTCGGAGGAGCGTGGTGAGGCTCGTGAGCAACACATCCAGGAGGACGACTTTGCGCGCCTCGATTCACTGGGCTTCGACTTCGTACGTCTGCCGATTGACGAGGTACAGTTCTGGGATGAGGAGGGCAACAAGCTTCCTGAGGCTTGGGAACTGATGATTAATGCCATCAACTGGGCTGAGAAGCATCACCTGCGCACCATCGTGGACCTGCACATCATCCGTTCACACTATTTCAATGCCGTCAACGAGGGACAGGCCGATGCCAATACCTTGTTTACTTCTGAGAAGTCGCAGCAGGACCTCATCAACATGTGGTACCAGCTGTCTGACGTACTGAAAGTCTACAGCGTGGACTCGGTAGCTTACGAGTTCATGAACGAACCCGTTGCTGACGACCACGAACAGTGGAACCAACTCATTGCCAAGGTTCACAAGGCATTGCGCGAGCGTGAGCCCCAGCGTACCCTGGTTATTGGTTCAAACATGTGGCAGGGCTACGAGACCATGAAATACCTGAAGGTTCCCGAGAACGACAAGAACATCATCCTCTCGTTCCACTATTATAACCCCATGATTCTGACTCACTACGGCGCATGGTGGACACCCATTGGTAAGTACACGGGTAAGGTGAACTATCCTGGCGTATTGGTGTCGCAAGAGGACTACGAGGCAGCTCCCGACTCTGTCAAGAAGCTGATTGACGAGAACCACTACACTACGCAGGAGTGGAACATCGACAAGATCCGTGCTGACTTCAAGGATGCCATCGCTGCTGCCAAGAAGTATGACCTGCAGCTGTTCTGTGGCGAGTGGGGTGTGTACGAACCCGTAGACCGCGAACTGGCCTACAAGTGGACCAAGGACATGCTTACTGTGTTCAAAGAGAACAATATCGCATGGACAACCTGGTGCTATGATGCAGACTTCGGTTTCTGGGACCAGAAGAAGCACGACTTCAAGGACAAGGGACTTGTTGACCTGCTAATTGAGAAATAACACGAAATATCGAAATTACGTAATAACGTTATAATGACATAACGAAGAAAAGAATAACACTATGCAAACATTTGGAAATTTCGACGATAAAAACCGCGAGTACGTCATCACCAATCCAGCAACACCGTTCCCTTGGATTAACTACTTAGGCAACGAGGACTTCTTCGGTCTGATTTCAAATACTGCCGGTGGTTACGACTTCTACAAAGACGCTAAGTTCCGCCGCATCACACGTTACCGCTACAATGGTGTACCCATGGACGCAGGTGGCCGCTACTTCTATATCAATGATGGTGGTACTGTCTGGAATCCAGGCTGGAAGCCATGCAAGACACCTCTGGACAACTATGAGTGCCGTCACGGCATGAACTACACCCGTATTACGGGTAGCAAGAACGGTGTAGAGGCTTCTGTGCTTTTCTTCGTTCCTCTGCACACATGGGCAGAGGTGCAGAAGCTGACACTGAAGAACACTTCTAAGGAGGTGAAGACGCTGAAGCTCTTCTCGTTCACGGAGTGGTGTCTTTGGAATGCCGCTACGGACATGGAGAACTTCCAGCGCAACTGGTCTACCGGTGAGGTGGAGATAGAGAACGGCTCTACCATCTACCACAAGACGGAATATAAGGAGCGTCGCAACCACTATGCCTACTACGCCCTGACCAATGCTAAGACTGACGGCTATGACACTGACCGCGAGACCTTCATCGGATTGTATAACGACTTCTCTAATCCACAGTGTGTGATGGCTGGCAAACCTGCCAACTCACTGGCTCACGGCTGGAGTCCCATTGCCTCTCATTATAAAGAGGTGACGTTGCAGCCAGGCGAGCAGAATGACTTCATCTTCGTGCTGGGCTACGTAGAGAACGAGCAGGAAGAGAAGTTCACCACTACTCCCGAGGGTTCTCCCGAGGGTAACCTCATCACCTCTCTGGGCACTCTCGACCATACTATTATTAATAAGGAGAAAGCTCATGCTGTCATTGAGCGCTTCTCAACAGTAGAGGCAGTCGATGCAGCCTTCGCTGAGCTGTGTCAGTTGTGGGACGAGCTGCTGTCGAAGTTCACTGTCAAGAGCGACGACGAGCGCATGAACCGTATGGTCAACATCTGGAACCAGTATCAGTGCATGATCACGTTCTGCTTCTCTCGCTCGGCATCGTTCTTCGAGAGCGGTGTGGGTCGTGGCATGGGATTCCGCGACAGCAACCAGGATCTGGTAGGTTTCGTACACCAGATTCCAAGCCGTGCTCGTCAGCGCATTATCGATATTGCCTCTACGCAGTTCCCCGACGGTGGCTGCTACCACCAGTACCAGCCACTCACCAAGCGTGGCAACAACGATATCGGTGGTGGTTTCAACGATGACCCCTGCTGGCTCATCTTCGGTACCGTGGCATACGTTAAGGAAACGGGGGACTTCTCTATCCTCGACGAGCAGGTACCCTGGGACAACCAGCCCGGTAGCGAGGTGTCGCTCTTCGAACACCTGCGCATCTCGTTCAACCACGTGGTAGAGAACCTTGGTCCTCACATGTTGCCACTCATCGGTCGTGCCGACTGGAACGACTGTCTGAACCTGAACTGCTTCTCATGGGATCCCAACGAGTCGTTCCAGACCACTGAGAACAATAGCGTGGGTAGTAAAGCCGAGTCACTGATGATTGCCGGTCTCTTCGTCTTGACAGGCAAGCAGTATGTAGAGCTTTGCCGTAAAATTGAAGAATTGAAAAATGGAAAAATTGAAGTAGAGGAATTGAGTAAGAACTTCAATTCTTCAACTCTTCAATCTTTCAATTTTACTTCGGAGGCTCAACGTGCCCAGAAGTGCATCGACGCTATGGTTGAGGCCGTGAAGAAGCATGGCTGGGACGGTGACTGGTATTTGCGTGCATATGATTTTTATGGTAATAAGATTGGTAGTAAGGAATGTGAAGAGGGTAAGATCTTCATCGAGAGTCAGGGCTTCTGCACCATGGCCGGTATCGGACTCGAGGACGGCATGGTGGAGAAAGCTCTCGATTCTTGCAAGAAGTATCTCGACTGCGAGCACGGTATGGTGCTTAACAACCCCGCCTTCACCCGCTACTATGTAGAGATGGGTGAGATCTCCAGCTATCCCGCAGGATACAAGGAGAATGCCGGTATCTTCTGCCATAACAACCCATGGGTCATCATTGGTGAGACGGTAGCCCGTCGTGGCAACGATGCCTGGGAACACTATACCAAGATTTGTCCGGCATGGATCAAAGACCAGCAGCTGCATAAGGTAGAGCCCTATGTCTACTGTCAGATGGTGGCTGGTAAGGATGCCGCCAAGCCTGGTGAGGGTAAGAACTCGTGGCTCACAGGTACAGCCGCCTGGAACTGGATTACCATTACACAGTATATCCTGGGTATCAAGCCAACCTATGACGGTATCGAGATTGATCCTTGCATCCCGTCAACGCTCAAGGAGTATACTGTACACCGTGTGCTGCGCGATGCAGAGTTCGACATCACAGTGAAGAACCCTGATGGCAAGGAGAGCGGTGTGAAGAGCATTGTGCTCGACGGTTCACCCGTCGAGGGCTGCGTCATCACCGCAACACCCGGTAAGCACACTGTGGAAGTTATCATGTAAGCGGGCTTTTCCCTAAATGACAAATGATGCGGCCTTCGGCCTAACTGATAATTGATAAATGATAATTGATAAATGATCATATGGCAAAGTTAAGAGAAAAGATTGGCTATGCGGTAGGCGACGCTGCTGCTGGTGGCATCACTTGGAAAGTGATGTCCATCGCCTTCCCATTGTTCTTTACCAATGTCTTCGGTCTGACTGTGGCCGACACGGCAACCCTGATGTTGATAGCCCGTATGTTCGACGTGGTTACTGACCCGATGATGGGTATGCTGGCCGACCGTACACAGAGCCGTTGGGGAACCTATCGTCCTTGGCTCATCTATGGTGCCATTCCGTTTGGCCTCATCTTTGCGCTCCTACTCTACACACCAGAGTTCGGGCCTATGGGCAAGCGCATATGGGCTTACACACTCTACCTGCTGATGATGGTGGTATATACGGCTGTCAATGTGCCTTACGGATCGCTGCTTGGCGTGATGACCGATGACGACAACGAGAAAAACCAGTTCTCGTCGTTCCGCATGGTGGGAGCCTATGCCATGGGCTTCATCACCCTACTCAGCTTTCCTTACTTGCAGAAACTAGTTGGTGGAACTGACCAGCACCAGTATGCTGTACTTGGTGCCTTCTTTGGAGTCCTCGCTGCCGCAGGCACACTGGCCTGTGGCCTATTGACAAAAGAACGTTTGAAGCCTATCCGCGCTGAGAAGTTCTCGTTCAAGCCCTTTGCCGACCTCTTCAAGAACGGTCCGTGGGTTATCCTGACGCTCATCGGCATCTGCATGAACTTCTTCAATGGTTTCCGCTATGCGGTGGCTGGTTACCTCTTTGAATACTGCATGCATGGAGACGTCACTGTTTCTGGTCTGATTATCAATTACACGGTCTTCATGACCTTCGGTGAATTGACATGCATGATCTTTGGTGGTGTGTCACCCGTCTTTACCAAGTGGGTAGGTTCAAAGCGCAAGGCCTTCATGTGGGCAGCAGTTATCTGCATTGTCACCAGCGTGGCGTTCTTCTTCGTACCCATGGATCCCGCCTATATCTGGGTACTTGTGGCTGTTGTCATCCTCACCTCCACTGGTATTGGTATCTATTCGCCACTGCTTTGGTCTATGTATGCCGATGTGGCCGACTATGCCACTGAGAAGAACGGCACGTCTTCCACAGGCGTCATCTTCTCATCCGGCACCATGGCCATGAAGTTCGGCACAGCCATTAGTGGTTCGCTGGTAGCCCTGTTCCTGGGCTTCTCAGGATTCATCTCTGGTACTGATGCCGCAGGCCAGACAGTGATTACCATCACCGATGCTGAAGCTGTCAACCAGATGATATGGTTGCTCTTCTCCATCTTCCCGGCAATCATTGCAGCCCTCATGCTCGGCCTGTTATACATCTATCCACTCAAGAAATAATAGTACTAATTATTATCCTAACATAACTCAAATTAATAACAAAATGAAGAAAACAAAAATGCTTCTCTGTCTGCTAAGTGCAGGCATGCTGTGCTTCCCGCTTTCGGCCTCTGCTGAAAAGAGCACACGTGCAGAACTGGCAGAAACTCCAGTCGACCAGATTATCTCTGGTACGGTTGAAGATGCCAATGGTCCATTGATTGGAGCTACCGTCAAGGTTGCAGGTACCAACAATGGAACAGTGACCGACTTTGAAGGTCATTTCAAATTGAAGTGTAAGGTTGGTGACATCCTTGAGATCAGTTACGTCGGCTATGCCACCAAGAGCGTAAAGGCTCAGAAGGACATGAAAGTTGTCCTGGACGAAGACAAGACCCAGCTGAGCGAGGTTGTAGTTACCGCCCTGGGTGTCAAGCGTGAACGCAAGGCACTGGGTTATGCCCTCTCTGAAGTAAAGGGCGAGGAACTCACCAAGGCCAAGGAAACCAACGTGATGAACTCCCTGGCTGGTAAAGTGGCCGGTTTGGTTGTTCAGAATACCGCTGGCGGTGCTGCCGGTTCTACCCGCGTACTGCTTCGTGGTAATACAGAACTGACAGGTGATAACCAGCCCCTCTATGTAATTGACGGTGTACCCTTGGACAACACCAATTTCGGTAGTGCCGGAACATACGGTGGTTTCGACCTCGGTGACGGTATCTCTGCTATCAATCCCGATGATATCGAGAACATGACCGTGCTGAAAGGTCCTGCAGCTTCTGCTCTGTATGGTAGCCGTGCCTCTCATGGTGTAATCCTCATCACCACCAAGAAGGCAGAGAAAGACAAGATTGGCTTAGAGTACAACGGTTCGCTGACCTTCGATGTACAGAACGCTCAGTGGGACAACATCCAGCAAGTCTACGGACAGGGTTGGAAGGGTCAGCAGTTAGTATCAGCCTCTTCTGGTACCAACAGTAGCTGGGGTACCAAGGCCGACGACCGTCTGGTGCGCTATTTTGATGGCGAGGAGCGCCCGTTCCTGATGTATCCTGACAACACATCGAACTTCTTCCGCACAGGTCTCACGGCCCAGAACACCGCCATTCTGTCGGTAAACTCCGGTAAGACTGGTATTCGTTTCTCTGTGACCGACATGCGCAACAAAGATATTCTGCCCAACTCACACATGAGCCGTGACAACTTCAACCTTCGTGTCACTACAGCTGCTGGTCCCGTGGACTTCGACTTCACCGCCAACTACACTCGTGAGGATGTGAAGAACCGTCCCGCACAGAGCGACTCTCAGAGTAACATCGGTAAGAACCTGATGACGCTGGCAGGTACCTACAACCAGGAGTGGCTGAAGCACTACGAGAACGAAGACGGTACATACGCCAACTGGAACGGTAACGACCAGTACAACAAGAACCCCTATTGGGATCTCTACAAGAATGACAACAAGTCGGCAAAGGACGTTTTCCGTTTGACTGCCAAGGCTATATGGAACATCTCAGACCACTTGAAGTTGCAGGGAACCATCGGTACGGATATTACCAATATGGATTTCCAGAACTATATGGCTATGACTGACCCCAGTAACGCTGCAGGTCAGTTGCAGAAGAATAATTTCAACAACCGCACGCTGAACGCTGAAATCCTGGCGCTGTATAACAACCAGTGGGGCGACTTCGACTTCAATGCTACTCTGGGTGGAAACATCTTCAAGGTAGATAACAAGTCAACCATTCTTACTGGCTCTGAACAGCTGATGGACGACGTCGTGGCTATTCTGAACTATACCGAGCAGAGTGTTCAGGAAAACAGCTATAAGAAGCAAATCAATTCTATCTACGGTAGTGCCAACGTAGGCTACCTGCACACCTACTATCTGGAAGGTACCCTGCGTGGTGACAAATCGTCAACCCTGCCTATCAAGAACAATGTCTATGTCTATCCCTCTGTATCTGCCAGCGTTGTGTTCTCTGAGTTCCTGAAGAACAAGAACATCATCAACTACGGTAAGATTCGTGCATCATTCGCTCAGGTAGGTAGCGATACTGATCCTTTCCTGCTGGCACAGACCTACACGACCACAAAGTTCAGCTATCCTGGCTACACTATCGGTATGATCAACAATAGCGTACAGCCGAATCCTGATTTGAAGCCCACCCGTACCAACTCCTTCGAGTTAGGTTTGGAGATGAAGTTCTTCCATGGCCGCCTCGGCTTAGACCTGACCTACTACAACCAGTTGTCAAAAGACCAGATTGTAACGCTGCCTTCTACGTCAGCCGTCGGATACGACTATCGTCTGGTTAACGCTGGTGAAATTGAGAACAAGGGTATCGAAATCGCACTGAATGGTCGCGTGCTCGACTACAAGGGTTTTGCCTGGGATGCAGGTCTGAACTTCTCGAAGAACATCAACAAGGTGAATAAACTCGTTGATGGTATGGACTATTTGGAAATAGAAAAGGCTAGATGGTGTAACGTCACTGTAGGTGCCGAGGTCGGTGAGAACTATGGTGCCATCAAGGGCTCTGACTTCAAGCGTACCGCTGACGGTCAGGTTATCATCAATGCAGAAACGGGACTTCCCGAGGTGGACGACAAGCTCCATGTTCTTGGCAATGCCTCTTGGGACTGGACAGGTGGTTTCTACTCTACCTTTACCTATAAGAACTTCAAGCTCTCAGCAGGCTTCGACGTGAAGGTTGGTGCTGATATCTTCTCTATGTCTATGCGTTCAGCATACGAAACCGGTAAGGCTAAGGAGACACTGGAAGGACGTGAGGAATGGTATCGTTCTGAAGAAATGCGCAATGCAGCAGGTATGACACAAGATCAGTGGCGTGCCGCTGGCAAGATGGAAGGTTTCATTGCCCCAGGTGTTATTGACAATGGTGATGGCACCTACCGTCCTAACGACATTGTCATCAATCCGGAAGACTACTGGGGTCATTGTGCCA
The DNA here is from genome assembly GCA_946405695.1 of uncultured Prevotellaceae bacterium. The sequence goes on along the minus strand of CAMJIA010000002.1, from coordinate 10,827 downwards.
GCTATGCACCCAGCATGTTCATTTACGACAACTCTTACGTGAAGTGTCGTGAGATTACCTTCGGCTACACCTTCCCTGAGAAGTTACTTAGCAAGCTGAAGATTGTGAAGAGCCTGAGCCTCAGCTTCGTGGCCCGCAACCCGTTCATCATCTGGAAGAACATTCCTAACATTGATCCTGACTCTGGTTACAACACTTCTGGTATGGGTCTTGAGTATGGTTCGCTGCCTTCACGCCGCAGCTATGGTTTCAATGTTAACGTCAAATTCTAATCGCATTAACACATTATGAAAAAGATATATTTATTGCTGACCGTCGCAGCACTGACCTTTACCGCTTGCAGCGACAGCTACATGGAGGATGTAAACACCGATGACACCAAGTCGGGAAGCATCAATCCCAACGCGCAGCTGACCACAGCCCTGCTACAGACCTACGGTGACTTCCAGGTGATGGACACCTACCGTAATTACATTACAGGTTACACCCAGCACTTTGCCGGTGGCTGGAACGTGACAAACTTTGCCGGTTGCAACAACTACGATGACACCATGGCTTCGCTGTTCGACCGTTACTATAATGTAGGTATCAAAAACCTCGTGGATGCTATCCATCATACGGAAAATATGCCTAACCTCAATGCCGCACTCCGTATTCAGAGGGTGTATATGATTTCCATCCTCACCGATGCCTATGGTGACGTGCCTTGTTCAGAAGCAGGCCTCGGCTTCATCACTGGTAATGCAACACCAAAGTATGACAAGCAAGAGGACATCTATAACTGGTTCTTTGAGGAGCTGGCAGCTTGTGTAGACCAGTTGGGTACTGGCACTGACCGCATCAGCGGAGACGTGACGAACTACAATGGCAATATCGCAGCATGGAAGAAGTATGCCAACAGCCTGCGTATGCGTTTTGCCATGCGTATCTCTGGCAGATGTGCCCAAGATGGTTCTCAGAAGGCCCAGGAGGAGTTTGAGAAAGCTGTCAATGCTGACGGTGGTTACATCGACACTCCAGACCTCGATGCCTATGTCAACCACATCGACGTACCCTTTACGCTTTATGACGGAGCAAAGGAACTGGACTTCCGTGCCAATGCTTTGAGTGAGACTCACTACGGACAGGACTACAGTTCTCCTGCTATGATTTGCGCTACCTTCTTCGAACTGATGAAGAATATGAACGACCCGCGTCTCTATCGTATCTGCCGTCATTATGACAACTTGAAGCGTAAGAACACCAAGCCCGACGAGTGGAGTATAGACCTTACTGACGAGTTCCTGGCATGGCTGAACAGTAAGGGTCAAGAGGAACATGCTGCCCGTGTCGGTGAATCGTGGTACGCCCCCTGGCTGTCAAGCCTTGGCCTCTCAATTCCTTCAGTATCTGATATCCCCACTCTGGCACAGATTGCCGCAGACTATCCTAACGATCCTTTCGGACAGGAAGGTATTAACGACAATGTTCGTCTGGTGTTCCCATGGCTGTCTATCGAGTTTGAGAGACCCGACCGTCCCGGTTTCCTGATTTCTTCTGCAGAGGTTCACTTCCTGCTGGCAGAGGCCAAGAGTCTGGGTTGGAATGTTCCTGGTGATATGAAAGACCACTTCGAGAATGGTGTCAAGGATGCCATGCGCATGCTGAACCTTCACTACCTGCCTTCAGCTCAGAGAATTACTGACGCAGAAATCAGCACCTATATTACCAGCATAGCCAACAGCAATGCCCTGAACGAGAATGCTTGCAAGGCCATCAATACCCAGGCATACATCCTGCACCTGATGAATCCCTCTGAGGCATGGGCAAACCTGCGCCGTTCTGACTATCCAGTACTGGTTGACCGTGCTAAATTGCCGAAACAGGATGGTTTCACCTATCCTGACAAAGACCTTTCCACTCCTGACCGTCTGCACTATCCACTCCTGGAAGCAGAGTATAACAAAGCTAACTACCAAGAGGCTATTGACCGCTTGGGCGGTTCGGACGACTGGCACAAGCAAGTATGGTGGGATGTCAAGCATGGTAATTTTGAGTAATTTACATTAAACGTTTTATCATTATGAAAAAATCTATGATTCAACATATTAAGAGCCTTGTGCTTATGGCAGTGCTCACTCTTCCCATGGGTGTCATGCTCAGCAGTTGTTCTTCTGACGACGACCCCTTCTTCACTGCCAACGAAGACGACTATCCTATCATCCTGAATTCCGACTTGGTAACCAACGAAGAATGGAAAAATGGTGAGCCCCCTGTTCTGACAACAATTACCCGTAAGGAGAACTTTGTCTATGAGGCCATTGTTACACCTGCCCACTATACTACCGTCACATGGCTTATTGATGGTGTACAGGTGGCTGAGGGAACGACCATCGACTATGGACCTCTTTCTGTAGGTGAGCACCTCTTGAAAATCGTTGCCACAACGACCAAAGGAAAGGAGACCTCTCGTACCCGCAAGATTTCCGTCACACTTTGCGACGACGACCCTGTAGCAGGCAAGGACATCCACGACCGTCTGGTCAAGCAGGGTTCTGTGGCTCAGCTGCATGGTAAGAACATCTCCAAGGTGACCAAGGTTATCATTGGTTCTCAAACCGTAGATGCTACCTATAACGAGGCAGGGGACTGTGTGGAATATACCGTTCCCGATCTGGCAGACGGAGTCTACGCACTGAAACTGGTTGATGCCGAAGGCTATGTCTTCGATGCCGGCGAGATTGAGCTGAACACCAATCCTCAGTATTCTGGTGAAACGGTCATCTATACAGGTCCTTCTGAGAAACTTGCATGGAGTGCCATCACCTGGGGAAAAGATGATATTCCTAGTCTGGGCATCAAGGCAGGTATGATCATTACCGTATATGTGACTGCAGACGAAGGTGCAGAAGGTGCTATCGCCACATCATGGTGGAATGACATCAATTCAGGTGTTAAATGGGATGCAGAAGGCGGCTGTAAGCAGAGTCTGCCCCAGGGACAGAGTGTCATGACCTATACTGTCACTACTACTCAGTATCTGGAAGAGCAAGGATTTGCTGTCGTTGGTAACGGCTTCGTGGTTGAGAAGATTACCATAGAAGAGCCTGCCGAGACTGTTATCTATGAGGGACCGTCGGAGAAACTCGCATGGAATGCCATCACCTGGGGAAAAGACGATATTCCCAGTCTGGGCATCAAGGTTGGCACGGTTATCACCGTGTATTACGTAGCTGATGGCGGCGCTGAAGGTGCTATTGCCACATCATGGTGGAATGACATCAATTCAGGTGTTAAATGGGATGCAGAAGGCGGCTGTAAGCAGAGTCTGTCAGAAGGCGAGGGCAAGATGGAGTACGAAGTTACCACCCTCGACTATCTCAACGAACAAGGACTTGGAGTCGTTGGTAACGGCTATGTCATTCAGAAAGTCACCATCAAGTAAATTGGAGTGTTGACATTATAAAGTAGGGGATGCATCTTCTTAGTGCATCCCCTACTTCTTTTATCATGATATCACTGATACATAGCGGCACAGTGCGTTGCCGCCATACGTCTCTTGGCTAAGCAACGTGATATTGGCAGGCAGTTGGGGAGCACGGGTACCGTCACTGACGGTAATAGCGCCAGTCTCGACACGTATCTCGTCCCACAGACCTGCTTGAATGAATGACTCATGCGTCTGGCGTCCACCCTCGACAATAAGTGACTGGATGCCCTGCTGATAGAGGTCATCGATGAGCTGAGGCAATGGGCGCTGATGGGTCAGCACCACACGTTTGGGATTGGGGCCGTGCCAGTGACGGACGGTCAATTGCGGATGTTCTCTTGCATCGGTGGTATGACCCACCAGAATGGCGTCCTCCTCAGCACGCAGCTGGTGCGAGAGCATCTGTGTCTGTTCGTTGCTGATCTGCAGGGCCTTGCCGTGGTCATCGATAAAGCCATTGGCCGTCTGTGCCCACTTCAGGATGATATAGGGACGATGCTTGGAGTGGTAGGTGAAGAAACGACGGTTCAGCCACTGGCACTCCTTCTCCAGCACACCTACTGTCACCTCGATGCCTGCATCCTGCAACTTCTTGATGCCCCTACCCTGCACCTCGGCAAACGGGTCGATGGTACCTACCACCACACGACGTACACCTTTCTTTATTATAAGGTCGGCACAGGGCGGTGTCTTGCCATAATGCGAACAAGGCTCCAAAGACACGTAGATGGTGGCTTCCTTCAACAAAGGTTCGTCTTCAGGTCGTACGCTGGCAAAGGCATTGACCTCAGCATGGCCCTGACCACAGCGCACATGGTAGCCCTCGCCAATAATCGATGGCTGATGGCCGATGGCTGATGGTCGATTAGCCACGATGACTGCACCTACCATCGGATTAGGACGTGCGCCCTGAATACCGTTGGCTGCCAATTGCAGACAACGCTGCATATATTTTTCGTCTAAAGAAATTTGGTTCGTTCCCATATTTTTCGTAATTTTGCACTATGACTTACAACGAGATGTGGCGCAAACTAGCGCAGGAATACGACGAGGGCGAGGCGAAAGCCGTTGCCCGCATGGTCTATGAGGTGCGCTATGGCCTCACGTTGTCAGACATTTACATCGGCAAAGATACACAATTATCCTTAGACCGCCAAACAGAACTGGAAGAAATCACGAAAAGGCTGATGGAACACGAGCCCGTGCAATACATTTTAGGGCAGGCAGAATTCTGCGGACGCACCTTCCATGTAGAGCCTGGCATACTCATTCCACGACCAGAGACAGAGCACCTGTGCCGCCTCATCACAAAGCACGTGGCTAATGGGGGCTCCGTTCTCGACATCGGCACTGGCTCTGGCTGCATAGCCATCACACTGGCTCTCGACATTCCCAACAGCCAAGTCACTGCCTGGGACATCTCACCCATCGCCCTGCGTGTGGCCAAAGATAATGCAGAGCAGTTGGGGGCACAGGTCAACGTGGTGGAGAACGACATGTTGCAGCAGACCTATCAAGTGGCACCACAATGGGACCTCATCGTCAGCAATCCACCCTATATCTGCGACAGCGAGGCCGAGCAGATGGAGGCCAACGTGCTGGACTACGAACCAGAGATTGCCCTCTTCGTGCCTGACGATGACCCGCTGCAGTTCTATGTACCCATCATGAACTACGCACAGTCTGCTCTGCACCCTGGTGGAGAACTGTGGCTGGAGACCAATCCATTATACGAAGAAATCATTGAAGAGCGCCTGCTGGAACTGGGCTTCAACGTCATAGCCCATGACGACCAGTTTGGCAAGACGCGTTTTATACAAGCCATCAGATGAAACAAAAAACAGAATCGGATGCCTACCTTACGCTGGCAGCACTGTGTGCACAGGCTGAGCACTGCCAATACGAGATGCTGGAGAAGATGCGTCGCTGGGAACTGCCAGAGGAAGAGCAGGCCCGCGTGATGCAACGCCTGGTCAGCGAGCGCTATGTTGACGACGAGCGCTATGCCCGTGCCTTCGTCAAGGACAAGGTACGCTACAACAAGTGGGGACGACGCAAGGTGGAGCAAGCGCTATGGCAGAAGCATATCGACGACGACATTCGCCAACGGGTGCTCGACGAGGTGGAGGATGAGGAATATCTCAATGTGTTGCGACCTTTACTCAAGCAGAAGCGCAAATCGACAAAAGCCAACAACGACTACGAACTCAACCAGAAACTGGTGCGCTTTGCCCTCAGTCGCGGCTTCACCTTCGACATCATCCGCCAATGTCTGGACGTCAGCGAAGAGGACTGCGAATAACCCTGAACCATTAACCCATCATCGTGAACTGGATTACGCGTATCCTTGACTTCATCTCCCCACGACTGTGCGTGGTGTGCGGAGAACGGTTGGCGCCCACTGAGCGCTCGCTATGTAGCGTCTGCCTTTTTCACCTGCCTCGCACCAATTTCCACTTGAAGCCGCTCGACAATCCCATGGCACAGCTGTTCTGGGTACTGTCACCTGTCGAGAAGGCCGCTGCCCTCTTCTACTATCACCCTCACGCAGAGATGGCCCAGATGGTCTATCGTCTGAAATACAACAACCGTCCTGACATCGGTGAGGACATGGGACGCGTCATGGCCAACGAACTGCAACAGTCCGACTACTTCAGCGACATCGACGTTTTACTGCCCGTTCCCCTATCCAACAAACGTCTGCGCCAGCGTGGCTACAACCAGAGTGAGATGCTGGCCAGAGGAGTCAACGACGTCACTCACCTTCCCGTCGTCACCAAGGCACTTTGCCGCAAGGAGTTTCACCAAAGTCAGACGAAGCTGACGCGCTGGCAGCGTCAGGAGAATGTTGCCGACACCTTTCATCTTGTGGACGACAGCCAACTGAAAGGGCGCCACGTGCTGCTCATCGACGATGTCTGTACCACTGGCGCCACCCTCATCGCCTGTGCCAATGCCCTCAAAGCCGTAGAAGGCATCCGCATCAGCGTCCTCACCCTCGGCTTCACAAAAGACTAATGCCACTCCTGACAACCCAAACTGGATTAACTTAAAGAGGGTTCCTTTAGTCCTCCTTTAGTCCTCCTTTAGTGCTCCTTTAGTACTCCTTTGCTGCTCCTTTAGTGGTTTTGTAGCGCCGTCGTTGGAAGGTCGTTCGGCCGTCGTTGGTATCTGTCCTGATGTCACAAAAAAATGGCGGCCGCTCCCTCACGAAGCAGTCGCCACAAATTTATCTTATAACAAGATGCTGCTCATACCCTCACGGGCTCATAGTGGCAGCAAATAAAACAAAAATTGAATAATTATCTTATAAAACTATTCTTCATCGTCCCAGAAGCTGCCCTCGCGAGAGCCCATAGTGATGCTAGAACTATCGTAATCACCTTTCATGTTCACTGTGCTACCAGCGAGCATCTGGTGTTGTGCCTGAATCTTTACGATTTCCATTGATGGAATAATATATGTCTTTTTCATAATTGTATCTCCTTTCTTTACTTAATAATTACCTTTTTACCATTCACGATGTATAAGCCCTTCGAAGGCTGAGCAACCTTGCGACCACTCAGGTCGTAGAAGTTACCATTTACATCTCCCATATTATCTCTTACATCGGCAATGCCTGTAGCTTCTTCATCCTCGAATACGATTGCGACACGTGCAGCAGATAGTGCCGATGTGGTTTCCAGATATGCCTTGCCTGCAGGAACCGACGTAGTGCTTGCCAGGTTATAGAAACCATATATAGAAGGATCGGCAGTATTGAATCCAAATACATAGTGATACTTGCCATCCGTACCCGAAGCTGCTACGTTGCCTGTTGTGGTCTGTCCCTTCAGCAGGTTGCCGCTGATGGATGTTCCACTTGCTGCAACGCCAATGGTAAATGTCTCTCCGGCAGTACCCTTAATCATAAGGCCCTCACCTGCTGGCACAGTCGCTGTAGTTGTTGACAATGTTACAGTGTTTCCAGTTGCTTCAGATGCATAGTATGCAGTACCGCCACTAATGCTTGATAGGTCAAGAGGTTTGCTGCTAGCAAATGTGCTCCAACCTGCATCAGTGATAGTGCCAGAAACAACATTCTTTGTTAGTGTAAAGTTCTTTACGCGATAGCCCCATGTTCCCCAGGTGTTATCTGTATCATCGTTATTTCCAGTACCACCAATACCAATCTTGATGCTTGGCTCATTACCTGCTACTGTGAATACGAGAACTGGATCATGATCTGTTCCAGCTTCGGTATCAGAAAGAGTTCCATTTGCAAACAGTCTTACAGAAGCGCCAGGATCTCCCCATGAATAAACCTTTGCAGTCAGAGTATATGTACCTGCAGGCAGGCTTGCTATAGTCTGGCTTACATTACGTCCATTCCATCCAGTGTAGTACTGAGACCAACCGTCACCATATTCCACAACACCATATTTGTCGTTGTCGGTAGTACCACTTGTTGCAACATCACCATAGATTGTCCATCCATTGGTATTGTGCAATTCAAAGGTGCGGTTCATGATAGCCTTACTATAATCTGTTGAGCCATTTGTCTGAGCCTGAGTTACCTGCCAAGCAGAATGGAAAGCATAGACTTCTGCAGGGGTTGCAAATGTCTCTGCATCAACAGCAGTAGCGAATGCAGAAGAGGTCTCATAGGCTTTACAGTCAGCAATTGCAGCATCAACTTCTGAACATACAGAACCCGTAATTGTGATTGGAGAGCCAAGACGATAGGTTCCTGTACTTGTACCATAACAATAAACCTTAAGGGTTACGTTGTTTGTGAATGTGATCTTGGAACTATTGTTCATTGAAACAGTAGTTGTATTGCCCTTACTGACGTCTTGTGTCTTTTCTATGCTGCTGACGCCATCGGTAAGGACTAACTTCAGACTTCCATTGTTCGACACAGGTTGTGCTTTAACGCTGATAGCTGTAGGAGTAAATAAATAGCCGTCAGAGACTGTAAAGGAGACTGACATGTACTTGTCAGCATCGTAACTGCTCGGAGCCCCAATTTTTGAAGTTAAGTCGGCTTTTGCGCTGCTTTCAATGGTAAGAGAACCATTATTCGTTAGATTAGATAAACTTGCCAGATTTGCATCCGATGAGTTCTTACTTGCCGTTCCAATACTTGCTTCTGCGGTATTTACATTAAGCGTATAGGTTACGGTAGCCTCAGTTCCTGCCGTCCACTGTGCATAAAGCGTGGTATTACCTGTTATGCTGAATGTGCCTCCTGCCGCTAGAGCAGTTCCTGAGCCGTCAGCCTTAGTGTTCCAGCCTATGAATACATAGCCGATCTTTGTGAAGCCATTGCTTTGAGCAGTTACAGAAGCATTCTTGTCGTATGTTGCTGCATCTGTTGTAGAACCACTCGTTGCGCCGTTGCCATCATAAGTAACACTATAAGGAGAAGGATAGGTAACTACTATCTTGCTGATATAACCGGCATCATTACCTGCGACATAGTCTATTGTTGCAGCCTCTCCATTGTATACCCATGTAGCTGTTGTTGTTCCAGTACCAGATGAAGCTACTACACCTGCAATTCTTGTTGCATATTTCCATTTAGATTCATCAGGATCAGTCTTGTTGTCTGCATTTAAGAAATTTCCGCTTGCTGAATAAGCTACAATAGTCATACCCTTAACAGCAGGAATTGTCCACTTGGCACCACGATTTACTTGGGCATATTGTCGGTTTTCATCTATGAATTTTTCAGAGTTATTTACAGTCTTTCCCTTTACGCCAGCTATAGCAGAACCTGTTGTATTATCAATAGCCATCACAATATCAGTTTTTACGCCATCAATAGTAGCCTGCTTAATGTAATATCCTGTATTACCTTCAATACTAATTGCTGGAGCCTCACCACCTACATAGTTAAAACTCCAAGTCACCACAGTTTGGGCAGTTCTGTCACTGAGCGTCTTTGTGTTTGCAGTAAACACAGGCACAAGAGTAATATTCTTGGTCAGAGTATACTCAGTACCTGGAGTATAAGAATTCTCATCACCATCTTTCCATGATGTCAGAGTGCTATTTGCTTTATAAATATAGTAATTGGCAGGAGCGGTAAATTTGTCAGCATCATTGGCATATTCTGTTTCCAAACCTGTTGTCGTAGTACCTCTGCTACCATCGCTTACACTATAATTAATGCTATAAGCATCTGTGAAGTTTGCAGTCAGACTAACGTCTCCAGTCACGCTGGCAATGGTATAAGGATTGCTTGTCGAAGCCACAGAACCGCCCACTGTGTTCGTCCAATTCACAAACTTATAACCAGCATTTTTAGTAGCTGTAAATGTTACGCTACCTCCTTCTAGAACAGATGCTGAACTAACTGATGCAGTACCATGAGATGCATTATCAACAGCGGCAGTCATCGTGTAAGAAGGGGTATCATCAACTTCAATGGTTCCCGTAAGATATAGTTCGGGCACATACATATACTTAGAGTCGGAAGTTGAAGATTCTAGGCAATAATAAAGTTTGACATAAGATGTACCAGTAAGCTCAATAGATTGCTCAGAAGCTGTTACTTGCCGTTTACTGTTATTTTTGGGGGTTGCCGCTGTTCCTGATATTGATTTCTTAACAGTTCCATCACCATTAACGATATCAAGTCTATATTTCCAACTATAATCTTGACCCGCAATGTCCACTTGAATGTCAGTTACAGTAAATTTGTATCCAGAGGCTATAGCGAAACTTGCACCAGTCCACACATGATCGTTTAATGTGGTACCGACAGCAGCATTATTATATTTAGTTCGACTTTGAATTACATTGGCACCATCTGCATAAGACAAAGCTGTAGAGGCTGATCCCCAATACATACTACCCTTATTCTTATCAGTAACCTGATCTCCATGAACTATCGTAACTGTCAAATTGGCTTGAGATGTTACAGTTGGAGCTAAAATTTTACCACTACCATCATACGTACTGGTAAAACCAATTTTTGCACCCCATGTTGCATTCATCCCCACGAACAGTCCCACTGCCACGAGGAGCGTTTTCAATAAAGTAGTTCTTTTCATTTGTTTTGTTTTAATTAGTTTATTATTAATAATTATGTAATAGTTTCAAGTAGTTACTCTCCGTGATGTTTATGCACACAAAAAGAGCGTAAGACTGAAGCCGTCCTACATCTCCTCTTTAGCGGTCCTGAGAAAACCGATGACAAAAAGATATAATGACACAACAATCCCACGCTATCGCGTGAGAGAGCCACTATGTCCATCTTGTTGTCATTTGAAATTTCTCAGGTTTCTAAAGACAAGACGAAGCACAATGCTTCTCGTTTTTTACCAGCGAAGTTATGACGCATGGTCGCACTTGACCACTAGTCGGCTGCA
>CAMJIA010000001.1 GCA_946405695.1 uncultured Prevotellaceae bacterium | reverse complement strand
TCAACTATATGCTTATGGAAAGAGAACTAACCATTAACAACTCTGTGTGCGGACGCTGGTTTTTAAGCCTCATTGCCCTGTTGCTGATGTCTGTAGGGATGCAGGCAGAAGACTACGGCCTGATTGTCGGAGGTGTATCTGTTACCGATGGAAATGCTTCAAACATAACAGGTGACAACATTACGGCAGGTACAGTGTCGTTCAGCAATGGTACGTTGACGCTGAATGGAGCGACGATTCAAGGTCCAATCGTTAGTAGCAGCAATAGTGGCTTGACAGTTCATCTTGTCGGGCGTAATACTATTACGACGTCTCAAGGTGTTGTTCCGTTCCAGTCTTCAGTTACTGCATCTTTGAAGTTCACTGCTGCTTCGGGTGGTATGCTTCTGACGAACACACCACGCTCGCAAGGTGATGTTATTATTTGGAGTGGTTTCAATGATTTGGATGATGAAGACATTCCTAATGGTTATGCATTCTCATGGGATGCAAATGAATATTGCAATCTTGGTGAATATTATAAGCTTTTCTTGAAATCTCTGGAGTTCCAGTATCTTGGTGCGCAGTATGTGACAGCGGCCAATTGCGATAATCTGCTGAAAAACCAGTCGACGGCTAAACCAATGGTGTATTATGACGCTACGGAGAATGTGTTGACATTGGATAATGCTAATGTGGATTGCTCTGCAAACGAGAGTGGCGCTTATTATTATTTGATCAATAAGGTCTATGGAAATGAGAATCTCAAGATAAATCTGGTTGGTAACAACTTTTTGGATGCAGATGTTGAGGTAGGACTCGCGTGGGGTGACAATCTGACCTTTACAACAAATACTGCCAATCCAGGTATGCTGACCGTGTGGAGAGGCGAAACCTATACACCGTTCATTGACGGCACAGGGACAACCTACGCAAATGGACTTGGGTGTTCTTATATAGAAGAATTAAATAAGTATGTTATCCAGACAGGTTCTGAGTCGTACAACCTTTGGATTGATGGTGAACAGGTGACGAGTGCAAACAAAGATGCAATCTGTTCTGGACAAGTGTCTGAGGGTGTGATAACCTTTGATGGCGACCATACACTGACGTTCAACAACATTCCTTGGAATTGTTTTGACAGTCAATATTCGTTTATCAAGACCAGCATGGATTTGACAGTTCATCTGGTGGGAACGAGCCAGCCGGATATGGGTAATGTCTTCATTACGAGAATGGATGGAGACAACGAGACGCATACGTTGACCTTTACTACCGACCCTACCAACCCTGGACAGTTCTTGGTGCGTGGTGGATCATGGAGTCATGAGGGCTTTACGGTGGTTTACGAAAACGACCTTGCTGAGAACCCTGCTGGATATTACGAAGAAGGAGATGATGATGCGCCTGATGCTTGGATTGCCCAGCCGTCATTAGGATTGAAAATCGATGGGACCATGGTGACTTCTGGCAATGCTGCCAATGTATTGGGTGATGTGCATAAATCAGTAAGTTATAATCCAACCACGAAGACATTGACTTTGAAAGGTGCAAAATTCTCTTCACTGTCGGCCGACGAGGATACTGAACTGAAAGTATATTTGATCGGTTATAATGAAGTTGGTAATTATTATAATAATGAATATGCGTTTGATTACGAGGGAAATGCTGCTAGTCTGACATTCGAAACAAGTGCAGCTCTTCCAGGAACGCTGACCTGTTTTAGTCCTAATGTGGCTCGTACAGAAAATGTCACTTATAATACGGGCTTGAAGTTAGAAAGCGGTGAGATATCTGTCACCAATGAGAGTTTTAAGCCAATTTATTTTGCAGGTTATGTAAGCAATGAAGGAAATGATGATTTCCTTTATGCAAATGGTGGGGATTTCTATTTTACAATGGTCGGCTTCCAAGAGTCTACCCCTATAGTATCTACTAAGGAGGAAGAAACTACAGCAGCAATGTGGGCATCCTATATATCAAATGCAGAATTGCTGTTAAAAGTTTATTTCCAGTTTGACTGGGGTGAGTGCGATAATAAGGCAGTGACTGTTCAGTTGAAAGGAATGACTGAAGGCGAGGAGGACGGAGAGATTTATTCTTCACCCATTAGTCTTTCTACTGCTAATGAGGATGGATTAATAGAGATAACGCTGAATAAGGCCATGACCTCTGAAAACATTAAGTTTGAACTGTCTTCTGACGATGCCTTTTCGTTTGTGCCTATGAGCGTTGGTTATAAGTTTGCTCAGAGTTATGATATCACTGTGGCTAATACAGTCGTTTCAGAACAGAACAAAGACAATGTGCTGGGTGATGGCAAGGTGAGCTACGATCCAGAAACCAATACGTTGACGCTGAACAATGCGACGATTGAACCCGAAATGGAGGCTGCAGGTATAGAATATACAGGTACGGAAGACCTTACCATCAGCCTGAAGGGTAACAGTATGATATATGGTGCTGGTGGCTGTGAGGCCATCCGTTATAATGGCTATGGTGAGACGACTCCTGACTTGATTTTTGCCAAGGGTGACGCTCAGGCTTGCTCACTGCTGCTGTCAGCAACTGGTGATGTCATCAGTGGCTTCGATGATATCAACTATGGCGGCATGTTCACAATCAATGAAGTGGATGACGGTACTTACACGACCATAATTACTTCAACGCTCTTAGGCGGAGGCACTGGTACGGCTGAGGATCCTTTCCTAATCAAGACTGTTGAGGACCTGAAGAACTTCGCTCAATACATTAATTCTGGTGTCATTAGTAGTCAGGCCTCTGTCAAACTCAACAACACTATCAACTGTGAGGAATTAGCTGACTTTGAGCCTATAGGCAATAACACTTTTGCTTTCGAAGGAACTTTCAATGGTAATAATTGCACTATTAGTAACCTTGAGTTTGTTAGCGAAGAAGATGGTACTTGGTATGCTGGTTTCTTTGGAAAGGTTGGTGGAAGTGCTGTAATTGAGAAGCTGACACTGAGTAATTGTACTTTCAAGGGAGGTAGTAACGTAGGAACCATTGCTGCTTATCTTGTAAGCGGTACGATACGAGACTGTACCGTCAATGCTTGTGAAGTGGAAACAAGAAGCAGCCAGAATCCCTATGCTGGTGGTGTTACTGGTGAGATTCAGAATGGAACAGTTCAACGTTGTAAGGTCGTAGGCTCAACGGTAAAGTGTGTTACTAAATACGATGAAGAAGGTGGTGAGACCACTTCTGGTGGTATTGCTGGTAATATTAATCAAGGAACGATTTCTGGATGTGAAGTTGAGAACTCAACCATCAGAAGCAGTCATGTTGCTGCTGACGGCTATCAGTCTGCTGGTGGTATTGTTGGCTATTGCAATAGGTGGGGTGAAGAAACCATTTCCATTAGCAATAATGCTGTGAAGGGCACAACAACTGTTACTAGCGAAGACAATACTCCAGAGGGCGAATCTGGTCTGCCTGTGGCTGGAGCTATTGTTGGTCAAATAAGTACTTGTACCTCGCTGTCCAACAATACTTATGAGTATTCAGTTACTGTTTCTACTAAACCGTCAGGTGCTGTTGCATCAACAGTTAGTGGGTATGAGCAGCGTGGCTCTGGTAATAAAATAGAATTTGAAGGAACAGACGGCTATCCTGAGTATTATGATGAACTTAATGACATCTTCGAGGACAATGGTGCAGTGATGTACACCAAGAAGGTGACGCTGCCTGCCGAAAGTGATGAAGCCAGCGTGGTGGGAGAGGAAGGAACCTACTATTCTACAGTTGTAGAGAGTGATGTCCTGAGTATTCTGGTTGCACCGGGTCAGACAGTGACATTGAATGCCATGCCTGGCGAGGGGCGTGCCATCGCTTCGCTCACGGCAACTAATACGACAAATAGTGAGGCAATAACAACCACTGCTACTATAATAGAGGGCAATGAAACCCAATACACGTTTACAATGCCAGATGCTCCTGTTAATGTTTCTCTGACAACAGCTGCAGCATATGGAATTACGGTTGCTGGCGTTGCTGTAACGGAACTGAACTATAGTGACGTGTTGGGCGACCATAAAGTTAGCTTCGATGTAGAGACTAGCACGCTGACACTGAATGGCGCCACTATCAATGGCAATGTCTATTATAGTCTTGAGGATGAACTGACTGTTCATCTGTTGGGCCAGAACGTTATTGATGGCGGATGGTCAGAGGATGCCGATGGTCTATATGCCTTTGTTTGTGAGTCTGAAAACGCAAGTCTGGCATTTACTACCGATGACGAGAATCCTGGTCAGCTGCTAATGAAGAATACCTATCGTAATAAATGGGGTTATGCTCAGTATTATACGGATGGTTTCAGTTGGAACAAGACTTATAAAAACGAACTTGTTGAAGGTTACAGCAGTGATGAAAAACACTTGATAGCTGTGGGACCGACAATAACGCCAGGTGAGGGACTTTACTGGACCGACCAGGAGTACACGATTACTGATGGTGCACAGATTTCTTGTAGTGATAATCAAGGTCATTCTGTGGATGTAACCGTTAATGCGAATTCATTTACTTTGACGGGAACCGGGAAATATACTATCAGCATTTCGAAGACAGTAGCGCTTGATGATTCGAATTTCAGTCTGTCTAACAGCGGATGCTATATTGTCCACAACAAGCTGACATATAGCATACCGGAAGGTACTTATAATGATGAACTGGCTGTGAAGATTGAGAATCTGCCTACACTGCCAGAGAATGCTACATACTATCCACAGGTGTGGTACTATCTGAACGACGACGAAGAGCATCCGGTACAGCTGACTTCTGCTGAGCAGACCATTGCTGTAACGGAGTCTACCAAGGTTTGTGTATATTTCATTGACGAGGACTCTGGCAAGGTAGTGAAGAGCGCTCCTGTTGAGGCTGAATATACCATTATTGCCAAGACGCAGCTGAACATCTCGTATGCACAGAATAGTCGCACATGGGCTTCGTACTGTGCTACGGAGAAAAGTCTGGAGACACCAGAAGGCCTGCAGGCTTACGTGGTGAAGCAGGCTACGAAGACAGGCGTGCAGGTCGAGGCCATCGACTATATTCCGCAGGGCGTGGGCGTGCTGCTGAAGCGTACTTCCAATATTTCAGAGCCTATCATGGTCAAGGCTTATATGAAGGATGAAACGGAAACCTACACTAGCGAGCTGGTAGGTACAACGGCATCAACGCCCGTTAAGACGCTGAATGGTACTGTCTATGTGCTCTATAACGACGGCTTCACTCGTGCTACGAGTGGATCAATAGGCGCTCACCGCGGATACCTGCTGTTTGCTGACGTCATTGCTGACGCACGCTTGAGCATCTTCGAGGATGAAACGACGGCAATTAAGAATGTTAACCGTAAAACGATAACTAATAACAATTATTACAACCTCAACGGCCAGCGTGTTGCAACTCCGAAGAAGAACGGACTGTACATCGTGGACGGCCAAAAGAGAATCGTTAAATAACCCCCCAATTAGTCAACAATAATTAAAAGATAAACATATGAAACTGACAAAGAAAATCGTTGCATTAGTGGCTGTCCTGATGACGACAGCAAGTGTATTGGCCTCTGAGGTCACAGTAATAACCATGCTGAACGGCGTCGCAAACAGTAATGTCGGCACTGTGACAGATGATGTAGCCAACGGGGTATGCTCCCTGACGGTAACTCCCGCAGATGGATACTACATCGATGTCGTTACGGCTGAGAAGACGGTGAGTGGTGATATCGCACAGGCACGTCGTCGCACTACTCCTGGTATGGACAATTATCTGGATGTGACTGCCCCTCAGTCTCCCTATGATCCCAGCGGTAAGACGACCTGGACGTTCACAATGCCCGGTGAGGACTACGATGTGGAAGTAATTGCCAACTTCAAGGCACGTACTTCTATTATGAGTGCTACGCTGAACCTGACATTGCCGCAGGGAGGCTTTGTCTATGATGGTACAGCAAAGGAACCTGCCGTGACTGTCACACTGGGCAGCAGTACGCTGGCAAGTAGCGACTATACGGTTAATTACAGCAATAATATTGATGCTGGTACCGCTATCGTCACCGTGACGGGTAAGAATACCTATACAGGTACTGCTACGAAAAATTTCACCATCAGCAAGGCTGCGTTGAGCGAACTGAGCGTAATGATTCAGGGCTGGATATATGGCCAATACGATGAAGAGGTCAATGCTCCACGCGTGGATGGAAATGAAGGCGAAGGTACAGAGACCTTTACCTATAGTGTAGCCAACGAAACTAATTTCTCTACTACCGTGCCAACCAATGCTGGTAACTATACGGTGAAGGTTGCTGTGGCAGAAACAGAAAACTATCAGGCTGGCGAGGCTACTGCAAACTTCACTATCACCAAGGCTGAACTGACCAACGCCACTGTATCGCTTACGGGCTGGACCTATGGCGATGCTGCCAATACTCCTGTTGTGACAGGTAATCTGGGTACAGGTTCTGTCGACTATTACTATGCCAACACAGCTGCTCCTTCATTGGAATATACTGCTACCGTTCCTACAAACGCAGGCAACTATTCTGTTAAGGCTGTGATTGCTGAAACAACCAACTACAAGGGTAAAGAGGTGACGAACACCTTCTCTATTGCCAAGGCAGACTTCTCGCTGGTGACCATTGCAGATATTGCCAACCAGACATATACTGGTGAGCAGATGAAGCCCGCTGTTACTGTGACTTTCAATAGCAAGGCTGTTGATGCATCGGAGTATACTGTGGCTTACAGCAACAATACCAATGTTGGTACAGCAACTGTTACGCTGACAACAACGAATGTGAACTTTGCAGCTGGTGAAGTAAATCCCACCAAGACCTTCCAGATTGTTCCCGCCTCTGTCACCATCAGTGCTGAGGACCAAACGGTAACTTATAATGGAAATGCTCAGGCATATACTGGTGCTACTGTTGCCAAGGGTTCGCTGAGCATTAAGTATGCTACTTCACAAGATGCGGATGCTGAAAAGACTACTACGGCTCCAACGAATGCAGGTGTCTATTACGTAACCATCTCACAGACCGATCCGAACTATACTTCGCAAGATGCTACTGCTACATTCACTATTGAGGCAAAAATGCTGACAGAAAATATGATGTGGCAGGAAGGCGGTGAGTTTATCTATAGTGGTGAGGCTCAGACTTTGGCCGATACAATGTTTGGCTTGACAGACGAAGATGAGGAGAGAGAGTTCTTCTATGAACTTGTATATGGTACTGACTACACTGTTTCTTACAGCAACAATGTGAACGTTGGTACAGCAACCGCTACTATTACTGGTCTGGGCAACTATCAGGGCACACTGACAACAACCTTCGAGATTGTTCGTCAGGTTGCTATCAGTTTCTCTGAGAATAACAGCTGGATGTCATACTATGCAGAAGAGGACCTGATTATTCCTCATGAATTAGAGGCTTATGCTGTAACTGGTGTTGATGGAACGGAGGTTAAGGTTCAGAAACTGGACTATATCCCCAGCAATCAGGGTGTACTGCTGACCTATAAGGAAGTGATGCCTCACGAGGAATCTATGTTCTTCCATGCATGCACAGATGTTCCTGAGGTGAAGCCTACGAACCTGCTGAGTGGTGTCGCTGCTGCTACATTGGTTAGCTCTCTGACTGCTGATGGATCAAGCATCTACGTGCTCTACAACGATGAGTTCGTAAAGACCACTAGTGGAACAATTAGAGCCAACCGCTGCTACTTGCCTATCAGCATGAATGTGAACGCTCGTCTGACTATTAGCTTCGCTGACGACGATAACGAAACTACGGCTATTGAGAACGTTAACCGTGAAACAATAACCAATAACAATTATTACGACATGCAGGGTCGCAAGGTTGCTCAGCCTGCTAAGGGCTTGTACATTGTTAATGGCAAGAAGGTTGTGATTAAGTAATTAATAGGTATCTGACTATGAAGAATCATATCAGAGATATGATGGTTTTAGCCTTCCTGGTGCTGGCATCTTCAACGATGTGGGCAAAGGGACAGGTGACCATCGTCCAAACAGGTCAGGGCAACGCATCGTACGACCTCAAAGAGGAGTCGGTGTGTGAACTGACTATGGTGCCCGCTTCGGGGTACTATATCACTGCCGACTACATCAAGGTCGTCAAGACGATTGATGGTGGCAGTGCGTATAGTCGCAGAAAGGCACCTGCTGTTGCCGAGCCTATTGCATTGAGGGCGTTGAATCCTGATGGGAATCCTACGGAGACGACACGCTACACCTTTGTGATGGAGGGCAACTTTGACTATGAGGTGATTGTCGACTTCCAAAGTGCGCAGGCTAACAACCTCTTCTTGGTGAATGGCCAAATGGTTACTGAGAAGAATCGTGGCGACATCTTGAATGATGGTGGAACCATGATGTTCAATGCTGCCAATAACAGACTTGTGTTCACGAAGTTGGCTTCGCAAAATGTTAGCATTGAGTCGTGGATGGCCAATATGGTTGTCTATCTGAAGGAAGGAAACAGCATGAGCGCCAGTGACGGATTCCTCTTCAAGGGCCATGGCGGTAACCTGACATTTACCACCGATGGTAACGACGCTGGTACGCTGACGTTGGGGATAGAGGCACAGGCTTCTGTCGTCAGCGGGTTCAATCTCATCATCTATGAGCAGAATCTGACCTTGCTGTCTGGCAGTTACGATGGTCAGGAGGCTGTTATCGGCACTCCTGTGAAGCCTATTGCTGACGAGAAAGAACCTGAGAATACCGTTGACCTTGGTGAAACGGGTGAGACGGACGACTTTAGCAATACCATTATCAATGACGTGCTCTATACCCTTGATGCTGGTAATGAAGACGGTATAGACACTCAAGAGAACAGTGTGGTGTTAGGCTCTACGATGGCTGAGGACGACATCAATGAGATTGTCGACAGTTATACTCCTGGTACGGAAGAGTTTGCTGAACACTTCGCAGGTGTAACCTTCATGATTCCGGCAGGTACCGGTAAGGTGCTTGTCACTGCCAAGACTGGTGAAGAGGGTATCATACATGTGAAGATTGGTACGCAGGTTCCGTTTGTCATTACTGGTGTTATGGAATATACTGCTTTCGAAATCCCTTACGCTTGTACTCAGGCAACCTATGTGTATATCTATAATGCCAGTCCTGCTGTTGAGACTGCTGAGGCACCCGATCATCGTGCAGGTAAGAAGACTACGGTGACGGTAGGCTTGTCGACTGTGGGTGTCAGCTTGGCGGATGTGCAGCAGTCAAACAACGAAGGTAATGTCTCTGCACAGACGATTACTATAACATCTGATGATGTCGTCCGTGACATGGCGGATGGTACGTTGGCAGTTAAGAATAGTGAGGTAACCTCCCTTTCTGAAGGATTGTTTAGCGGTTTCCCGTTCCTCAAGTATATCGACCTGCGCAACACTCAGATTACAGGTGTACAGGTTAGTCGTAAGGTTGGTCCGTTTGCGGGTGTATCGAAGAATACGTTCATCTATCTACCAGCAGGAAACACTACCGATGAACCGAATGTCATCATTGGTAACATTTGTGAAAATGTGCTGCTTGACGGCAATATGAAGAATGACGAGTCGTTCGAGATTTCTGGCAGATTCATTGCCAGTGCTGTCAACTTTGACCGCACATTTAAGAAGGACGAGACGTCGACAATCTACCTGCCGTTCCCCATCAGTGCCTCAGACAAGCATCTCTTTGGTACGTTCTATACCGTGGAGAAGATTGTTGACGGAAAGGTGGTCGTTAAGGAGGTCGAGGGCGATATTCAGGCTCATACGCCATACCTCTTCAAAGCTGCTGCAGATGATACACGACTGTATAACCTCAGAGTCATCGAGATGAACATGGATAAGCAATCGTTAGTTGCACGACGTGCAGAAAATACCGCTCAGCTGGTTGGTTGCTATAGTCCTTTCAATGGTGTGGGCGAGTCACAGGCTTTCATCTTTGCACCTGATGAAGACCCAGAGAAGATAACCTTCGAGCGTATTCAAGCTACCGACTTTGTCAAACCCTTCCAGGCCTATCTGCTTAGTGATGCTGAAGGCGCTACGTTGGATGTCACCGATAAGGAACCCACTGGCGTGATAGATGTTAGAGCCAAGAAGGAAGAGGTGGGAAGCGTGGTCTATGACTTGCAAGGTCGTAGAATTGCCAATGGCCACCAGCCCAAAGCCAAGGGCATATATATTATCAACGGACAGAAAACGATAATCCGCTAATGCCCATGACAGAAGAATTATTAGAACAATTAAATCAAGGACAACGCGAGGCCGTCACTTATTGTGACGGCCCGCAGTTGGTAATAGCGGGTGCTGGTTCTGGAAAAACCCGTGTGTTGACATATAAGATTGCCTATCTGTTGGCTCAACATACCTATCAGCCATGGAACATTCTGGCGCTGACCTTTACCAACAAGGCCGCTCGCGAGATGAAGGAGCGTATCGGGCGACTGGTAGGGCAGGAGCAGGCTCGCTATCTGCAGATGGGCACGTTCCACTCCGTCTTTGCCCGCATCCTTAGAGCGGAAGCCGACAGAATCGGCTTCAACAGTAATTTCACCATCTACGACCAGTCTGACTCGCGTTCACTCGTGAAGAGCATCATTAAGGAGATTCAGCTCGACGACAAGACGTATAAGCCTGCCTCGGTGGCTGACCGTATATCGATGGCAAAGAACCACCTGCTGTTGCCGCAGCAGTATATGGTGAGCTCGTGGGCTGCTGATGATGCACAGAAGAAACGTCCACAGGTGGGTAATATATATAATAGGTACGTGGAGCGCTGTCGTCAGGCTAATGCGATGGACTTCGACGACCTGCTGGTACAGACCTTCCTGTTGTTTAAGAACCATGAGGACATCCGCCAGAAATATGTGGAGCGTTTCCGCTATGTGCTGGTTGATGAGTATCAGGATACGAACTACGCCCAGCAGGAGATTGTCCTGCAGTTGACCTGTGAGCATGGACGTGTCTGTGTGGTGGGCGATGATGCACAGAGCATCTATAGTTTCCGTGGTGCTAATATTGACAATATCCTTAACTTCCAGAAACAGTATCAGGGCTCGCGCCTCTTTAAGCTGGAGCAGAACTATCGTTCCACGCAACTTATCGTAAAGGCTGCCAATAGTCTGATACGCAAGAACGAGCGACAGATACACAAGGATGTGTTCAGTGAGAACGAGGAGGGCGAACGACTGACCTTGAAGCCAGCCTATAGCGATAGGGAAGAGGCTATCATTGTGTGTAACGACATCAAGCGAATACGTCGACAGGACCAGGCGCAGTATAGCGATTTTGCCATCCTCTATCGTACCAACGCACAGAGCCGCTCCTTTGAGGAACAGATGCGAAAGGATGGTATCCCATATCGCATCTATGGTGGTCTGAGTTTCTACCAGCGCAAAGAAATCAAGGATGTCATTGCCTACTTCCGTGTGGTGTCTAACCCTAATGATGAGGAGGCTCTGCGCCGTATCATCAACTATCCGACACGTGGCATCGGTGATACGACAGTGGCTAAGATTGTGGAGACGGCCAACATGCATCATGTCAGTCTGTGGAACGTTATCCAGCAGCCCATCGTCTTCGATTTGAATCTCTCCAAGGGTACGCTGAACAAGATAGATGCTTTCAAGCAATTGGTAGAGGGCTGGACAGCACGTATTGGTCAGGAGGATGCCTATGCTCTTGGTCACGCTATCATTATGGAGAGTGGCATCAGCAAGGATATCTATGGCTCGAACAATCCAGAGGACCTATCGCGACAGGAGAACCTGGAGGAGTTCCTGAGCGGTATGCAGGACTTTGTGGAGACTCGCAAAGAGGAAGACCGTGGTGACGAGACAGGCCTTAGCGACTTCCTGCAGGAAGTCGCATTGTTGACCGACCTCGACAGCGATGGCGATGAGGAACAGCCAAAGGTGACGCTGATGACCGTCCATGCTGCCAAGGGTCTGGAATTCCCCACCGTCTTTGTTGTTGGCTTGGAAGAGAATATCTTTCCGTCACCGATGTGTACGGGATCGATGCGTGAACTGGAAGAGGAGCGCCGCCTGTTGTATGTAGCCATCACACGCGCTGAGAAACATTGTATCCTGACGTGTGCGCAGAATCGTTTCCGCTATGGTAAGATGGAATATGATACGCCTAGCCGCTTTATCAAGGATATAGACCCTAGTTTGCTGAGGGTGGAGGGTGGCACAGGTATTCCTGGTTTGCCCCAAAACTCTGGTAGTTTTAGCAGCTCTAGTAGGACTAGTTATACTAGTAATTCTAGCTGGACGAACCGAAGTAATTCACAAAACCCACGCCCTGTGGCTACGCAGTTTATTGCCGACGTGAAGCCACGTTTGGTACCTGTTCGCAAGGAGACACCTGCACCACAGTCTGCTATTGGTAATATCGGACTGAAGGAAGGTAACATCATTGAGCACCAGCGCTTTGGCATTGGTACTGTTGTGAAGGTAGAGGGCAGTGGTGAGAATACCAAGGCTACAGTAAACTTCAAGAATGCAGGTGTTAAACAACTGCTGCTGAAGTTCGCAAGGTATACGATAATAGGGTAGGCCTAGTTAAACGGCTCAAACAAGTAGAAAACTATAAAGCCTCGTCTTCCGGACGTTCCGGAAGGCGAGACTTTGCTTTTGGTAGATGCTTCTTCTTGCGGAGGTAGGCAGCCTTACGGGCCTCATACTCCTCGAAGTGTTTTTCTAAGAAGTTGTCTGCCATGGTGTTCTTCCTGTAGCAGGCTATTTGTTGACGTTATAGATGACGCTCATGCGGATGGGGGCATGCTTGTTGTTCGCACCACCCACCAAGCGTACGCTGTTAACATTCATCTCGTTGGCAATACCTGATGACGATGTTGTTGCAGTCGTTGTACTGGTCTCTACCTCTACAGGAATGAGTACGGCCTTGTTCCAGTTCTCTGACTTGCCTTTACGGGCATACATGCGGTTTATCAGATAGGAGATGTTGTTGAAGCTATAGGTCTTTTGCGAAGAATTGTAGGTTGCCAGATAGGATGTGATGTTGTCTGGCGTTCCATTGTTCTCGAAGAATGAACGGAGACTGTCGCGCTCGATGAGCAGCAGTCTGGTAGGCTCTTCAAGGATGACCTCCGAGGTGTTGCTGCGAGATCTCATACGCGTGAAGGCTACCTTTGCCGACGTGATGGTGTCGTTCTCATGTCCTTTCTTAATGTCGTCAATGGGCAGCGTCACCTCTGTATAGATACCTGCTGGCGTCTTCAGATAAGTGCAGGTGTCGGTAGCCACTAGTTTGTCAATACCTGTCTGGTCGTTGCTGACATGCGTGGCCTTGAGTACCTCGTCAGTAGAGTTGAGTGAACAGGTTGAACTATAAGTGACATCGTTAGACTTGTAGCGATAGTACATATTCAACTGAGTGAAAGCGACCTCGATGATAAGTCCTTGGCCATCAGTCGATTTGATATAGAAACCAGGACATACATTGTTCGTAAAAGTGTTGAAGTTCTTAAAGAGCGAGGCATCTTCGTAGAACTTACGCATGATATAGGTTCCGTAGTTGTTGTACTTCTTGCCATCCTTGTCAATGTATTCCTTGTTGAGGGGCACCTTGACATAGGCGTAGTACGTACCGGTACGATAGACGTTACGCATACTGTCGCTGAGTGTCAGGTCACTGGCTGTATAGACCTTGTTGCTCCTGACGGCTCCTGCGTCGTTACGGATGAGACCATTGGCTTCGGGGTCGAAGTCGGTATAGATGGCATCCGTGCTCTTCATGGGGTCGGTCAGCTCCATGAGCTCAAGTTTCATCGCTGTCAGCGAGTCACCCTGAAAGGTGTTAATCAGAATGTGAACATTACATGAGTCGACGATAGGCAGATCGTTCTCATCGCGTCCGACAATACTCTCGCTGCTTCTGAAGAGACTGCTTGCCTCAGATTCAAGGAGAGAGAACTGCGTAGAGTAGTCACACTTGATATAGGTACCAGTCTCTGGGTCTTTGATACGACCTAAGTATGAATAGGCGTTACGCGACAGAACAGCACCAGACGCAATGGAGCGGGTGGTGATATCAAAGGTATCTGTCTCTGTGGTGAATCTGTCAGCTTCGCTTGTCAGCGAATAGCCCAGTGTTGATGTGTCTTCACTGCACGACGAGATTGCTGCTATGAGTAGCGCAATCCCGACCATTATCCAATTTTTCATTTCTTTTCCTTACTTATATCTTTTCGTAAAAATCCTCGTATGCACTATAGAAGTCCTCACCAGGATATTTAAGGGTGGGGATGTTGTTGGCTTTGGCATACTTCAGAAGATTAGCATTGACATCCTTATGTGCTGCAATGACGCCGTCGCTATAGTCGATAGCCATCTTGTTCAACTCATCGAAATCGAAGGTGTCATTATATTTCTCCAGCAGTTTGGCATCGGCCTCGCGGAACTCTACGCACTTCTTGAAGTTGTCGCCAAAGTCGGAGGTGATGGTCTTGGGGAATAGTGACGTCACTACCTTAGTGTTGGCAAATGAGGGCTCCTCACGATAGGCCGTCTTGATGTAGAGAGGTACTACGGCACTCATCCATCCCTGTACGTGAATGATGTCGGGCACCCAGCGCAACTTCTTGACGGTTTCCAGCACGCCACGAGCGAAAAAGATGGCACGCTCACCATTGTCGGCATAGTCGTTGCCGTTCTCGTCCTGCTCCATCTTGCGCTTGGTGAAGTAGTCCTCGTTGTCGATGAAGTACACCTGTATGCGGGTTCCCACAATGGTAGCCACCTTGATAATTAGGGGATGGTCTGTATCGTCGATAATCAGGTTCATGCCTGACAGACGTATCACCTCATGGAGTTGTCCGCGACGCTCGTTGATGATGCCCCACTTAGGCATGAATGTGCGGATCTCATGACCGCCATCCTGCATGACTTGGGGTAGTGCTTTACCCATCAGCGAGAGGTTGCTGTCGGGAACATAAGGAACAATCTCCTGATTGATGAATAGAATCTTCTTTGCCATATGGTACGATTTTATCTTTGCAAAGTTACGAAAAATTATTCACAAAAAGCATAGTTTCGTGCATATTTTAGATTTTTTTGCGCCTATTTTGCTATATTTTCAAGATATTTTTTCATTATTTGGTAAAAATGTTGTTATTTTGCACCCGATTTTGTACACTATCAGTTTAGAATGAAAGTTTTTAATAAGATTGTAGACCTTCAGAACCAGTTGTTTGAAGATCGCAAGCAAGGAAAAGAGATAGGTCTTGTACCTACGATGGGAGCACTCCATGAAGGACACGCCTCGCTGGTGCGTCGCAGTGTGAAGGAAAATGGGATAACAGTAGTGTCGGTATTTGTTAATCCGACACAGTTTAACGACAAGAACGATCTGAAGAACTATCCCCGCACATTGGATGCTGACTGCAAATTATTGGAGGAGTGTGGTGCTGACTATGTGTTGGCCCCAAGCGTTGAGGAGATGTATCCTACGCCTGATACTCGCCAGTTTGAGTATCCTCCTGTATCTACGGTGATGGAGGGCGCTCATCGTCCGGGTCACTTCAATGGTGTGTGCCAGGTGGTGAGTCGTCTGTTCTATATCGTCAAGCCAAACCGTGCATATTTCGGTGAGAAAGACTGGCAGCAGATAGCTGTTGTGAAAGCAATGGTCCGCCACTTGCAGTTGCCTGTGCAGATTGTTGAGTGCGACATTATTCGTGATGCTGATGGCTTGGCTCGTAGCAGTCGTAACACGCTGTTGTCCAAGGATGAACGTGCTATCGCTCCGGCAATTTATAAGGCTCTGAAAGACAGTCTGAAGTATGCTAAGACTCATACTGTTCAAGAGACACACGACAAGGTGGTTAGTGATATCAACGCTGTTGATGGTCTGGATGTCGAGTACTTCTCTATCGTTGATGGTAACACGTTGCAGGATATTGCTAGTTGGGATGACACGCCCTATGTGGTTGGTTGTATTACTGTCTATTGCGGTAAGACACCGATTCGTCTGATTGACCATATAAAGTACAAGGCCGTATGATGATAGAAGTTCTGAAATCCAAGATACATTGTGCTACTGTTACGGAGGCTAATCTGAACTACATGGGTAGCATCACCATTGACGAAGACCTCATGGATGCCGCCAACCTCATTGCAGGTGAGAAGGTGCAGATTGTCGACAATAACAATGGTGAACGTTTCGAGACTTATATTATAAAAGGTGAACGTGGCTCGGGCTGTATCTGTCTGAATGGTGCTGCAGCACGCAAGGTGCAGGTGGGAGATGTGTGTATCATTATCTCTTATGCCATGATGGACTTTGAGGAAGCGAAGACCTTCCAGCCTACCGTTGTATTCCCTAAGGAAGGCAACAAACTGTAAGTCATTTCGAGCTATATAATAAACAAGCCGCCCAGAAAAACTGAGCGGCTTATTTATTGTTATCAAGTCGTTTGCTTACTCGATGACTACGAGGGGATCGTCTTCCATGACGCTCTGACCAGGCTTTACCAGGATGGCTGCAATCTTGCCGTCCTTCTCTGACTCGATGTTGTTGGCCATCTTCATGGCTTCCAGCACGAGCAGGGTGTCACCAGCCTTCACTTCGTCACCAACAGCCACTTCGATAGAGGTGATAACGCCAGGCAGTGGAGCCTTGACGGCGTTGTTGGTGTTGACGTTGGCATTGCCTTCAGAAGAACCCTCAGAAGCTGTGGATTCTGCTGCGGCGGGCTTGCCGAGTACGGGCTTCTTCTTCTCAGGTTCTGCTTCGGGTTCCCATTCTACCTTATACTCTTCGCCATTGACGTTGACGGTGGCTACGGTTCCCTCGATATCTCCAATGGTTACCTCATACTGGTTACCATTGATGGTGTACTTATATTCTTTCTTCATGATAATTACGTTTTAAGGGTGAGCGGTCATTGTTTGGGCATAACCGTTCCACTGAGTCTGCTTCTCCGCAATTGTGATAATGCCTGGCTCCTTGTCGTGGACATTGTTGCCCTTGAACTCATAAAGTGCCATCGCAATGGCTGCATAAACTTCGTTCTTCATACGCCATTACATTGGAATGTTACCATGCTTCTTGGCTGGCAGCGAGTCACGCTTGGTAGCCAGCTGTGCCAGTGCACGACAGATGCGGAAACGAGTGTTGCGCGGCTCGATGACATCGTCAATGTAGCCGTACTTAGCAGCCTGATAAGGATTAGCGAAGAGGTCGTTGTACTCTTCCTCCTTCTCAGCGATGAAGGCCTTAACGTCCTCACCAGCTTCCTTCTTGGCCTTGGCTTCCTTAGCATACAGCACAGCAGCAGCACCTGATGCACCCATAACGGCAATCTCGGCTGAAGGCCATGCGTAGTTCAGGTCGGTGTGGAGCTGCTTAGAACCCATCACGATGTGTGAACCACCATATGACTTACGCAGAGTAACGGTAATCTTGGGCACAGTAGCCTCACCGTAAGCGTAGAGCAGCTGAGCACCATGCAAGATGACAGCGTTGTACTCCTGACCAGTACCAGGCAGGAATCCAGGAACGTCAACAAGCGATACGATAGGAATATTGAAGGCGTCGCAGAAACGAACGAAACGGGCACCCTTACGGCTGGCGTTAACGTCGAGCACACCAGCGTAGCAAGAAGGCTGGTTGGCTACGATACCTACGCTCTGACCATTGAAGCGTGCGAAACCAACGATGATGTTCTTGGCGAACTTAGGCTGTACCTCGAAGAACTCGTGGTCGTCGGTGATGGCCGAGATAACCTTGTACATGTCGTAAGCCTCGTTGGGGTTCTCAGGAATAATCTCGTTCAGGCTGTCCTCCAGACGGTCGATGGGATCGTCGCACTTCTTGCGAGGAGCCAGCTCCATGTTGTTTGAAGGAATATAGCTCAGCAGGGTCTTCAGCATCTCTGCAGCCTCTTCCTCTGTCTTAGCGGTGAAGTGGGTTACACCCGACTTCGAGGCGTGTACTGATGCACCACCCAGGTGCTCCTGGTCGATGTCCTCGCCAGTAACGGTCTTCACCACCTTCGGACCGGTCAGGAACATGTATGATGTACCTTCCATCATCAGGGTGAAGTCGGTGAGGGCAGGGCTATATACAGCACCACCGGCGCAAGGACCGAAGATACCTGAAATCTGAGGAATCACACCTGATGCTAGAATGTTACGCTCAAAAATCTCTGCGTAACCTGCCAGTGCGTTGATACCTTCCTGAATACGTGCACCACCCGAGTCGTTGATGCCAATCAGCGGAGCACCCATCTTCATGGCCATATCCATGACCTTGCAGATCTTCTGTGACATGGTCTCGCTGAGTGAACCGGCGTGTACGGTGAAATCTTGTGCGAAGATGAATACCAAACGGCCGTCGATGGTACCTGAACCGGCTACCACACCGTCGCCAAGGAAGTTCTTCTTCTCCATACCGAAGTTGTAGCAGCGATGCTCCTTGAACATGTCGTACTCTTCAAACGAACCCTTGTCCAACAGCATCTCGATGCGCTCACGGGCTGTGTACTTGCCCTTCTCGTGCTGCTTCTGTATGGCTTTCTCACCACCACCGAGACGAGCCTGTTCGCGCTTCTCGATGAGTTGCTTAATCTTTTCTAATTGCTTGCTCATTACTTTATTTAATTTTCAATTATCAATTATCAATTATCAGTTAGCGAATGCGCCATTACTCTGGGTGTTCACACAACTCCGTCAGGATTCCACATGTTGACTTCGGATGCAGGAAGGCGATGTTCAGACCCTCAGCCCCCTTACGAGGCTTCTCGTCAATGAGGCGAACGCCCTTCTCGCTGACCTCAGCCAGTGCGTTGGCTACACCATCCTCTACGCAGAATGCCACGTGGTGTACACCCTTGTTGCCCTTGTCCAGCCACTTCTGGATGGTGCTCTCAGGAGATGTAGGCTCCAGCAGTTCCAGCTTCACCTCGCCGCAGCGCAGGAAGGCTGTCTTTACTTTCTGGTCCTCTACAACTTCAGTTGCATAACACTCTAAGCCCAGTACGTCCTTGAAGAACGGCAGGCTTTCCTCGATGCTCTGGACTGCGATGCCCAGATGCTCAATGTGTGAAATTTTCATATCGTTGCTTATTAGTTGTATAATTAATGGATGCAAAGATACGAAATAATTATGAATTATGAATGATGAATTATGAATTTTTAAAACTCTACCAGCACTTTTGCGTTGATTTGGCGTCCTGTCAGGTAGTTGGGCACGGCATATTGTTGGTTGGTGACGTCAGTAACCCAATAATAGCTGTTGACATTGTAGATGCCAAAGATGTTCAGACCGTCAACACCAATCCACACGCGAGGATGCTGCAGCGATGGTTTGCCATCGGTTTTTCCGACGGCCAGATAGCTCATACCGATGTCGGCACGTTTGTAGGCAGGTGCACGGAACTGCTGG
Organism: uncultured Prevotellaceae bacterium; assembly: GCA_946405695.1. The sequence continues at coordinate 74,990 of CAMJIA010000001.1, read as the reverse complement.
TACTCCAATCCGCGGTGGGGCGCTCCGAAGGGTAGTCCGTCGGCAAAGGCTAGTTTCAAGGTCATCTTCCAGCGCTCAGTACCTGGGAAGTAATCGGTGAAGTGCAGGTTAATGCCCCAGCGCTGGTCGGTAGGCATGGGCACGCTGACGCCATTGATGGTCTGTCTTGTCGACATGATGCTGAAGGTCACCCATGAGTCGGTGCCTGGCACGAATTCACCGAAGAGTTTCAAGTCCAAGCCGGCAACATGGCCTTTGGCCATATTCTCGCCATAGTACACCACCTTCATGTTCTGCACGTTGTAAGGCACGAGGTTTGACATCAGTTTGTAATATGCCTCGGCGGTGAAACGGAACGGACGGTCCATCATGCGGAAGCGGTAGTCGAAGGCGCCCACAAAGTGGATAGAGCGCTGACTCTTGATCTTGCGGTTTAGTGTCACGACGGTTTGCCCGTTGACAGTCGAGGTGTCACGCAGCTCTTTATAAAACGGAGCCTGGTAGTACAAACCCGTTGAGAAACGGAACGTCATATTTTCATTCCACGATGGGATGGCGGCAATCGACACACGGGGTGACACGATAGTCTCTTTGTTGTAGCTCCAGTTGGCCATGCGCAGACCGTAGTTCAGCGTCAGGTACCAAGGCTTCTCACCGCCCGTCTGCATGCGGTAGGTGTCTTGTATGTAACCCTCAATACGGGTAGAGCTCATATCGGTCTTTGAGGCCAGCGAGTAAATCATGTCCAGACGGTCGGCAGCGTGGGGGATGGAATAGCCGCTGGAGTCGCGCATCTCGTACTCTCTGCTTTTCTCCTCTATCTTTTCCCACTTCACGGTGACACCGGCCTCCCAGTCGTGCTTGCCGACCTTGTGGTTGGCCATCAGTTTCAGACTCTGCACGTTGGCTGTCAGGTAGTTGCGGGCGTGCTCCATATAGGTGCCCACACCCAGCTGGTCCTGTGTCTGTGCATCGTTCAACCAGTACTGCCCCTGAATGTCGTAGGTCTCCTGTTCCTTGGTGTGGAAGGCGGAGTAGAGTAGGCTTATCTTGCTGTTGGCATTAAACGAACGCGTCAGTCGGGCCGTACCGAACAAGGTGCGGAAGATGTCGCGCTCCTGACCGTCGAAGTACACCTTGAAGGTCTTTACGTTCTGCATGGCGCCAAACGATGTCTCGCGGTCCGTAGGCTCGAAGTTATAGTGGTTTTCTGAGATGTTACCGATGATGTCCAGCGACCACCGTTCGTTGGGCTGGTAGGTGATGTATGTCTGGTAGTCCAGGAAGTTTGGACTGTATTCGCCTTTCGTCTCCAGCGATCCCAACAGGTAGCGTGTCGACTTGTAGCGCAGACCATGACTCATGGTGAACTTGGCAGTCTGCTGACCATCAATGGTCACCTTTCCCTTGCTGGCATAGCCAACGAACACACCAGCACCCAGCAGCGATGCATAGGCATTGCCTTCAAAGCGGGTGGGGCGACGGTACTGGATGTCGAGCACGCTGGACATCTTGTCACCGTATTTCGCCTCGAAGCCACCGCTGGAGAAGCCAATCTTCTCCACCATATCGGAGTTGATGATGCTGAGACCTTCCTGCTGTCCAGAGCGAATCAGCAGCGGACGATAAACCTCTACATTGTTGATATATACGGAGTTCTCGTCGAACGAGCCACCACGAACGTTGTACTGCGAAGACAGCTCGTTGTGGCTTGATACGCCTGCCTGTTGCTGTACCAGTTCTTCTACGGCATTGCCCGTCGTAGAGGGCGTCTGGCGCAGGTCTTTTGCGTCCAATTGATCTGTACCTGTGGTCTGTCGTCTGCGTTCAGTAACTACCACCTCCTGTAGGGCTTCCATCGGCTGTAGTTGTATCTGTAGCTTCTGGTTGCCGCGAGGATTGCGTAGCACACGGGTTTTCGTCTGGTAACCCACCATAGAGAATTTGACCACCACCGAGTCCTTGGACTGCAGCTTCAATGAGTACTCACCCTTGAGGTTAGCCATGGTCACGGCACCCTGTTCCAGACACGATATCGTGGCCAGTTCTATGGCGTTACCGTCCTGGTCACTCACCTTTCCGGAGAGGGTAAACTGCTGTGCGCTGATGCCCATTGCCATCAGCAGAAATATCGTGATAAGATGTAGTTTCTTTGCGTTCATTCCAATTAATAACGCAAAAATCTGGAGTTTATTGTATTACTCTCGCCACAGCCACGACGCCAGTTTGTTCAGCCAGCGGAAACTGATGCGGAACCAGCGCAGGGTGCTGACCTCCTTGCCACCAAAACTCAGAATGAAGTCGCGGTAGGGATTGCGGCGGAAGGGTAGTCCGACATCCATAAAACGGATATGCTGACACTCGTCTTTGTATGCTTGACGTATTGAATTCCAGAATGTTACACCGTTTGGGTGTAGTGAAGCATAACTCTTTCTGCGCGAGGCTGTATACCAGAGATAAGCATCTCCTTCAGAGTACACCATCACGGAACAACCGACCGTCTTACCCTTGTAGGTTGTCAGCAGAATCTTGCAGTATCCCTCGTCCATCATACCCTTGAAGAAAGCATTGTCGGGCAGATAACGGCGCAACTTCAGCCAGTAGTGACGGCGCATCAGCTTGGTGAAGGCCTTGAAGTCTTCGTCGGTCTTCACCTCGTGGGTTTCTACACCACGTTCGATGGCCTGTGTCACGTGCTCTAACTGTCGTGGCATGATGCGTTCTTCAGGAGTCTTTGAGTGCAGGGAGTTGTGCACGTTCATCCACTTCACGGGGAAATAACCTTCAGCGCGCAGAGGGGCATAGCCGAACATTTTCTGACTTAGGTGACTTACCTCCATATACATCGAACGGTTGGACAGGCGTTTCGTGAGCGCGTGAATCATCATTGAGAACAGCATATTGTCTGGCTTGTCTCGATAGATACCTTCGCCCAAGATGCGCACGTGGCGATGCAGCAAAGGCAGCATCCAGACGTAACGGTAACGCTCTACGGCCAACAGGTGGGCAACCACCTCACCATCATCATCCGTCACCACTACCATGTAGGGCTTGTGGCGTGGTGTCCGCAGACACAGTTCCATCAGCTCGCGACTGTGGAAGTAGCTACCCTCGGGCAGGGTAGGCAGCGTGGTGGTGTCTGTATGGATGGTGACTTTCATACTGCAAAGTTATACCATTTCTGTGTAACAACCAAATATTTGGACGTCGGAATTTGGCAGTTACTGATTTTTTAAGTACCTTTGCAACATTATTAAATAAGTTTGACAATTATGAATTTCAGCGATTTAGTACAACAGCGCCGTTCGCACCGCAAGTTCACGGGCGAGGAAGTGAGCGCAGAGGATGTGAAACAGATACTCAGGGCAGCCCTGATGTCACCCACGTCAAAGGGACAGCGTGCCTGGCAGTTTGTGGTGGTCGACGACAAGACCGACTTGGAGAAACTCTCGGATGCCAAGGATATGGGTGGACAGCTTATCAAGGGTGCTGCACTGGCTGTTGTGGTGCTGGGCGACCCCCTGCAGAACGACTGTTGGGTGGAGGATGGCAGTATTGCCGCCATCTCTATGCAATATCAGGCTGAGGAACTGGGACTGGGCTCCTGCTGGGTGCAGATGCGTGGTCGCGGACTCTCCGATGGTACTTCTGCCGACACGGTCATACAGGGCATCCTCAATATCCCAGAGAATCTGTCGTGCCTCTGTGTGCTGGCCATTGGTCATTGGGCCGATGAGCGCAAGCCACAGGCTGAAGACAAGTTGAAGTGGGAAAACGTTCACGTCGATAAGTTCTGATGAGAATCGCATTAATCGGACGAGGTCGTGTGGCCACCCACTTGCTGAAGGCGCTGCTGTTGGCAGGTCACGAGGTGATTAGTGTTAACAGTCGTACGCTGGAGGAACTGCCCACGACAGCTGATATCTATATCCTCAGCGTCAAAGATAGTGCCCTGCAGGACGTCATTCACAATGCCGTGAAGGGTAGGGAAGAGCAGCTCTTTGTCCACACGGCAGGCTCCATGTCGTTGGATCTTTTTAAGGGGTGTTGCACGCGCTATGGTGTGCTCTATCCCATGCAGACGTTCTCCTTGGAGCGTGAGGTGGACTTCCGCGAGATACCGCTGTTCATCGAGGCTTCCGATGCCGCTACCCTCCAGCAAATCAGAGTGTTGGCTGATTCTATCAGCCAACATGTCTACGAGCTCTCTACTGCCGACCGCCGCTACCTGCACCTCGCAGCTGTCTTTGCCTGCAACTTCGCCAACCATTGCTACACGCTGGCTGCCGACGTGCTGGCACAGAAGGGACTGCCTTTCGACGTTATGCTGCCGCTCATCGATGAGACAGCCCGCAAGGTCCATGAGCTGCACCCAGTGGATGCTCAGACAGGTCCTGCCGTGCGTGGCGACCAGAACGTCCTTGCTGCCCAGTCGGCACTACTCGACGGACGCATGCGTACCATTTATAATCTTATGTCTGAAAGTATACAAGATAAGAAACAACATGATCAATTACGACTTACAGAAGATACGGGCCATCGTGTTTGACCTCGATGGCGTACTCTCTGCAGAGACCATCACGCTGGCTACCGACGGCACGCCCCTGCGTACTGTCAACATCAAGGACGGCTATGCCATCCAGTTGGCTGTCAAGATGGGTTTGAAGATAGCCATCATCAGCGGTTGCAAGATTGAGGCCGTGCGCCATCGCTACGAGGGTCTCGGCATGCAGGATATCTACCTTGGTGCCGCTGTGAAAATCAAGACCTACGAGGAGTTCAAACAGAAGTACGGCCTCTCAGACGACGAGGTGATGTTCATGGGCGACGATATCCCTGACCTCGAGGTGATGCGACTGGTGGGCTGTCCCGTCTGCCCTGCCGATGCCTGTCCTGAGGTGCGCGAGCTCAGCTGCTACGTCAGCCAGCAGCGTGGTGGCTATGGCTGTGGCCGCGACGTTATCGAACAGACCCTGCGTGCACAGGGCAAGTGGCTAAAAGATGAAAGGGCCTTCGGATGGTAAGCAAAGCGGCCTGCGGCCTAATTGATAAATGATAAAAGCGGCCTGCGGCCTAATTGATAAATGATAAAAGCGGCCTGCGGCCTAATTGATAAATGATAAATGATAAATGATAATGAATAATTATAAGATAATTCTGGCCAGTAATTCGCCACGCCGCAAGGAACTGTTGGCTGGCTTGGACATCGACTTCCAGGTGCGCATTATCGACGGCATCGACGAAAGTTACCCTGCCGACCTGCCCACGCGCCAGATAGCGGAGTATATCTCCCAGAAGAAGGCAGCAGCCTATCGTGAATCGATGGCTGCCGATGAACTGGTCATCACCGCAGATACCATTGTCGTTCTTGGCGACGAAGTCATGGGCAAGCCCCACGATGAGGCTGATGCCTGCCGCATGTTGCGCGAGCTCAGCGGCAAGACCCATCAGGTTATCACGGGTGTCACGCTGACTACCCTTGAGCGGCAGCAGTCCTTCTCAGTACTTACCGATGTCACCTTCAAGACCCTCTCTGACGACGAGATTCACTATTACGTCACCCATTACCGTCCCTTCGACAAGGCTGGCTCCTACGGCATCCAGGAGTGGATAGGCTATATCGGCGTGACGGCCCTTAACGGCAGTTACTTCAACGTCATGGGTCTTCCCGTTCAGCGCATCTACGAGGCTCTCCGCACGTTTTAATTTTTGCCCACAGGTGGAAACTATAATTAAGCAAGCATAATAATTATGAAACGTGTTTTACTTATTTCTATTACGGCCTTAATCTTTGCTTTTACAGCAAAAGCCCAAAACAAGAGCAACTTCCATATGGAGTTATCTGCTCAGAGCAAATATATGTGGAGAGGTATCGAATATGGAACTTCTCCAGTATTATTTCCCACACTCAGTTATGACAATAACGGATTATATATCTATGGAATGGGAGGTTATGCTACAGATGGTAGTCACCAAGAAGTTGACTTAGGGATAAGCTATACTTTTAAGGGTTTTACTATCTCAATAAACGATTATTACTACCCAACAGCTGTTGGAGATAATGATAAGTATTTCAATTTTAAGAGTAAAGAGACCGGTCATTGGGTAGAAAGCAGTCTACGGTATTCACCCAACAAAATCCCCATATGGTGTATGCTATCTACATATATTGCTGGCGCCGACAAAAAACCAGATTCCGGGAATCAAGCTTGGTCAAGTTATGCTGAAATTGGAGCCCATTACGACTTTGACGACAATAGTATTTTATCATTAGCCATAGGAGCTGCCCTGAACAAGTCGTTCTATAATGACTATTCCCATCATTTTGGAGTATGTAATATCGAATTAAAATACTCACACGACTTTTCATTAAATAATTTCACGATTCCTGTTAGTGTATCATACATTGTCAATCCATATAGAGAAAAGAGTTACGTATCATTTTCAACGGCTTTCAGATATTAAAAAATGAGACGAAATGCTATTATAATGGCTGCTGGCACCGCTTCACGTTTTGCTCCCCTTTCGTACGAGAAGCCCAAAGCTCTTCTCCGTGTTAAAGGAGAAATTCTTATAGAAAGGCAGATCAGCCAACTAAAAGAAGCTGGTATATCAGACATTATTATAGTAGTGGGATATATGGCGGATAAATTCTATTACCTACAAGAGAAATATGGAGTTAGAATTGTTCTAAATACAGACTACAATCAATACAACAACACATCTTCTCTCATTAGGGTTCTTGAAGAGCTTGGTGATACATATATTTGTTCGTCAGATAACTATTTCCCCAACAATGTATTTCTTGACCATTCAAACCAAAGCTTTTATTCTGCGCTCTATTCATCTGGCAAGACTAATGAATACTGCATCACAACAGACAATGAAGGAAATATCATTGATGTGAAAGTTGGAGGTGATAACTCATGGTATATGGTTGGCCACGTTTATTTCAACAATGATTTCTCTATAAAATTTAGAGAAATTATGAAAAAAGAGTATGAAAATGAATCAACTCGCCATGAATATTGGGAAGACGTTTATATTAAACATATAAATAATCTTCCACCAATGAAAATTCACAAATACCAATCCCATGATATAGAAGAATTTGATTCTTTAGAAGAACTCCGACAGTTTGATGAAACCTATATATACAACACAGGATGTCAGATGTTCAAAAATATCTGCCAGATACTAAAATGCGAGGAAAAAGATATTTTTGACATTGACGTATTAAAAAAGGGAATGACTAACTGCTCCTTTGCTTTCACTTGCAAGATTGACGGAAACAGATATGTATATCGTCATCCTGGAGCAGGAACAGATGAAATGATTAATCGCAACAACGAATATTCCTCTTTATTGTTAGCGAAGAAAGAGCATCTTGACGAAACTTTTATTGCAATGGATCCTGCCAAAGGGTGGAAAATTTCACATTATATCGATAACGTCGAAACACTAAATGCAGAAACAATTCAATACAAAGACAATATCAACGCAATTGCTTCTATATATAAGAAGCTCCATCATACATCGACCTCAATGAAACATGAATTTAATATATTCCGTGAAATTGAGAAATATGACATGCTTATAGATCAGTTAAATGCCACGATGTACGAAGGATGGGATTCGATAAAAAAAGACGTTTTACTTTTAGAAGAAAAACTCACAAAAATGGATAAGGAGCTATGTCCATGCCATAATGATGCAGTACCCGAGAATTTCATCAAAACAAAAGATGGAAGGATTTTCCTTATTGACTGGGAATATTCAGGAAAGAACGACCCTATAGCAGACATTGCCGCCCTATTCCTTGAAAGCTCTTTTACAAAAGAATGCCAGGATTATTTTTTAAAATTGTACTTTGATGGGGAAATCCCTTCTTCATCAATAACAAAAATAAAATGCTATCAAATCCTATGGGATTTCCTTTGGGCTCAATGGACAATTATTAAAGAAGCAAAAGGTGATAATTTTGGCTCATATGGTAAAGAACGCTATAATAGAGGTGTTCACAATTTAAAAAGTATAAAACACAATTAATATAACAATGAGAGATAGGAATTTTTCAATAAAGAGAATCGATTGGGTTACCACGCTTGTACCATTTATTTCAGTAACCATTCTATGCGTTTTGTTTATGATGGTACCTGACAAATCCAAAATCATTCTTGAGAGCATTCGAAAATTCATTGGTGACGATTGTGGCATTTATTATGCGATACTGGGTGTAGGTATTTTCTGGCTAAGCATATGGACTGCGTTTTCTAAATATGGTAAGATCAAATTAGGGAATATTGATAAGCCACAATATAGCAATTTTATGTGGGGTTCCATGATATTCACCTCTGCTTTAGCTGCAGACATTATGTTCTATTCACTTAGCGAATGGGCTATGTATGCAAGCGACTCACACGTTAAAGCAATGGGGGATATGCAGACCTGGGTTCCTACTTTTCCCCTGTTCCATTGGGGACCAATTGCATGGTGTTTTCATATGATTCTTGCTGTCTGTTTCGGATTTATGATTCATATTCGGAAACGAGAGAAACAACGTTTTTCAGAGGCATGTCGCCCTATTTTCAAAGATAAAGTGGATGGAGCACTGGGCCGTATTATTGATATAATTGCTATTCTGGCAATGCTGGCAGGTATAGCAACAACATTCTCCTTGGCTACTCCACTTCTATCTGCAGCAATATGTAAGGTCTTTGGCATAACGGATAACATATATCTATCTATTACTCTGCTACTCATCATTGCAATGATATACACCATGGCAGTATGGTTTGGAATGAAAGGAATTTCCCAAATGGCGAAATGGTGCATATATTTTTTCTTTGCATTTCTTGGATATGTTTTCTTTTTAGGCGGAGAATCACGCTATATAATTGAAACCGGATTTGAAAGCATTGGCAACCTTATAGAGCATTTCATCAGTCTATCAACAACTCTTGATCCCCTACGCAAAACATCCTTTCCACAAAATTGGACCCTCTTTTATTGGGCTTATTGGATGGCATGGACTATTGGAACGCCATTCTTTATCGGCATTATCAGCAAAGGCCGTACAATCAAGAATACAATACTCGGAGGATATGGATGGGCTTTGGCAGGAACTTTCACCTCTTTTATCATTCTTGGTAATTATGGATTGGCTCAACAAATGAAACATGGTCTTGATGTAATTGGAATGATAGATGCTGGCGGAACATATTACGATGCGATATTAAATATCCTTAATACTTTGCCCTTCCCGAATATAGCATTAATACTACTAGTTATTACAATGATTATGTTCTATGCAACATCATTTGACACGCTTACGCTTATAGCATCAATATATTCATACAAACAAATTGGTGCAAATGAAGAGCCTCATAGAGCAATCCGTACTTTGTGGGCAATGATCTTCATTCTTCTACCAATTGGACTCCTTTTTGCAGAAAACTCCATGTATGGTTTACAATCAGTCTCAATTATTGCAGCCTTTCCTATTGGAATAATCATCTGTATGATGATATACTCCTTCTATAATGATGCAAACAATTATTTTAGTAACAGCAAACATTAGTGTCCACCAAAGAGAATTTAGAGTTAATTGGCCATCAATACCTGTTTCTGTTTAATCGATTCCACCACCTCCAAGTCTGCCGGCAACCAATCAACGCTATCAAGTTGTTCTTTGCCGAGCCAGCGGGCAGCTTCGTGCTCCTTCAACGTCAGCGAACCACTCTCTACATGACACCAGAAACAATGCATTGTGAGGTGAAAGGCTGGGTAGTCCCATTCCACAGTCTGCACCAGACGTTCTACAACAATCCTTGTTTCCAGCTCTTCCCATATCTCACGCTTCAGCGCCTCTTCCGGTGTCTCTCCTGCTTCCATCTTTCCGCCAGGGAATTCCCAGCCGTCTTTATAGTCGCCATATCCTCGTTGAGTGGCGAAGATGCGCCCTTCGTCATCGTGTATGATTGCTGCTACAACTTCTATCTGTTTCATATTTCTTCCTCCGCTGCTTTCAGGTAATTCTCACTTTCTTCATCCACCTTCGGATAAGGAACTCTCTTCGCCCCGTGATCCTGCAACCAGATATGATTTAGCGTGAACGCGATGGAATCCAGTGTCTCTTCTCGTTTTGAAGGTTTCAGCTCACATTCCCATACCGTGATGCAATGCCACCCCATTTCAGCCAGTTTACGCTGTTCCTCCTTATCACGCTCCTTGTTCCTGCGAATCTTCACCACCCAGAAATCACGATTGGTTGTTGGAATCTTGCAACACGCGGAGTTTTCCATTGTCTTTGAATCCACAAGATGCCCATGCCAAAAGCATCCATTGATGAAGATGCAAGTCCTGTATTTCCTCAATACCAAGTCCGGATGCCCAGGCAGGCGTTTATGGTTCAGTCTGTATCTGAATCCACGTTTCCACAGCCCACGACGCACAATCAGCTCCGGCTTTGTGTCCTTCGACCGAATCGCTGCCATGTTCTTGTGACGTTGTTCTGTGGTGAGTTTATCCATATTACTTCAATGCCTCTATAAGTTCGTCTATTGAGCAACAAACCTTATCGAACAACTTGTACATCAGCTCCGGCTCTTGTTTCTCTGGGATATAAGCAATCGTTAGTTTTCCACGTCCTGCGAACCATCCTGCCTCCGTATGGGCACTACGCCCACAAGGCAACACAAGAACGCAAGTGTCACAAGCTTCCATAGCCTCAATATCGTTCTTGAACTGCTTAACAGCCTTGGGATGCATCAGGTGATCCCTATATTCCTCAGGCGTCCATTCCATAAAGCAAGGATCCACATTGCCCCACTTAAATCCCGGGTCGCCCGATGGCGGATTGCGGAAGTCATAGACGTCATGACCTGCTTCCCTCAACTTTGCCACTACATCAGGGTAATACCCATTGCGCCAACTGCTTGCTACGTATATCTTGTGTTTCATGAGTGCAAAAATAAGAAATTAATTTCGATTATCCAAAATTTCTTTGTACCTTTGCATCCGAAGCATCAAGAGCAGTCGCTCACAGAGCGGACTCGCCAACCGAGCGAGCAGCGAGAGCAGAGCCAAACAAGTTTGTGCTTTGCCGAGTCGCGAGAGAGGAAGGGCAATTGCCCAACCGAGTTTTTGCATAAGCGCCACGGTGGTCAGTACGATGCGGAAGAATTATTCACTTCAAAAACAAAACGTTATGCAACAAAGTATTTATTACATCAAGTTTGCTCTGCGTTTCGCAGACATGCAGATTCCCGAGTTAGTAACCGTTTTCAACGCCCAGGTGCAAAGCCGAGGCTGGTCCTCTATGCGTGCCTATCACGACCAGGCACTCCTTGACGAGTTCCACCGTCGTGGCATCGATACTACTGCCGTATATGATGGCAGAGCCATCTCTTTCGCCCATCCAGTCAGGTACGACATGACCAGCAATCGACTTATAGCCAACGGCTGAACATTCCCCCCATACAAAACCCCGCCCTTGGCAGTCTGCTCTTTGCCAACGGTGGGGTTGCTAGATAAATTTAAAATCTTAATTACGTTTCAACACCTCATATAAATAAGGTAAGTCATCGACTTCTACTGTGTCTCCATTTGTTGTTTTGACTACAAGTTTCTTCAATCCTTTGGAATCTTTTCTTACCCTCACTATCACACCTTTCAACTGTGAGGGGAATAGTCTTACAGTATATCCAATTCGCTTGTCTTCTTTTGATTCAACAGAATTAGCTAATGGCTTACTTTTATTTATGCCAGAGGCGGGATAGACACTTTGAACATAACTCTCGTCACTTGATTTGACTGAATATAGACTTTCTGCAACTTTAAGGAATTTATCGAAATCATCTCCCCACTGATTATGGACTACAACTTTCATTCCGTTGGAAAGAGTTATAACCTCATCATCTTTCATAAAGAAACGGTTTCGTACATCGGGATTTAGTGCGACCTGTTTTGCCACGTCATTATAACGCTTAATTACACCATTTGACTTGTTGGAATGTAATGTAGCAGGAAACACACGAATCAAGCTTTCATATGATATTTGAGGGTGACAACGCACATAGTATTTGACGACTTCAAGCACAAAACGTCGTTTGCTTAATAATTGGCCTCCTTCAAATGAGTATTTTGTTCTATCACGTGAGCCTGACTTCAATTGTTCCCATGTATAGGGTTCATCCTCCTTTTTTACTTGCGAGTTGCCATTCTCATCAATATATACTTTCTCTACGATTAATCCTAACTGAAGTTCTTGATTGATTTTCTCAATCTGTTTAAACTTGGTATCCGTTGATGAGTAAGTACAAACATACAGCCCCCGCCCAATGTCTTTCTGAGCGGTTCTGTATATTGGGTTATCATTTAAACGTGATGAAACAAGATTATCCCCCATACAGATTATATTTAGTTGTTTTACACGTTCTGGCCCTGCATAGTTTACAACATCAACTAAAGTTTCCCATACGAGATTACTACTAAATTCACTCCCGTTCGGATATTTTACATGTATTATATAACGAGGGGAACTTCTTTTAAGTGATTCTTCTTGACTACTATCTTCCCAGTGGTCTACAACCGAAGTATCACCATCAATATAAGCCTTAATTCTTTCACGTTTTTTGTTAGGGAAAGTCCATGCAGGGCCCCACTGGGTTCGAATCATAAAGTATCCACCCATTGCCCGGAGAGCATCTTTATGAGGTTTTGTGTCTCCAATGACTGCAATCGACCTCTCACCAAAATCAACAATCTTTAGGTCATTAGCAGGCTTGGCTGTATGTGATTCTTCAGCAATATTCTTTGAACCATCCTCCGTTCCTTTCTGATCGAAATCTGCGAAGTACCCAGAACTTCCATACCACCTACCATCAACTTGCACATGATATTCTTCTGTATTATAATCAAATCTGATAGATTTAATCTGGTTTAAATATTCATGTTCATCAAGTGCTGTATATAGAGGAGAACGATGATGCGCATTTAGAATCCTTTTTCCTAAAACATACAGTTCCCTTTCATCTTTCTTGACTAAATTCATAGAAATGAAAGAATAGGTATAGCTAACTCTATAGAATTCACCTTCTATAATCGTAAGTCGACCACTTGAAGAAAAGACCTTCTCGCCTATATCATTTATAATATAGCAATGGTTCCCTTGGTTTTGTAGAGAATAGCCCTCTATAGTAGATTTTTGTTCGTCATGATAGGATTGTAGCGGTGGTTCAATACCTGCCTCAATAGAAATGTTTTCTGTGAATGATACTTCTTCGTCATCTGCGGTAGATGTCTCAGGATACTCCTCCATCTTCTCTTGAATGGCATATTCAAGGATAGGACTCAGCGGAAGATTATATTTCCTAATGAGATTCAGTATAAGTTCAAGCTCTTCTCTCTCTTTCATACTCTCTCCATTATCTTAAATAAGTTTCTATAAGGGCTTCCTTCAATTTTGAACAATCTTCTCTATTTTGCATAAGAGAAAACAGTTGTTCATCGACATAAGCGTATTTTATGACATTACGCATCTGACCAACCGACGGATGACCTGCAAAGCATAAGAGATTATGCAAGATGTTCTCATCCTCCAACGCTTTAAAATGCCAGAAAGGTTCACTCTTCATATACCAAAAAGGTATCCATACAGAGGGAATCTTGTTGTTATGCAGATAATCTCCCCATGTGCTGGCGAAAGTATTTGCAATAGTTTTATCCAAATGAATTATGTTTTCCGCTATTGTACCATTATCAACTAAATTCAAAATACTTAATAACAAGACTGCTTTATGAGGCAACTTCTTTCCATTCTGAACTCCTGTTGACAAATTTCTAAAGGTATCTACATACGAAGTGTTGGTAACGACATTGGCTGTCTCTTCGACTGGAGTACTTTTCTTCGGAAGTATAGTGGATGACGTATTATCCTCTAATTTCTCCTGAATAGCATATTCAAGGATAGGACTCATGGGCAAATCATGTTTTTTCATAATTTGCAACACCAGTTCGAGTTCTTCCTTCGTCGTCATATTTATCAATGTTGTTTTATCGTGTAAGCAGGTATCGGCTTCGAGAACGATGCTTCTGCATCTATGTTACTACATTGCTGGCGTACTATATCACGACGACGAATAGCCGGTTGCAAGCAGAATGCATTAAAATCATCCCAATCTAACTGTTCTATGGATGTTACATGGGGAAACAGTAATTTCATATATGCTGTGGCAACTTTCTTTACCGCTTTCGTATGTCTCATGTCAGCTCCATTAGGAACTTCAATTGCTTCATCAACAATATGTGAATAAACCGATTCTGTACGCATCTGGTGTAGTACCTCTGAGAAGAACTCGACATTCAGAGTCCAGTCATGTAGAGCCATGTCTACGTTTACTCGTGGCAATAGCCAACCTTCAATCATACCATGGAAACGATCAAGCAAGGCTGACTCCCTAAAAACTTCAGGAAGAGCAGAAAAATACTTATAGCTTAAAGGCTCGTTGTTTTCTGACAACAGTATATTACCCAACAGCATTAAGCCACACTCTGACATGAATTCATAGTTGTCAATAGTAGCCTTACCAAATTCCAAGTAGTTTTTCAAGAATGATTGCATCTCTGTATTGTCAGAGAACGTGATGGTCTGAATCTCGTCAAAAGCTACCATATCATAGAAACGCATAATACCAGGAGCTTTGGTTGATTTGTCGTATACCAGTTTAGCACGTGAAACCTTACCACCGCTGACAAGCCAGACGAACTTTGACAAATTACCAAAAACATAGCTTTTACCAGTTCCCTTTGGCGCCAGTTCTATTAAATTCAAACGCGGCTCAATAAAAGGCAACAGTCGAGTTAGGAACTCCAGCTTCTGCGTCATATTCTTAAACGCAGATGGAGTGTATTCCATTGCAGAGATTAAAACATCCACCCATTCCTCTAATGTGAACTGAGCACGGCATTGTCTAATATAATTGATGTCAAGTTTCTGCATGGGACGGAATGGCTTAAACTTCACCATTTCTACGTGTCCTGCCTCACGCTCTTGGGGTTGGATATAGACAATCTTCATGATTCCCCATTTCTCGCCATCAATCAAATCATCAGGATATTCTTCAATAAGGTAATCAGGTATCAACGTATCTGATGCCTTTATTCCCATATCTGGTATTTGGAAACTTGTCTTGTTCTGCGCCAAACTGGTCGACACCACAAAGCGTGTCAACAACGTCAGCGTTTCACCTCTACGTAATCTGGCCCTGATAGCACTATTATCACTTGGAATATGTGCATCAAGGAATCGCGATAGCTCTGCTCGTTTAAAAGAGCCGTCTGGGGCAATGTGCGTCGAAATCAAATAGTCCTTGACAAACGAAGGAAGATTCCTTCCGCTAAAGATGTCGTAATTGGCGGGGTTCTTATACACAGCAGCAGAACCAAAGACTTGCCTTATTTTTTCTCCTATTGCACTCATATTTATAGTTCGAACATTTCGTTAATATCTGAATTTCCACTCAAGCCTACAACCTTAATAGTAAATTGATGACTTGGTGCGCCATCGGGTTTGATGTCTATTACATGGTTCCCTTCTGTCATATCTTGCAACAAAGTAGACCATTGAGTACCAACCCTATCCATCTTATAATTCTTGCCTTCACATGTAAGGGTGACTCCTGTTGGTTCTGGAATGACAGTCAGTCTTACTGCAGGGTTAGACAGCATAATGTCCTCATTTGACATTTTAACCTCATACTTAATTTGTGTAGGCACATTTTTATTGGAAAGCAGGAGGAAAGGAATCAACACTTCCTCTGGTGTACATCCACCATGAACTTGATGAGTAGGAGCTTTGGACAAAGATGAATGCGTAAGGGCTACTTTATAGTATTCTCCATCCGTTTCGTTTTGGTGGACTAAATAATCTGGGTCTGATAACGCATCCTGAGTTGTTTTAATGTAACGTCCTTCATGCTCAAATTTGCCATCATACTTTTTAGATGGTGCCTTTCTCGACAAACAACTTAGACCATGATCTGAAACGATGGCTACAGTACAAGGCTGTTTCTTGCTGCTTCCAACAATCTCATGGATAATCTCTTTAAGAACGGCCAATTCCTCTTTTAGCGTATACAAGTATTTGTAAAGATGGGAATCGTGCCCCAATTCATCCAAAGCACCAAACTTGGTTACCGTTTCGCCTTCAAACCTGTTATGGAAGGTAGATGAAGGTATGTCAGAACGTACTATTTGAGAACGGACTACTTTCATGTTGCTCTGCTCCTTTTCTAACAGGTACAGTAAATAAGACAGAAACTCAGCTCCTAAGCCATCTATCCAATAAACTTTATCTGGCTCATATACAGGAGTCGAACTGACTTCTGCTAAAAGGCTATGGGAATTTTCAAACTCGTAGAACCACTTATAAAATGTTTTGGCAGAATCATTCTTTTCTTTGATAAAATGCATAATGTCGTCTGTATATTTGTCTGCTAGTTTTGCCTGCTTATACGCGGCAATATAGTCTATACTCCATTGATTCTCCGTTCTGAAGTGCGAAGGTTTCACAGATGTGATGTAAGCAAGGAATTCAGGGTAGAACACCTTTATGGTTTCTCTAAGCTTTGAATTGTTTGGATAATGTGCATACCAACCCATTAGGAGTATCTTTTCGTAGTCGAAAACACCTGTGCAGACATTTAAGGCAGCACTTAAATCTTCTGATTGCTGGAACAATTCCTTCGTTCGATCAAATAGCCAGTTCTGTTCATCAAGGCTTATTGCCTCTATGAAGGTCTTGGCGTTGTCAACGATAATTGTTCTTCGCTCAGCAGCAAATGTATCTCTGTCTTTAATTGGAAGGTCATAAAGAATTCTCGTTGCAATGAGCGAAGCCAGTTGATGTGCATCGTATAGGTCAGAAATACTATCTACACACATTGCCAAATAAGGGAATGAGTCCTTAAACTGGGTGTATAAAACGTACTTCTTCAAAAGCCAGCGATGATAGGCTGTGTTATTGGAGTTCAACCATTCTGAGATAACATCAGAAGCCGTAAGCGAAACTTTATTAAAATATGCACGAGTATACGACTCAAAGCCAAACGAGGATGTGTCTTTTCTATCGAGGCTATCCATCAATTGATCCCAATAATCTCTCTCTTCCTCAACGTACTCAAATGGAAATGACAGCTCCAAAAACATGGTCATAAACTCGTATGCACTCCCAATCTTGGTAAAGTTGAAAATATTGTCTGGTTTTGAGTACTTGAATTTTGCTGAGATAGGAACCGAGGTACAAACAATACGTTCCTGTGGGGCTTGCACCTTCCAAAACTTTAACCAATCTCTCAATGAATCCAGTTGACATTGTATTTCACCACTTGGCAGCTTAAAATCTTTGTATTTAGCAAAGAAAACCTCTACCGACTGTGGCTCTGCATCATATCGCCAAATGGGGGCGCTTTCCTGAATACGTGCGAAATGGTTTAAGAAGTCAGTAAAACGATTCTGTAGACCAATAAGCGGAACATAGATGCGTTTCTTTGGATGATGTATGTCTTCAAGCAGCATTATCTCATTGAAGAACCCACGAAAATCGTCATCATTGTAAAAGCGTACAAGTTCAGAGAAAGGAGATACAAAGGTAGATTCCTTGCATTCCTTCATAGCTGCTTTCAAGGTGTCTTTAGTTATCCAAGTGTCATCTTCGCCATCATCTATGAGCGTTTCCAAATCCAATGCTTCAACCCCGATGTTTGCCATAAACTTCGCTAAGTTCTTAAACTCATTGAAATTGTTGAGCATGATAAAACGAATGGCATATCTCTGTGCCAACATATCGCCATTATCCTTATCACGGATAATTTCACGAGTCAAATCCTCAAAGGACTTAAAAACGGTTATTTTCTCTGCGGAATCCATGACCTTTCGATTTTAGCTTCCAAGATATGATATCAGGAATTGAGAAACTTCTGGGTGTTCCTCTATCAAGTCAAGTATAACCTTCTGCCACATCATGCTTGGCATGTTTTGTTCGCGAACCAATGTCTTTGCCATCTTAATATCATCTGGCTTTGCTTGTATAGGAGTCGGTACTGGGTCTGGCTCTGCTGCCATTCCCCCAGACATTGGCATTGGTTCAGGTTTCTTAATCTTATTGATATAGAAAGACATTACAGCGGAACGTACATCTTCCTCTCTGCGGAAAGCAATCTCTGATTGTAAATGACCCAGCTCCTCTTCAAGTTCCTCCCACCATTCGGGTTGAAGTTCAACATCTTTAATATTGCTGATAAAATTCTTAAAGCCTTCCTGGTAGTTGGCAGAATTTGTACATAGTTTGTATAAATCCACTTGGCCAACTTCTTTTATCTCATGATATAGAGATTTGATTTTGTCGAGTGAATAACTATCTTGATTAAAGAGCGTGATCAAATCCTTGATGGCTTCGGCACAAGCCTCTTTCTCCTCTATCTTGCTGCAATAGAGTAAAGACCATAACGGATATTTGGCTATTTGCTTACAAAACTCCGTAATACTCCATTTCGCATAATTCAGACTCTTGAGGTCACTTAAGCTTACACCCTTTACAACGCTCAGATTAAAGATTTCCCCAAGAATACTTGTTAGATTTCGCTCTTCAGCTGAACCAAAACGAAGAAGCAACTTATTACTGGTCTCGCTGCTGCCATTATCCCACATCTTGAGAAGAATCTCAATCATATCATTCAGTTTCTCGTCACCAACAGGCTGAGATGTACTGGGATTAAACAAGTCTTCCTTATGCTTTCGTAGTGCATACGAGAGTGCGACGTAGTTTGCCTGATTTGCGAACAGGCCAAATGGTTCACGAATAAGAGGCTCTAATATGTCACTCAATGAGAAGCGGTCTGCATATCGTTTTTTAGCAGCCGCAATCAAACCATCAACCTCTTTACAAATAGCAACAAGCCAAGAATCTCCTGCCAATGCTGCATCGGTTAATTCACATGCATCATTAACAAGGTTGTTTTCGCCATCTAAGAATATTTTCTTAGCCGGTCGACTTGAACCACTGAAATTTAACAACTCGTCACGTGTACGTTTTTGGAGCATTTGAAGCGAGAGAGCCTTATAATTTTTATTGGCAAAGAAAGTAGAATCGTTATGAAGTGCCCTTACACTTTCCATACCACGAGGAAACACCTGGGCGCTAAATTTCTTGTTAATAATGCTATAGATGTTGTTGAAGATGCCTTCAGAACTACGTTTGCCATTAAAATATAATGTGTATGTACCATTCATCATTCGCATCTTCCACTTTGCGATATATTCTCTTGCAGTTTTATCAAACTGGGCAGCATCGTCTGTATTGAAATGCGAACGGCTTACATTCGCTTGAGTAACAACATCAATAAACTGATTTTGGGCAGTCGTTGTAAACACCTCTGAAGGGATGATGAAAATTGTGTTTTCAAATTCTTCCGAGAAATCTTTAACTCTGTTTTCCATCATGTCCCTTGACTCATCTGTAATGGAGAAGAAAACGCATACATGAAGGAAGTTGGGCTTTTCTCGAGTATATTTGTTTAGTTTACTACGCAAAATTGCTTCCTGGTCCTCACAAGAATAGAATCTTGGTTCACATTTTCTGAAAAGGCGTTCACCTACAGTAAACAGAGCAATGCATTCATTAATACATTGTTGGTTATAAACCAAGTAATCTGTTGACATTTTATACTGGGCTAATACTTTAGCCTTTTCCTGAGTTATTTCAACTGGGTTGTAAGATGAAACCGATATTTTGAATTCACCAAAGATATCGCGTGCAACAATCTTGCTCTCATCCAACCAATTGAGCATTTTTTCCATTTTATCTTCGCAACGGTCTCCAGAGAAAATAAAGAGAAGATTTCTCTCATTGGGAGCATACTTTTCTGGTGATTGCTTTTTGTCAAATCGAACTCCAAGAGCATTTAAGAGAAGTATGGCTTTGAACACGCGTACATAATCGTCGCCCATTTTCTCCACACGGGCCAGATTGCTCATATAGACATTGGTAAATGCAGAACAACGTGCATCGTTGTTAAACTCAGAATAGAAGAAATCCCACAACCAGTCTGCCGTTAGCATCATCTTCTGTTCGTAGTTGTTTTCGTCACCAATGAATCCTTTGAAACCATTTTGCTCGTCGTTCATGAACTTAAGGACACTACGGTTAGCAGAGCCCATGATGTTCGACATCTTAGAGCAAAGGAATGCAGTATATGGATGCAGCGGGAACAAGTTGTGGATATGCTCCTTTTCCTCTGTTGAACTACTTTCACACAGGTAGTCATAGAGGTTAACGTCTAATTTCTTGGCCACTTCCCATGCTGTCATTGCTAACTTTGAAGTATCAGGGATAGTGAAGGTGTGACGCAAAATGAGATAGGTGGAAATTTCGTCCATCTGGTAGTCGACACTATCATAACGGTCACTCATTTTCGTAATGTCTTTACCTTTTGTATCAAGGCTGGAACTTTCAGTCCTATGGGAAATTAGATATAGGAATACATTGTTGTTTTGTGACTTCTCGGCGATATTTTGCAAAACGTTAATGCGATCGCTCTTCAACGTATCCATCACACTTGTGAACTCGTCCCAAAATATTATTAAACCATTAGCGATACCGGCTGTTTCTATCTCTTTCTCAACTTCTACAAGCCAATCGCTAATACTATCACTTGTCAGGTAAGTATCATCAGCAGCCAGGACTTCCTCTAAATGAAGGAAAACGTCTATGTCATTTGCTTGAAGTTTAGCCAACAGTTTTTCGTATGAGGGCGCTTCAGATGCCAATTCATCACTTAATTCTAACAACTCAGGAATACGAGCTTTATGGCCTTCAACCCAGCGGATAGCTTTGTCGAAGTCTGAATGTACTACAATCTCTTTATGACCTGCCGATGCCAACGCTAACTTTGTTTGCTTCTGTATTGACAGAGAGAAGCGTGGGATATTGTAAGCACCTTCGACACCCTTTAGCACCACAGGGAAATATGTCTTTTTCTTGCGTATGGCTGCCAAATTCGCTCGTAACGATTCGTTTGGTAAATTTTGGATATAGTCATCTACTTCTGGTGCAGGATCACATAAAAGATGGCGGACTACACTACTGGCATGACTTTTACCAGTACCAAACGTACCACGAACCCACATAGAACGACGTTTACTGATTTCTGATGATGTAATTGCCGTTACACTTCTGCTCAACAAATCGCAGAATTGCTTAGTGGGGATGAAGGTTCGCCACATTTCAGGCGTTTCATCTGTCATATCATAGACTGGCAGGAAGTCCTGCATTTTGATATAGTCTGAATATTTAGTAGCCATATTTCTTGATTTTTAGATTTTCTTATTTTATTAGAGCATCAACTTTAGCACATCAACAGAGGTCAAATCCTCACGCAATATGATGTTGTCAAGGCCCATGTTTAACTCTACTCGCAGTACATGATTGCTCTCCTCTTGTAGGGAAAGAAGCAGACTTTCCAATGTTTCTTTACTGATTCCAAATTGGCGGTATATCCCTTCAGTCTGATTCTCGTCATAGAATTCAGACACGTTAAGGGAGTAACGTTTTTTACGTTCTGCATATCGATATAGTGAATATGCCAAAGCTACAAGTGAAATACCATCATGAGGTTTTCTTGAGAAAACAGGTTTGTTGTTCTCTTTGGTTATAACACCTACATGAATCTTGTCACCAAGGGGTGAGGATACGAATGCATTCTGTAGAGAACCAAGAGCATTCTTTCTGACTGATCCGCTATACATACTTAGAGTGGTCTCCATCATGGTTTCTACTTCCAGTTTTGGATATGACTTCTCATAATTTATGTTACAAGCGAACCAGTTACATATCTCAGAATTACATGTTAGATTAATCCATATAAGTTCCCAAATGGTTTCAGATTTCTGAGAATAATTTTCAGCGAATATCTTGCCTATTTCAGTTATCTCTTTCGACTCTGACTTCAAAATATCTGAATCCCTCATCCAATTCAAGAATGGATTCATCTGATTTTCTTTGTTGATTCCATGCTCATCATTTTCGAAGAACGTATCAACATGCTCAAAATAGAACTGAAGCCACTTTTCCCTAAAGCCAAAATTGTTATAACGATTTATCGTTGTCTTTTTATCTTTTTGTGATGTCAACTTTAGACCTTCTGCTTGCTTTAACGAATTCGCAGAAATACATCCATCGTCCTTAAAATCAAGACAGCGACGACATTTAACACACTTATTACTGTCTATTTTGACAATTGGCACGACACTAAGAGCACCTGTAGGACACTCTACTTCACACAATTCACAATGGACGCAATATGTAACCTTGTTTAATACACGTCTTAAATGGCTGACAAATAATGGATTTTGTAAAACATTAAAGGCTTCGACAAGTATGGTGTTGTTGAGTTCGTCAAAAGTCAGTTTCAATTCAATAATGTCACTATTATACTTTATTTGTCCCTCATAAACATTATCGGTTTGTTTCCAAGAGGATGTACCCAGTACTTTCAGCCACTCAAAAATGTTTTCTTTAGGATATGTAAGTAATGCTTTAAAGTCTGGAGATTGGGGTGTGCTAATTATACTCACCTTAGAGTTCGTTTCAAAGCCTTTCCCGCCAGCTCTAATTTTCCAATTTCCTGTTTTGATATAGTTATCAATATCCTTAACACCTCCTTTGCCAACAATCTCACGTATTTTGTTTAAGAAGGGTTCAGCCGTTTCAGGGAAAATACGATTACACAAATAGTCGTTCCAATCAGAGCCAAAGGGGCAAACAATACAACCAACTCGCCCTAAGCCTTTCCTATAAGCGATATTTATAGGGAGATTGTTCAAAAACAGATACAACCAAACCTCCGTTGTATTCCATTCCAAGATAGGACTAACATTAATTACGTTTGTATGTTTGGCATCTTTCGCAACCTTTTGGTATGTGGAACGACGCAGGCTTTCTTCTGCTCTTGTTCCAATAAATGATAGAACATGAGGCTGTCTATTCAAAGAGGAGATATCTTTTAATAATTTGTAAAGAGGCGCTGTCTTCATAACGCCACAACACCATCTGTGAACGTTACTTGGCGAGCCAATCATATCCCAGTAGTTAAGAACTTCTTCATGATTCTTGGCTACATAGAATTCTATAGTGGGATATTGCTCTTTATAAACAGTCTCTACCTGCTTGTACAATTCAAGAGAAGAAGGAAGTTCATAGCCCGTATTAGAGTAGATTACCTTTAAATCGTCGCTTGGTATTACTCGAGTGACAAGATCAAGTGTGACCTGAGAATCCTTGCCACCAGAGAAAGAAATAATATACATCTCAATATTGCTATTGTAGATAGGAGCCTTTCCTTGTTCTTCAGCCTTACTTAGTGGCATTACATCGAAACTATCGCAATCTTCCTTAATCACCACATGCTCTTCTTTTGTTTTCTTTTCAAGAGAGGATGCAAGGCGTTGGAAATCTAAATCTGGATTTTTTTGCGAGACCTCGCGGATATTCTTATATCGACGATATGTTTGGTTGATGAAATCCATTGCTTCGTGTTCGATAATAAACATTGTGTCCTCGTTGCGAGAACGCAAACGTTCCATATCAACTGGTTGTAACGTCAGGATTTCATAACCTTCTTGCTGAATAACCTCAGGCGCATCAAAAACATTGCCGCCTTTCACTTCAAGCACAAACTGCCCCTTATAGAAATATCTACGATCGCATGCCCATAGCAAAGGCTCTTCAACGTGAGGATATATCCAACCACGTTTATTCAATCCCAACAAATCAAGTTCTTCCCAGAATACAGGTCGGGGCGATACATTAAGCGCATCACCTTTACTCGACATCGTCAATCGAACACCATTATATGCTGGATCCCATATTACTTTAAACATTACTTCATTTACTTTCCGTTCTACACTATACTTGCAAAAGGAAAAGGACACAAAAATGGCGTGAAGACATCCTTATGCACTTAACCTGAGGGGCTGGCGTAGGAAAAATCGGAGACCCCCAACTCACAGATAAGAATGCAACACGCCAAGGCGTGTGCAATGCTAAGATGTGAGTTTGAGGTACACCATTCCCTGGCTACCCTCTGCTTCTGAACGAACTATCTCCAAATAAAAGGTTTCCTACGCCAATTCGGTTAAGTGCGTTTCAATAAGCAATGCATCATTAGTCCGGATTTCTCCCCGAACCGAGGGCAAAGGTACAAATAATATTTGTATTTTTACCTTCTAAAAAGAAAAAAGTGCGAAAAAGTTTGGAAGATAAGAGAAAAATGCTTATCTCTGACCTTTGGTCGAAGATACTTTCGCTCGAAACTAAAAATAAATGCCAATTTATTTGGTAGTTTGCTCGCTTATTCGTATCTTTGCACACAGAACAATGGACGTGTTCCATTTATTGGGATTGGGGTGTCCCCGATCGGAAGAGTTGTCAGGTTCGTGGCGACTCTTTTTTTATGCCTGTTGAGAGGGATAGATTTTCAATCCCATCAACTTGCCGTCTTCCATAAAGATGTTAGGTTGCAGAACGTCGTATGCCAGGTTGACGGCTTGGGGATTCAAAACGAATACCGAAGGGACTGGTACATGCTCCATAACGAAATGCCAGGGTGAGTGACATATCAGGTGCAAAGTTACGAAAAAGTTTGGAATAAATCAAGATTTTCGCCACAAAGTTTGGATTTATCAGAAAAAGTTCTCTAAGCTAAAGGTATAGAGCGATAAATCGATGACCTTTCTTTGCAGTACGAAAAGGAAATGATTTCCACCCGCTGAAATGAAAGAGTAGCACCGTAAATCAAGGGACAGGTGTGACATAACTATCTGCTCTTTGCGTAGTTTAAAGTTTGGCGCAAAGGATTACTGGTGCTTTTCTAACCACTTCTGAAGATCGGCCTCAATGATACCTTTAGTATACATGCCAAACGAGAAGCCGAGGTCAGTTATGTATGTTTTTAACTCATCAAAACATTTGCGGCCCAAATACTTAGTTTTCGACATGTCTGCTTCATTCTGGCTGACAATATCTCCCAGAGTTCGAAGGTTATTGGCAAACAGGACATTTTTTGTTCTTACAGATAAGGGTAAATCTACAACCTTTTTCTTCAACAATGAGACTTCTTTTGAACACTCATTTTCGTATTGCTCCATCATGGAATACGAATTCATCAAGTCTTGTTTAGATTGATATTTTCCTGCTATTTCACCAAGATATTCCACTTTATTCTTTAACCTCTCTGTTTCTGCCTCCATGACCTCCTGTTGCTCATAAAGATCTTTCAGATTCAGTCTCCCACTTAGTTTATACAAAGCCTTGATAGCAATCTCTCGAATTCTCTGACGGGGGAGTACCATTTCATCAGCGATATCTGATACTGACTTATTACAACTATAGTATTCTAAGACTTTACGTTCCCTCTCGTTAAGTACATCGTGCCCCAATCTAACTGCTGCAAAAATCGTGGCTCTTAACACTTCACGCCATTCGCCTGGCTGTGCATGCATAGGGGATTTTCTAAACTCATCGAGGCTGGCATCAACCTTCTTGAGCTCTTCTTGAAGTTCACGTTTTCTGTCAATGAGACATTGCTCAAGTTCGGCCACTTCTTTGGCGGTATCAAAATGTTGTTCTATACTGTTACGGTCTATCATCAATGCACGACCGATAGTGTGCCCTTTGATAAATCCTTTCTCAACCCAATTTGTTACCGTTTGAGGGTTGCAATCCAACAACTCTGCAGCCTCTCGTCTTGATATCATTCTTGACATATATTTTTTTACATTATTTAATACCGAAGGGACTGGTACATGCTCCATAACGAAATGCCAGGGTGAGTGACATATCAGGTGCAAAGTTACGAAAAAGTTTGGAATAAATCAAGATTTTCGCCACAAAGTTTGGATTTATCAGAAAAAGTTCTCTAAGCTAAAGGTATAGAGCGATAAATCGATGACCTTTCTTTGCAGTACGAATTGTACCACTTATCGTGGAGTCTTTTTGATGTTCCACTTCTTATGGTGTATTTTCTCAAGAACCGGACTCAGGCACTCTTCCAATTCCGCTCCGACCTTACACAAATCATAACATTTACTACGATGATAATATTCCGGACTATCGTAGTATTTATAGTTCGCGTCGTCGTTGGAGTCTGTTTGTTTCTTCATGGCACTTTCCAAATTACCAATCTCACCAAGACCGGGAATAACATAATGCAACAGCTTGTCAAACTGTTTGCGGTTAGTATTCTTGGCGGTAATCTCAAATTTGTTGCATACAAACCTGAGTCTATCTAAATACTTGCCTTTATTTGTATTTACCTTGAGCCAAGTATCTTCTTTCATGTTGTTTACGAATAGCGTATAGGTCTCATCATCGTCGAAGGTCAGGGTTTTCTGTACATCTTCGGGCAGGTCTTTGATGTGATATTCTGAAAGACCTGAAGAATTGGATTCCTCGAAATGTGGGGAGTCTGTCTCATCTGGTTTTTTTTGAGGTGTATTCGCTTTCGGTATAACTTCTGTTGCAGTCGTCGTGTTATACCCCATTAGCATCTGTACCCTCAAAGACTCCTTACGTTCTTCTGCCTCAAAGCGACGAAGAAGAGATTCTTTGATGTCTTTCAGCGAAAGAACAAAACGCTGGTGTTCCTCAACGAGTTTTGGGTCCTTTATATTGCTGTACGTATCATACACGTGGTATGTCTCTGCCCAATTTTCTGCCAGCCAATTAAGTGCCAGGTCTATATCTGGCAGGCTTTTGACATGATATAGAAAATCAAAAATATAATTAAGGTTCCAATGGTTAGTTACCTCCTCCGTATTCATGCCAAGAAAGTCATGCCGAGATTCAATATAAATCCTGGCTAACTCCTCAGCGCTGACCATTTTAGTGGGTGCAGCTGTGTGAAGATCTTTTCTTTCTATTTCATCTCTGCTTTCCACAAGTTAATTCGTTTCTCAATTTCATCTTTAGGCAAGCGAGGGTTAATGGCGTAAAGTTGTTGCAGTTTTTCAACCGCCACCTGATGGGAAATCATGTCGAACTCCATAAGGGCATCAAAAACATATATAACGCCATGAACCTCAACGCCATCCAAAATCGAAGTCGTTCGCAATTTTCGGTCACCTGTCAAAAGTATATAGTTGTTCACCTTGGCATAATACCATACCGAGCAGTCTGTCAGAGACAAATTGGTCCTATTCAGATATCGCTGATACAGATTCCCAATCTCCGACATTTCTTTCGCCTCAAAGACGGGAACAACAAGACGTTTATTAGCTTTGTATTTGGCAACGGTTTCATGTTGTCCCTCCCTCTGCAATTCAAGCATCACAAAATCTGTGGTATGGACTTCCCAAGGAAGAGAGAAAAACTCTTCAAGTAGGCCGACCTCATATAAGTCGATAAATACGTTGGTATCGTTTACAACAATCTTTTTCATTAAATCACGTTCAAATGCTTACGGACGGTGCTGACAGAGCTATGCAGAAGATTGGCAGCCTTTGAAGTGCTTATCAAATCTTTTGCTGCTGCTGCATAAACCATCGTTTCAAACTTAGTAGAGAAGCCTTCCTGATAGTAGGTCGCTTCTACGAACTGCTTCCATGCGTCATCATGGTTCTTGCGAATACAGTAGGTCTTGTATTTACTGTCATTAATGATACCCATATCATGTAACTTGTGCATGATGGCATCAAAAGATATGCCATACACCACCTGCAACTGACGGACTTCAGAAGTGGATATCTTCTCACCAGGGCTAAAAACAGTTCTTATGACTCTTGATGGCAAAAGCATCTCGTTGGCAAATGCATCGCAGAGTTTTTCTTTTTCACGTAAAGTTAAAGTTGGAGAGAATCTCTTGTCAAACAAAAGATGACCCAACTCATGCATCGTCGTGAATCTGCGACGCTCTACATGACTTTGGTTCTTGTTAAGGACAACAATATAGGCCTTACCGTTGACAATACCGCTCACACCATCAAAACCACTTGGCGCTTCCGTGCAAATCACTTTAATACCATGCTCCTCCAGAACATCCTGAACATTCCCGATGGCATCATAGCCCAAATGCCATTCGTCTCTCAAACGCTTGGCTTGTTCTTGCATTTGTGCAGGAGTAGATAATGGTTCGCCATCCGTCTGTAGAACAGTCTCCTTTTCTTTGCCGAGAATTCTTTCCACTTCCAGATAGCGTTCAACTTCGTCTTGAATACGTACTTTCAATGCACTAACATCCTTGGCGGTGGTGTCGGATTTCTTACGAAAGGAAACCTTAAACTCATTCAAATCGAAAGTAAAAGGACGGAAGAAATAGTCAGGCTCTACATCCAATGCAGTTGCCAAAGCAGTCAAGACGGTGCTATTTGGCATCATCTTGGCAGCCTCGTACTTAGAAATTGCCTGCTTTGAGACACGATTTCCAATCATGGAGACAAGTTGATCCATGGAAATCTTCTTTAATATCCTGGCTTGTCTCAGACGTTGTGAAAATACATTTAATAGTTCTGCCATAGCTGTACATTTGAATTCGTTGACAAAGTTACAAATTTTTATTGAATGTCAACCGGTTTCTCTTCAGCTTTCTTATTTTAAAAGTTGATTTTTAACACTTTTTAGGCATTTTGCCGCAATTAGACGACAGACAGCTAAAACTTAATCACTCCAATGAACTTAAAAGTGAACTTTTAAGTGAACTTGTACTGAACTCAAATGAACTTACATGAACTTTATGAACTTTGCGAACTTCGTGAACCAGTAGACGTTATTTTCAGTCTATTATCATCTTAAATTGATAATTTTGCACCACCAAACAACGGGAAAAATGTCAAGCGTTGGACCGTAGGCTGTCTCACTTTCTCGGTTGGATGGGAGGGACCCTCGTGTGAGACCGAGGCTTTCCCGGAAAGGACTTCGGTTATGTCTACAAAAATAACCACTACAACCCCTCCTACGGAAAAATATAATAAGGAGCAAGGTTGGCACAACAACACAGACTTGGGCTGTGACGTAAAAACACTTCTGCGTAGCGACGTACGCATGAAAACTGGTAAAAAGTATCAGGGCGTTTTCAGACTTGACTCGGAAGCCATCATAGATGAGTTTCTCTGTCGCGACCCGCATTACACGTTCATCGAGACGGTTCCCCTGACGGCTGGCAAGCGCAATCAGCACATTTTCAGCGGCGAGTTCATTACGGTGACTCGACGCGACGACGGAAGCCTCAGACTGAACTTCAAGGAATTGAAGACGGGTATCAAGGTTGAGTGCCTCGCCCTCGGAGTTTATAACGAAATATGCATGGCGCTGGGGGGCCTTATAGAGGAATAAGGTTTCAGGTTCCAGTTCCAAATGTTCCAGTTAAAATTTGAGGGACAAATACTCTTCTATAATCTTTATAACTAACTAATAATTAGATAGTTATATATAGAATTAGGGTATAATGGAACCGTCAGAAAATTAATTGGAACAACTGGAACTGGAACACGAGACCACATTAGCTGCAGTTTTGTTTCATCTAAAAAGCAATATATCAATGAGATACGATATTTCAAAAGCGACTGCGCCCGCTATGCCGAACCTCGGCAAAGGCACAGAATGTATCCGTTTGCTGCTCTCGCAGACATCAAAAGACATGCATGAACCGCTGGTTCCGATGCTCTTCCCCATACTTGGCGCACACATCAGCGGCACGGAATTTCAGTACCCCGACCTCACTTGGAAGGAGCCAACGGGCATGATGGCCAATCTGGTGGGCGATTCGGGCTGTAACAAGGGCCAATTGTCCAACCTCGTGGAGGCTATTTGTCGCGACTTCCGCCAGCACGACGATGCTGAGTTGAAGAAGTTGGTGGAATGGTCGAAGCAGGTGAAGACGAAGTCGGCCAATAAGGAGAAGCCTGCTCGTCCCGAGGTGGCCATCTGGTTCCCACCATCAGACACCACGCGTCCTGCTTTTCTTCAAAATGCGATGGCGCTGGAGGCTCAAGGTGGCAGAACGCAATACCTGAACATGCCCGAGGTGGAAATGGCCGACGGCATGTGTGGCGGTCACAAACAGGTAAGCCAGATGCTGCGTAACATCTATGACCGTCAGCGTGCGGGGGCTCTGCGTGCAACGGCTGATGGTGTGACGGGCAACCCTATCCTCAGAGCTAACCTGACGCTCTCGGCCACGCCTTTTGCTGCTCGCAAGTACTACAAGAACGACCTGTTCAACGGAACCTTCGGGCGTATGTTTTTCTCTTACAAGGCTCGCCAAAGTCGTGACGGGCGCATACCCCGACAGGGTAAGTACACCGAGGAATTCTACCAGAAGTTGGACGAGTACTTAGCACGACTCGACATCACGAAGGGGCGCTTCATCATCCGTCCGCTGAACAAGTTGGCCGACAAACTGGCTCAGGACATGGCTTCGCTGGCCGACCTGGTTGACGACGATGTGCTGTGGGACTGCTCCAAGCGTGCGCTGGTCTCGGCATGGAAAGCTGGGTGCATCCTTTGGATTCTCAATAATCAGACCTACACACGTTCCATTGGCGACGTAGTGGAATGGCTGGTATATCGGGATCTGTGGAGCAAGATGCAGCTCTTTGCCGACATGCTGGGCAAAGATGCCGACACGATGAATGAGGCTCAGCGCCGTGGCCCGAAGAACATGCTCGACGACCTGCCCGACACCTTCAACGAGGCGCAACTGGAGGCACTCCGTACTCAGCTCGGTAAGAGCAAGGAGGGCACCAACGGACAGTTGCGCAAGTGGCTGTTCCGCAAGTTCATCACCTACTCGAACCAGACGGGATTGTACACCAAGACTGAAGAATATCTTAAAGGTGAGTGACTATGGATAAGTTTCAATTGCAAAAGCTCCGCGACCTTCCCATTGAGGGGGTCGCAGAGCGACTTGGACTCCAAGTACGAATGCATAAATGTCTTTGTCCGTTCCACGACGATCATCATGCGAGCCTGTCTTTTAAGGTGAGCAAGAATACCTACCGCTGCTTCGTGTGCGGTGAGTCGGGCGGCCCTATTGACCTCGTGATGAAGTATCTGAGGAAGGACTTTCGGGAGGCTTGCCGCTGGCTGGCTGATGAAAACAACATTATTCTGACGGAATACAAGCCTGAGGAAGACAGACCTCCGAAGCCGTTTGATGCGAGTCGGTATGAGCGTTTCTTTGAGCGTCCTTGGCTGAACGATGAAGCTCGGAAGTTTCTCTTTGAAGAGCGACATCTTGACCCAAGAGTTGTGCGCTGGTGCCGCCTAACATCGTGGAAAGACAAACAGGGTGTGCCTTGGTTACAGACGCCTTACTACGACCGCGAGGGCAAATTGATTGGCATTCAGAATCGCAATCTTGTGAAAGGTTCTACGCCTCGATTTAGGTTTCCACAAGGGGCTGAGTGCAACATCTACAACCTGCCTGTTTTGAACCTCCTGAAGCCGGGCGAACAGCTATTCATTACCGAAGGGTGCTCGGATTGCTGGGCCATGCTCTCAGCCGGCCACAAGGCTATCGCCATACCGTCAGCCACACTTCTCACTAAGAAGGATGCGGAGCTGTTGTTATCGTTATCGTCTTCGTTATCGTTGACCTTCCACATGTTTCCTGACAATGACGCCCCTGGCGAACGCCTCTTCCTCCAGTTGCAAAAGGTTTTGCCCTCGCTGGTGCATCACCAATTGCCGCAGGGCTGCAAGGACTTTAGCGACCTTTATGTCAAAGGTCTAATTGATAATGGATAATTGATAATGGACAATTAAAGATGAAAGCGATGTATAAATCAGAACTGGCACGGCTGGCTGGCGTGAGTGCCAACACGTTTCGCAGGTACCTGAACTCGCGCAGGGAAGTGCTGGCCGAAATGGGCGTTTCACCACGCTCTCAAACGCTTCCCCCAAGAGCCGTCCGATATGTGGTCGACGACTATTGTATCGATGTGCCGGACGAAATGCAATAATTTTAATTTTGTTTCGCTGATGTCCACCAAAGACCACCAACGCGCTCCGCCGATGTCGTACCTTTGTACTGTCTTAAGAACGCAGGCGCGAGCGCCTACATTTGCAGACTCCCCGAGGCTACACTTGCACACTCCCGGGACCAACACGTGCAGACTCCGGAGGCAGCAAAAACGAGACAAAAAAGTTACCCTATTGTTCAACATTTTAAAAGTAAAAAAATTATGATTCAAATCAAAGCTAAGCAACAGAACGTATCGTTCGAAAAGAATGTCGAGAAGCTGGCATTCGTGCTCTCGGCACACCTGTACAACACGCTGGACTCCAGCAAGGTCATCGAGGAGGCTTCTAAGCGAACAGGTATGAGCATCGGCGTCATCAAGGCCGCTTGGGACGCAGCCGGTGAGGTCATCCGCACCTGGGCCACCGAAGGTCACAACGTGCCCCTGCCAGGACTCGGCAGCATGCGCTTCGGAGTGCGCTCCAAGAGTGTGCAGAACGTGGAGGATGTGAAGACCTCGCTCATCTCTGCCCGTCGCGTCATCTTCACCCCGTCGAAGGAGGTCAAGGACGAGCTGCAGGCCACCAAGATTGCCATCACCTGCTACGACAAGGAAGGCAAGATCGTGAAGCGCGTCACCTCGGCTGACACCAACGATGTGGAAGACCCTGAGAACGAGGGTGGCGAGAACCAAAACGAAAACGGTGGCGGCACCCAGAACGGCGGTCAGAACCAGGGTGGTAGCACGGGTACCGTAACGCCCAGCACCGGAGGCGACAATGGTGGCTCGAATACCGGTGGTGACAACGGTGGAGGCGATAACGGCGGTGGTGGTAACCCCGACGATGACGACGCAGGCGACACCAACTGATGAAGTTTGAGGGCCGAGGTCTGAAGGCTGAAGCCCTCACTTCTTGAAACTAAAAACTTGAGACTATGAAGAAACAAAGTTTCATTGAGATTGCGGTGAAGGTCATAGTAGCCGCACTCACAGCCTTCCTGACGGCCATCACCACCACGAGTTGCGCAGGATACGGGCCGATCTACATGTGAGATGTAAGAGGTCTGATGTAAGATGTATGAGGTCTGATTAAAAGGTCCCCATCTCTAAAAAACGAGAGCATCCAACTGCTGAAAATGCGGCTGGATGCTTTTTCGTCTCTGTCGGTTCACACTCGGTTTGCAATACGCCTATCCTACGCCCTTGCTACGATATACCAACGACGGCCGAACGACCTTCCTACGATATTGCTTCATGATCCGTACGTTGATAGGTTCTGTTCTTGTTGCCTCCATGTGCCTCCAGATAGCCAAACTCGGTGAGTTGGCGCAGGTAGCGCTTGGCCGTAGTGGCATTGAAGCCGAAGTGAGCGACGATTTGCTCTGTGGTGAATTCGTCTTTATTGGCCACATATTCCAAAATATCGACCATTTTCTCTGCCAAAGATGGCTTTATCGACCATTTATCGACCATTTTCTGCTTTAACGCTTGTTTATCGACCATTTCGGTAGTCGAAACTACCGATTTGAGATATTGGTCGATATCCGTCTTCAGATGCTGGCAATGCAGGCGGGCCATGCAATCGAGGAAAATATTAATGTCCTCCTGCTCTCTGGTATCGATGAGCGCCTGGATATATTCGGCTTTATCCTCTTTCAATATCTTTGTCGGCAACAAGTCGAACTCCATCTGCAGCAAATTCATCAGCAGGCGGCAGGTACGTCCGTTGCCGTCAGCCCAGGGATGGATGGTCACCAACTCGAAGTGCGCCCAGAAACTCAGTTCATAGATGGCTACCACGTCGTTGGCATCAATGGCCTTACGCCTGCGATTGAGTTCTTCGCAGAAAGCGGCCAGACGGGCAGGCACCTTCAGGTACGACATATACGACTTGCCACCCAATCCGGCTGTAACGTTCAGTTTGCGCAGTTCACCTTTTGCGGCTGAGAAATCACCTCCCGCAGCATGATACTCTGAACCCGTGCGAGCCATCACCTTAGAAGCCAGCAGGACGAGCCAATCCACCGTAATGTCCTCATGCTGCCTAATCCATTGCATGCCATAGTCGTAGGCCACTTTCAGGTCCAGGTTCATCATCTGCTCCATCATGGTGCGCTTGCTCGATGTGATGCCCTCGTCGAACAGCAGTTGCGCCTCCACCTCTGTCACCGTAGAGCCCTCGATGGCTGTAGAATGCGTAATGATAGAGTACAGATAGAACTTCTGGTAGTCTATCTGCTCTGATATGCCCAGTTCCTTGTGCTGCTGCAGCAATCGCAATAATATGTCTTTCGTCTCTTGTTTCATGTATTTCTATTGTCTTTCACATACCTCGATGTGGTTCGAGTTGTAGGTCAGGTCTATCTGCGTCTTGTGATAGATTCCGCCCTTCATCTTCATCGCTTTTTGCTCGCGAAGTGCGGCGAGCAGTGGTGTTACGTTGTTTGCCATAAAAAGTGCACATTTTGTTGCAAATATACAAAAAAGACAGGAATAATCACTAAGATTAAACAGAAATCTGCAAATAATTCCACTCTAAAGTGTCATCTGCGACGGAACTCGGCGCAAGTGATGGCGGTAGCGATGGCGACGTTAAGGCTCTCAGCGGTTTCGCCAGAGGTGTTGTAGTTGGGAATGAGCAGCTTGTGGGTGACAAGCTGGCGAATGGCTGGGGAGATGCCGTTGCCCTCGTTGCCCATGACGATGATACCCCCGGTGGAAAGCTGCTGCTGGTAGATGTTCTGGCCATCGAGTAGGGTGCCGTAGATGGGGCAGTCGACAGACTGGAGGAACGCTTCAAGGTCAATATATATAATATGTACGTGCGCGAGGCTGCCCATCGTGGCCTGTACCACCTTGGGATTGTAGCAGTCGGCAGTATCCTCAGAACAGAAGATGGTCTGGATGCCAAACCAGTCGGCAATGCGGATGATGGTGCCCAGGTTGCCAGGGTCCTGAACGCCGTCGAGGGCCAATGAGAGTTGAGAACTGAGAGGTTCGGGGTTCGGGGTAAGAGGTAAGAGGTGAGCGGTGGCAGGTATGTCGAAGACGGCAAGGACCTCCTGCGGATGTTGCAAGAAACTGAGTTTACGAAGTTCGTCGTCGGTGATGAGCTGGGCGTTGGGGCGCTCGGTGGTAGAGAAAATGGAACGTGCCACGTAGCCTGCACGTAGCAGGTCGCCAACAACCTTGGGTCCTTCGGCCACGAAGAGGCCTTCTTTATTACGATTTTTCTTCAGTTCCAGGGAGTGTACCCACTTTATTTGATTCTTTGACAGCATTTTTTTCTGATTTTTGTCGCAAAGATACGAAAAAATTTGTAAATTTGTCACCAAAATGCGAGAGAGATTATTTTTTTATGTAGTTTTAGTACTCCTCGTTACCAGTTGTGCAGAGACAAAGTATGTCCCTGACGGAGAGTATCTGCTTGACCGGGCTGATTTGCGTTGCGATGAGCCAGCACGCTATATCAGCCTGAGTGACATGCGTTCTTTTATCCGTCAACAAGGCAACTCGCGATGGTTCTCTACTGCCAAGCTGCCCTTGAAAACCTATTCGCTATCGGGACGTGACACTACGAAATGGATAAACCGCATGTTGCGCAACATGGGTGAACCACCAGAGCTATATGACTCCATACAAACCCTGCAGTCGTTGCAGTCGCTGCAGACCCAGATGCAGAACCTGGGATATCTGCGTGCCACTGCCGACGTAGCCATTCAGAAGAAAGGCAAGAAGCTGCGCACGCTCTACACGCTGCATCCTGGTGTGCCGTACTTCCTGCGTAGTGTAAACTATGATATCCAGGATACTGCCATTGCCCGTCTGCTGGACCAGATACCCCCTGCGCGTCGCGTGTTGCAGGAAGGGATGGTGTTCAATGCCGACAATCTGGATAGTGAGCGTTCACGGATTACACAGTATCTCGTCAATCGGGGTTACTACCGATTCAACAAAGATTTCATTACCTATCACGCTGACTCCATAGAGAGTTCCAACCAGATAGACCTCACACTGGTGCTGCATCCCTATCAGGATAGCAAGACCTCGGCCAGACCGCATGATGTCTATACGATAGGTCAAATCAATTACCTCAGCGGAGACCCTGACAACCCTGTTATTCCTCTGCGTGCGAGGGTTCTGAGACGTAACACTTTCCTTGAGAAGGGTGGCATCTATACGGCGCGCGACCTGCGTAACACCTACAACCACTTCGGACGTCTGGGTATTGTGCGCTATACCAGCATTAACTTCCACGAGCGTGAAGACGAACCTGTGCTCGACTGCGACATTAACCTGAGCATGAACAAGTCGTCGACCATCTCTGTCCAGCCAGAGGGTACCAACACTTCCGGCGACCTTGGTGCAGCACTCACCGTCACCTTCCAGAACCGTAACCTGTTTCGTGGCTCGGAGACTTTTTCCATCGAACTGCGTGGTGCCTATGAGGCCATCAGAGGACTGGAAGACTATGGTAGTGGTAACTTTATTGAATACAGTATTGGTTCGCGCCTGACCTTCCCACGATTTATTGCGCCCTTCCTTCCCAGGAGCTTCCGTCGCCGCATCAATGCTACCTCAGAGCTGGCCACTAACTACGACCTGCAGGACCGTCCTGAGTTCCACCGCCGTGTGTTCTCTGTGGGATGGCGCTACAAGTGGAACGACCAAAGGCGTCAAGACCGCTATACGGTAGACCTGTTGGACCTGAACTATATCTACATGCCGTGGATTAGCGCCACCTTCGAGAACGAGTATCTGAACAACAGCTCGTCGCGTAACTCTATTCTGCGCTACAACTACGAGAACATCTTCATCATGCGAACAGGTGTGGGCTACTCGTACAGCAATAATCGTTGGGCTATCAAGGCTAATGTGGAGACGGCAGGCAACGTGCTGGGATGGCTGGCGCATGGTCTTCACTTCCATACGAACGAAGATGGACAATACACCTTCCTGGATATTGCCTATGCGCAGTATGCCAGAGGAACGTTTGACTATACACGCAATATCAACCTCAGCTTCAACAACCAGCTGGTGTTCCACGTGGGCTTCGGCATTGCCTATCCTTATGGTAACAGCACTATCCTGCCTTTCGAGAAACGCTTCTTCTCAGGAGGTGCCAATAGTGTCAGAGGATGGAGCGTGCGCTCGTTGGGACCTGGTAAGTTTGTGGGGACAGACGGACGTATTGACTTCATCAACCAGACGGGCGACATGAAGCTGGACCTGAATATGGAGTATCGTGCCAAGTTGTTCTGGAAATTCAGCGGAGCGCTGTTTATTGATGCTGGTAACATCTGGACGCTGCGCGACTATGAAGACCAGCCGGGAGGACAATTCAAGTTCTCTGAATTCTGGGACCAGCTGGCTGCCAGCTATGGCTTGGGCATCCGTCTGAACTTCGACTTCTTCCTGGTACGTTTCGATATGGGTATGAAGGCGGTCAATCCTGCCTATGATGACCACATAGGCCACTTCCCGCTACTCCATCCGAAACTCAGTCGCGACTTTGCCTTCCACTTTGCGGTAGGCTTGCCATTCTAACCAGCCAGTTGCCGTTGCGCTTGACAACGGTGGTATGGAACAATGCCTTGTCGATTTGTGAGGGCTCTTCGCCAGCAACGGTAGGTTTTACGCTGTTGCGCACCACCAGTTCCACTACGCGCAGGGTATCATTAGCTTCTGGGAAGAAATCAGTAGCTTCCACCTCGGCAGCATGCTGTTTCAGCAGGTCAAGGTCTTGCTGTGTGGTGTTGGAAGCTGCAAACTGCAGCCAGCGACGACTCTCAGGAGTACATAGCGCCTCGGCAGCGTGGTAGTCGCAGTTAAAGAAAGCCTCTCCCCACTCAACAGCAACAGCCGTTGCCTGGTCTTCGTCGTTTTGCATCATGTTGCAGGCTGTCAACGATAGCGTCAGCAACAGTATTTGGAATTTCTTCATCGTTTCGGTCTGTTTTGCCTGCAAAGATACAAAATAATGCAAAATTCTTTGCTTGCAAAGCGATTTTTTTATCGATGACATTATACATAATTGATAATAATTTTGTAATTTTGCACGCAAATTACGAAAATCGCATGGTGAAGTTTATCTCTTTCGGTAGTGGAAGCAGTGGAAACTGCTATCTGTTGGCCACCAAGACCGACGCACTACTTATAGACATAGGAGTAGGACTGAGGGGTCTGAAGAAAGCCTGTCGCGACTATGGCGTCAGTCTTTCCAGCGTGCATCATGTCCTCATCACCCACGACCATGCTGACCATATCAAATCGGTAGGCGCCTTCAGCAGCGAATACAACGTCCCCATCTATACTACCCAGGAGGTACATGATGGCATTAATCGTAACTACTGTGTTGTGAAGAAGGTGGCTGAGGACTTGGTCGGACTGGTAGAGAAAGGGAAAACCATTCAGTTGGGTGACTTCACCGTAACCCCTTTTGCCGTACCCCATGATAGTGCTGACAATGTGGGCTATTTCATCGAGGCTGAGGGCACGAACTTCTGTCTGATTACGGATGCAGGTAGTGTGACAGACGAGATGAAGCAGTATATCAATAAGGCGCGTCATCTGGTCATCGAGGCCAACCACGATATTGAGATGGTGCAGAATGGTCCCTATCCCCAGTTCTTGAAGGACCGCATCCTTTCTGGTACGGGACATATGAACAACCACGATTGCGGCATTGCTATCATAGAGAATATGTCAGAGCAGCTGAAGAATGTGTGGCTCTGTCATCTTAGCGAGGAGAATAACCATCCGGAACTGGCACGTAAGACGGTGGAGAGAATCTTGCGCGACTATGGTGTCATTGCTGGTGTCGACCTTCGTTTGGAGGTCCTCAAGCGTACCACACCCACAGGTCCCTTTGAGTTAGAGTAACCTCTTGCCCCTTGCTCCTTGCCCCTATATATAATAAGGTGTATCAGTCAAACTGCATAGCTTTGACTGGCTGGATGTGTGATACCAGATAACTGGGAGCTATCAGCACGAAGATAGAGATCAGTAAGGTCACAACATTCAGAATGACGACGATGGGGATGTTGAGTTCCATGGGTGCTGTATCGACATAATAGCTGGCAGGGTCCAGATGGATGAAGCCCGTATGCTGTTGCAATACGACTAACCCGATGCCTATCACGTCGCCAATGAGCAATCCCTGACTGATGATAAAGGCGGCAAACCACAGGAAGGTGTGGCGTACCGTGCTGTTGCGTGCTCCCAAAGCTTTCAGGATACCAATCATCTGTGTACGTTCCAGAATGATGATGAGCAGACCGCTAATCATGGTAAAGCCTGCCACACAAATCATCAGCGCCAGGATGATCCATACATTAACGTCAAGGAGTGAGAGCCATGAGAAGATCTGTGGGTAGGCCTCGAAGATGGTCTGTGAGGCGAAGGTCTCTCCATAGCGGTCCGTGTGATTCCTAATCAGTTCGATGACCTGCATGTTGGTCTCGTTGATACGGTCGAAGTCCTTGACGAGTATCTCTGCACCGCTACACTGGTCTGGTTCCCAGTCGTTCAGCTTAGTGGTGGTGCGCAGGTCGGTGAGGCAGAGCACATCATCAAACTGCTTCATATTACTCTGGTAGATGCCGCTGACGGTAAAGCGACGAGCACGCACATCATCGTAGGCGATGAAGTAGGCATAGACCTTATCGCCAACATGCAACTGCAGTTTGTCGGCCATCTTGCGTGAGATGACTAACTTGTTGCTGCTCGTCTTGCTGCTGAACGTGGGGAGTGTACCTTCTTGCAGATTCTGACGGATAAACGACAGATCGTAGT
This sequence comes from uncultured Prevotellaceae bacterium, assembly GCA_946405695.1. The sequence continues at coordinate 35,183 of CAMJIA010000001.1, read as the reverse complement.
CTTCACCGATACCCTTGAAGGCAACACCCAGAAAGTCGCTATCCGTCTTCAGAATGCCCTGCGTCATCGTGTAGCACTCCACATGTCGGACGTTGGGAATCTTCTTGAACTTGCGTATCAGCGTGTCGTTGATAGCGATAGGCGTAGGTACGGCCGTCTGTTGGGTAACGAAGTTGGTTACCTGTATGTGACTGCCAAAGCCCACCACCTTGTCGCGGATGGTGTGTTTGAAGCCCAGTATCACGCTAACCGTGATAATCATTACGGCAAGACCTATCGCCACACCAATGGTAGCAATGCGGATAGCAGGACGACTCACTTCATGGTGGTCGCCCTCAGAAAAATAGATACGGCGTGAAAGGAAAAACGGAAGATTCATTCCACTCTCCCAGGATAAGCCTCCAAAGCTTTCTGCAGTACGACAAGGGCACGCTCCAGGTCTTCCTTCTTCAATACGTAGGCGATACGTACCTGATTGATGCCTGCACCTGGCGTGGTGTAGAAACCTGCTGCAGGAGCCATCATCACAGTAGCACCCTCGTATTCAAACTCAGAGAGACACCAGCGACAGAATCGTTCTGAATCGTCGACAGGAAGCTTGGCAACAGTATAGAAGGCACCCATCGGAATAGGTGAGTAGACACCCGGTATGCGGTTCAGTCCGTCGATAAGACACTTACGACGCTCCACATACTCGTCATAGACATCACGGTAGTACTCCTCAGGAGCATCGAGTGAGGCCTCAGCAACAATCTGGCCAATGAGGGGAGGAGAGAGACGAGCCTGACAGAACTTCATGACGGCCTTACGAACCTCCTGGTTCTTGGTGATGAGGGCTCCGATACGGATACCACACTCTGAATAGCGCTTTGAGACGGAATCGATGAGAATGACATTCTGTTCGATGCCTTCCAAGTGGCAGGCAGAAATATAAGGTGAACCTGTATAGATGTATTCACGATATACTTCGTCAGAGAAGAGGTACAGGTCGTACTTCTTCACCAGGTCGCGTATCTGGTTCATCTCACGGCGCGTATACAGGTAGCCTGTCGGGTTGTTGGGGTTACAGATCATGATGGCGCGTGTGCGGTCGTTGATGAGTTCCTCAAACTTCTCCACCTTAGGTAGTGAGAAACCTTCATCAATCGTCGTCGCAATGGTGCGAATCTTGGCGCCTGCACTAATGGCAAAGGCCATGTAGTTGGCGTAGGCGGGTTCTGGCACGATGATCTCGTCGCCAGGATTCAGACACGACAGAAAGGCAAACAGTACCGCCTCAGAACCACCGCTGGTGATGATGATATCGTCGGCTGTTACGTTGATGTTGTACTTGGCGTAATAGCTGACTAACTTCTCGCGATAGCTGAGATAGCCTTGCGAGGGCGAGTATTCGAGGATGTCACGATCAATGGTTTTCAACGCATCAAGACCCACTTGAGGCGTTGGCAGATCGGGCTGTCCAATGTTCAAATGATACACGTGTGTTCCACGTTTTTTGGCTGCGGCAGCCAGAGGTGCGAGTTTTCTGATAGGTGACTCAGGCATCTCCAGTCCGCGTACTGATATTTCTGGCATGTTGTTTAATTTACGTAAATCGCTTGCAAAGGTACGAAATAATTCATAATTAATAATGCATTATTCATTATTTTTTTGTACTTTTGTGCCCTGAAAAACAAATATGCAAGTATGAACTACGAAGAAATGCTCGCTGCAAAAAACGATGGAAGGCTGAATAAGACCCTTCTGCCCATCGGTGAATACTACCGTGTTCAGGTGGATGGCAAGTACCGTGCTGTGGTTGATGTCCATCCAGAATTGAACAGTAGCATTGTCTTTTCTGGCGCTTTGAAGACAGAGTGTGAGCGCAACAAGACACTGGTGAACAGACATCAGTTGCACTACACCCCCGTCATGGATGAGAACGGAGAAGTACGGCAGTTGGAGGTGGAGCCTGGCGTGTTCCTCTCGATGGAGCAGTTGCTCAACGAGCATCCTTCTGTCGTGGGTGAGAAAGGTTTTGTCGACAATACGTTGCAGGCCTTGGTGGATATCACCACTTACCTGCATAGCCAGGGCATCAAGCATGTGTGTTACTCCCCCAAGAGCGTGTTGGTGCGCAAGGGCGACCATGCTGTCATGCTGCTCTCTCATGGTTCGTTTTATCTTGCGATGGACGACCAGCGTGCCTTCTATGGTGACGATGCAGTCTTTGTGGCTCCAGAGGTATTGAACCATGGAACGATTGACGAGCGTTGCGATGTCTATTCCATTGGTAAGTTCATGGAGACCATCTTCCAGCGTGCAGACATGTCGATGGAATATCGCAAAGCCTTGAAGAAAGCTACCAGCGAGAAACCGGAAGACCGTTATGAAACGCCCCAGGCCCTGTTGAACGCTGTGCAGTCGCATCGTAGTATGATGCATTCGGCATGGATGTTGCTGGCAGCTGTCATTGTTGCGCTTGTCGCCTATGGAATCTATGAAGAGCTGATGCCCGAACCAGTACATGTGGAGTATGTGAAACCTGCACCGCGTCAGGCTACTGACGACCTGTTGGACGATGGTTTCAAACCTGAGGACTTAGGGGTAGTCAGCGCAGACTCCCTGACTGAGGAGCAGCAGGAGGCACAGCGTGTCTATCAGGCCAAGGCTGAAGAGATATTCCGCAAAAACTATGAGAAGGAGGCCGACCGCATCCTCTCGAAGATATATAATAAGGATTATATGAACGCTACGGAGAAGCAGTTTGCGGCACAGAGTCAGTCAACCATCGAGGAACTGATGAAGCTACAGCAGAAGATGGGAGTTGAGGCCAGTCTCACCCCTGAGCGTGCCCAACTCATTGCCAGCGAGATCATTGAGCGTATCACTAACGAGAAAAAGCAACAATTGAAAAATAATCAGTAAAGCATTAATAATCAATAATATGAGATCAAGAACAGCAATTTGGTTTGAGTGCAAGATCGCCTACGAGAAAGTGATGGATGACGGCTTGCAGAAGAAGGTAACAGAAAACTATGTAGTCGACGCCCTGAGTTTTACAGAGGCTGAAAAGCGCATCATGGAAGAGATGTCGAGCTACATTAGTGGCGAGTTTACCGTCAAAGACATCAAAATAGCCCCCTATGGTGAAATATTCTTCTCTGACGAGGAAATGGCTGACCGTTGGTATAAGTGTAAACTGCAGTTTATCACCATCGATGAGAAGACCGAGAAGGAGAAGCGTTCCAACGTCAACTACCTGGTACAGGCCGGTACATTGAATGGTGCTGTCAGGAATATCGACGAGGTGATGGGTGGTACGATGATAGACTATGTCATCGCCTCCGTTGCTGAGACAACGCTGATGGATGTCTTTGAATATGGCAAGGAAAAGCACGACGACAAGCCTGAATACGAAGGATAATGTACGACGTTAAAGGGAATCTGAAGCAGGTATTGGGTAATTTGCCACAGGGCGTGCGCCTTGTGGCTATCTCAAAATATCATCCCAACGAGTATATTGAGGCTGCCTATGAGGAGGGCCAGCGCATCTTTGGCGAGAGTCATGAGCAGGAGTTGCGCCAGAAACACGAGACGCTCCCCAAGGATATCGAGTGGCACTTCATTGGTCATCTGCAAACTAACAAAGTGAAGTATATCGCTCCCTATGTTACAATGGTGGAGGCTGTCGACTCGCTGAAATTGCTCAAGGAGATTGACAAGCAGGCTGCCAAGTGCGGACGTGTCATCGATGTGCTGCTGGAGCTCCATATCGCTGAGGAAGAGACGAAATACGGACTCACACCCGATGCCTTGAGACAGCTGATGGCTGACGGAGAGTGGCGCGGACTCAGTCATGTGCGTATCTGTGGCCTGATGATGATGGCCTCATACGTTGACGACGAACAGCAGATACGTGGTGAGTTCCGCTTGGCACATAGCCTCTTTGACGAAATCAAAGAGCGTTATTTCGCTGATGCACCTTGGTTCTGCGAACGCTCATGGGGCATGAGTCACGACTATCCGATAGCCGTGCAGGAAGGGTCAACGATGGTGAGAGTAGGGACGTCTATTTTTGGTCCCCGCGTCTATTGAAGTAATACTGGTCGCGCTTTCTCGTAATGTTGCCGTAATTGATGGCATGTACGGGACAGTAGTGATAACAGGCAAGACAGCAGGTACACCTTCCATTGTGAAGCCACGTGGGGGGAGTACCTGTGATATTATCTACAGGACACACCTTGCTGCACTTGCCGCAGCGGGTACATACGTCTTCATCCACGGTGAACTTCTTGTCGGTAATCATTTTCTGGTTGAAGTAGGCGCCAATGACGTAAGAGTAGAGTCGGGGAGTACCTCCTTTCTCCAGTTCCTCAATACCACGTTTGCAGTCTTTGACGATGCTGATGATGTGGTGCAACTGGTGTCTGGCATTCTCAATCTTCCAGTGCTCCTTGTCGATAGGGTCGGTCTTCATAAACGGCAGACAGACGTATGACTCTGGCATAATCACCGAGAATACACTCTCTGCTTGTAGAGGACTGCCATCTTTCGCTTGAAGGACTCTGTTCGCTGCCAAATCCTTGTTGAAGATGGTCATGGCCTCGCCCATGTTGTCACCACAGGTTGTTAGTGCCCAACAGAAGTGGGGAGGTTGGCCGACTAGTGCCAGTTGACGGATGAACTGTCGTACGATTCTGGGTGGTTGCCACCCATGTGTTGGAAAGCAGAAACCGATGCGTTCAGTTTCTTGCAACTTGAATTCGAAGCGTCTTTCCCTCATCAGATCAGGAATGCATAGTAGTTCCTCTCCGATGGCCTCTGCTATCTGCTGAGCTACCCATCGAGTATTGCCCGTTCCAGAGAAATAAAAAATCATATATATGTTAAGAATTTTAGTGTCTAAATAGCCGTATTTTGCTATAAATCATAAATTTTCTACAAAATTAGTCATTTTTTTGGTAAAAAATAACAAATGTATCATTTTTTTTTGTATATTTGCACTTGAAATGTATAAATTAGTTCTTCACAGGGTATGGCAAAGTATAATATTACCGAGAAAAAAGCTAAGGAGGCTGTCTATCGCAGTCTCGTCAGCCCTAAGTTGATGGATGAGATGAAGGAGAAAATCCTGAATATCATCGTAATGGATAAGAAGTATAAGGATAAGGATTATTCAGCCAAGAAACTTGCCGAAGATTTAGGAACCAACACACGTTATATTTCTGCGGTGGTGAATGTCCGTTTCCACATGAACTACACTTCTTTCGTCAACAAGTTCCGAATAGAAGAAGCAATGGCTATTCTCGTAGACCGCAGGTATCAGGATTTGCGCATGGAGGAGGTTAGCGACATGGTTGGTTTTGCCAATCGCCAGTCGTTCTATGCTTCGTTCTACAAGTTGATGCACATGACTCCGCGTGAGTATCGTTTGCAGCATCTGGCGCAACATCCCGCCGAGAAAGTTAAACAGGTAAAACACGAGAAAAAGTCGCACTAAACGCACAATGAACTATTTGGACGAATGCACGCCACACTTTGGCTATGCGACCAAAGAGCGTTTCGCGGACATTCAATTGCTCAGATACCGTTTGAACGGATTTGAGCAATTGTCTTTGTTACAGAAAAAACTGATTTATTACCTCTCGAAAGCGACGCTCTACGGGCGTGATATCACTTTCGACCAGTTTGGACGCTATAACCTTCGCATCCGAAAGATGTTGGAGGCGGTATATACTGAATCTGCTGTCAGTCATGAAACTGACGGCTTCCGTGCCTTGGAGGTTTACCTCAAGCGTGTATGGTTCTCCAATGGAATCTATCATCACTATGGCACCGAGAAATTCCAGCCAGGCTTCACGGCAGACTATCTGCGAAGTGTTTTGCGGCAGGTTGATGCAAGTAAGTTGCCATTGCGTGATGGTGAAACCCTCGATACGCTATGTGACGAATTGTTTCCTGTCATCTTTGACCCCACCGTGTTGCCTAAGCGCGTCAATAAAACAGATGGTGAAGACCTTTTGCTGACGTCTGCCTGCAATTTCTATGAAGGTGTGACGCAACAGGAGGCAGAAGACTTCTATGCCCAACGAAAGGCTGACGATGAAAAGAATCCACGTCCGTTGTCGCATGGTCTGAACTCCACACTCGTCAAGCAGAATGGCGTTGTCGAGGAGGATGTATGGAAAGTTGATGGTCGCTACGGCAATGCTATCCGGCATATTGTTTATTGGCTGAAGAAGGCACAGGGCGTTGCTGAGAACGCTCGTCAGCGACGTGTTATCGAGTTGCTTGTCAATTACTACGAAACGGGTGATCTGCAATGCTTCAACGACTACTGCATTGAGTGGGTTGGTGAACACGAGGGCAGGGTAGACTTTGTCAATGGTTTTATTGAGGTCTATGGCGATCCGTTGGGACTGAAAGGCTCGTGGGAAGGCATTGTGGAATACAGGGATCTGGAGGCTACCAAGCGTACACAGACCATCAGTCAGAATGCACAGTGGTTTGAAGACCATTCGCCTGTCGATCCTCGTTTTCGCAAGCCCCATGTCAAAGGTGTCACGGCTAATGCCATCTGTGCTGCTATGCTGGGTGGCGATGAGTATCCCTCGACAGCTATCGGCATTAACCTGCCTAATGCGGACTGGATACGTGCGGAGCATGGTTCGAAGAGCATCACCATCTCGAATATTACGGAAGCCTATAACAAGGCTGCTCACGGCAGTGGCTTCAAAGAGGAGTTTGTTGTAGACCAGCAGACGTTGGCAATCATTGAGAAGTATGGCGACAAATGCGACGATCTGCATACTGACCTCCATGAGTGTCTGGGACATGGTAGTGGACAGTTGTTGCCAGGTACCGACCCTGACGCATTGAAGGCTTATGGCAACACCATCGAGGAGGCGCGTGCCGACCTCTTTGGACTCTACTATATTGCAGACCATAAATTGGTTGAGTTGGGGCTGTTGCCCGACGATGAGGCTTATAAGGCCCAGTACTACAGCTATATCATGAATGGTTTGATGACACAGCTCATCCGCATTGAACCAGGTCGCCAGATTGAAGAGGCTCATATGCGTAATCGTTCGCTGATAGCCCATTGGTGCTATGAACAAAGTGATGTGATCCAAATGGAACAGCGCGAGGGCAAAACTTTTGTGCGCATCACAGACTATCAGGCTTTGCGTTCACTCTTTGCCCGTCTTCTGGCAGAAATACAGCGCATCAAGAGTGAGGGTGATTATGAGGCTGCTCGTCAACTGGTGGAACGCTATGCCGTAAAAATTGACGCGCAGCTGCACCAAGAGGTATTGGAGCGCTACAAGCGTCTCAACCTTGCGCCTTATAAGGGCTTCATCAATCCGGTCTTGAAGCCTGTTCTTGACGCTCAAGGCGAAATCAGCGATATACAGGTTGATTACACAGAGAGTTATGTTCACCAAATGCTACGCTATGGACAAGAGTACGGTACGCTGTAAGATGGAAGAAGCAAGATGGAAGATGTAAGAGATAAGATAAAGGAAATCAAACAGTCGTTCCGTCAGATGATGGATGGCTCAATAGCACAGTCTATGCGCGACAAGGGGCTGAACTACCATCTCAACTGGGGGGCTACATTGCCTCGTCTGAAGGCTAAGGCCGAGGAACTTGGTGCTGACTATGATTTGGCGATAGCCCTGTGGAAAGAGAATGTCCGCGAATGTAAGATTCTGGCTACGATGTTGATGCCTGCGGACAAGATACTGCCAGAGGTGGTAGATATCTGGATGGAGCAGATTCCTTCGCAGGAGATTGCCGAACAGGCCGTCTTTAATCTGTTCCAGCATCTGCCGTATGCTCCTGAGAAAGCTTATCAGTGGATAGCCTCAGATAAGGAGTACGACCAGCTTTGTGGCTTCCACGTGTTGACACGTCTGTTTATGAATAAACAGGAGCCTAACGAACGGGGCATCAATGAGTTCATTGATCAGGCATTGGCAGCACTACAAGGACCATTCCCCTCTGTCCGCAAGGCGGCTATGCAGAGCATTTATCGCTTTGCCGAACTGGGCCTGATGTATGAGCGACTGGCAAAAAGTGCTACGAAATCCATCAATTTAGATATTTTTTAAATAATTGTTGCCTTAATCTCCAAAAAAAGTAGTAATTTTGTGCGGTTTTTAACCACTATGACCACATAAAATGAGAGAAAACGTTAAGGCAACGGTCAAGAATATCTTGACCAGCTATCTGGAATTGAACAAGCGCAGGAAGACGCCAGAGCGCTTTACCATTCTCGATGCGGTGTATAGCATCACAGGGCATTTTACCCTAGAGGAGCTTGGCGACAAACTGGCTGGCGACTACAATTTCCCCGTTAGTCGTGCTACGCTCTACAATACGTTGCGCCTGTTTGTTGAGTTGCGCCTTGTGGTACGTCATCGTTTCCAGTCTACGACGAAATACGAGGCCTGCTATGATAACAACAGCCATTGCCATCAGATATGCACCATGTGTGGAAAGGTGACTGAGGTGAAGTCGCATCAGGTCAGCGAGGCTATCAACAGCATGCCGACGCGACGTTTCCATAAGGATGGTTTTATGCTTTATGTCTATGGCATCTGCAGTTCATGTCAAGCCAAGACGAGGCGTCATACGGAGAAGAAAAAGAACACAAAAAATAATAATAAGTAAAGACAATGAATCAAGGTAAAGTAGATGTCCTGCTCGGTTTGCAGTGGGGCGACGAAGGAAAGGGTAAGGTAGTCGACGTGTTGACTCCCCAGTACGATGTTGTTGCTCGTTTTCAGGGCGGTCCCAATGCCGGTCATACGCTGGAGTTTGAAGGACAGAAGTATGTGTTGCGCTCTATTCCCTCTGGTATTTTCCAGGGTGGTAAGGTAAACATCATTGGTAATGGTGTGGTATTGGCTCCAGACCTTTTCATGGAGGAAGCCAAGGCACTGGAAGCCAGTGGTCATGCGCTGAAGGAGCGTTTGCACATTTCTAAGAAGGCTCACCTGATTATGCCTACTCACCGTGTGCTTGATGCTGCTTATGAGGCTCAGAAGGGTAAGAACAAGGTAGGTACGACGGGTAAGGGTATTGGTCCGACCTATACTGATAAGGTCAGCCGTACAGGTCTGCGCGTAGGTGATATCCTCGACAACTTCGAGGAGAAATATGCTGCTGCTAAGGCTCGTCACGAGGCTATCCTGAAGTCGCTGAACTTCGAGTATGATATTACTGAGGTTGAGAAGAAGTGGTTGGAGGGTGTTGAATACCTGCGCCAGTTCCCCATTGTGGACAGCGAGCATGAGATTAACCAGATTCTACGTTCTGGCAAGAGCGTATTGTGCGAGGGTGCTCAGGGTACCATGCTTGACATTGACTTCGGTAGCTATCCTTTCGTAACTTCATCAAATACCATCTGCGCTGGTGCCTGCACAGGTCTGGGTATTGGTCCCAACAAGATTGGCGAGGTGTTTGGCATCATGAAGGCCTACTGCACACGTGTTGGTGCCGGTCCTTTCCCCACAGAACTCTTTGACGAGACGGGCAAGAAGATTCGTGACCTTGGTCATGAGTATGGTGCTGTCACTGGTCGTGAGCGCCGTTGTGGTTGGATTGACCTTGTAGCCCTGCGCTATTCCATCATGGTAAATGGCGTTACTCAGTTGATTATGATGAAGAGTGATGTGCTTGACGGCTTCGATACTATCAAGGCTTGTACGTCTTACAAAGTCAATGGCGTTGAGACACGCGACTTCCCATACGACATTGAGAAGGGTATTGAACCCGTCTACAAGGAGTTGCCCGGTTGGAAAACCGACATGACCCAGTTCACTGACGAGAGCCAGTTCCCCAAGGAGTTCTCTGACTACATCAAGTTCTTGGAGAAAGAATTGGAGACCCCCATCAAGATTATTTCTATCGGTCCTGACCGTGCTCAAACTATCGTACGTAAATAATGGCACAGAAACCAAGTATACCTAAGGGAACGCGCGACTTTGGTCCTGTAGAGATGGCCAAGCGCAACTATATCTTTAATACCATCCGTAGCGTCTATGAACTCTACGGCTTCCAGCAGATTGAGACGCCTGCCCAGGAAACCCTGCAGACCCTGATGGGTAAGTATGGTGAGGAGGGTGACAAACTGCTCTTTAAGATTCTGAACTCAGGAGATTATCTGAATAAGATTGCCGATGAGGAACTGACAGAACGTAACACACTCCGTCTGGCCTCTAAGATTTGTGAGAAAGGTCTGCGCTATGACCTTACCGTACCCTTCGCTCGCTATGTGGTGATGCATCGCGAGGAACTGCAGTTGCCTTTCAAACGCTATCAGGTACAGCCCGTGTGGCGTGCTGACCGTCCTCAGAAAGGCCGTTATCGTGAGTTCTATCAGTTTGATGGCGATGTCGTTGGATCTGATTCATTGCTCAATGAGGTAGAACTGATGCAGATTGTAGATACAGTCTTCACCCGCTTTGGTGTTCGCGTTCAGATTAAGATTAACAACCGCAAGATTCTGACGGGTATTGCTGAGGTTATTGGTGCTGCCGACAAAATTGTGGACATTACTGTGGCCATCGACAAACTCGACAAGATTGGTATTGACAATGTCAATCAGGAACTCCGCGAGGATGGACTCAGCGAGGAGCAGATTCAGAAACTGCAGCCCATCATTATGCTTGAAGGCACCAACGAGGAAAAGCTGAACACCATCGCTGAGGTGCTTGCAAGTAGTGAGATTGGTTTGAAGGGTGTCGAGGAAACGAAGTATATTCTTGGCTTCCTGACATCGCTGAACAATGAGATTCAGTTGGACTTGACATTGGCTCGTGGCTTGAGCTACTATACGGGTGCCATCTTTGAGGTGAAGGCCCTCGACACACCGATGGGCTCTATCTCTGGTGGTGGTCGCTACGACAACCTGACGGGTATCTTCGGTATGCCTGGCCTGTCTGGTGTAGGCATCTCGTTTGGTGTGGACCGCATCTATGACGTGCTCAATGCCCTAGACCTCTATCCTAAGGATTCGCTGAACACTACGCAAGTGCTCTTTATCAATTTCGGTGAACAGGAGACAGCTTACTGCCTGCCTATAATTAATAAGGTACGTGAGAGTGGCATCCGTGCTGAGATTTATCCTGACGCTACGAAGATGAAGAAGCAGATGTCGTATGCCAATGCGAAGCAGATACCTTTTGTTGTCTTGGCTGGTGAGAGCGAAATGGCAGCTCAAAAGGTAACCCTGAAGAATATGGAGACTGGCGAGCAGCAGATGGTGTCACCGGATGAGCTCATTGCGCAGATTTCGAAATAAAATAATAACAGAACAAACTATGAAGAAACTATTGATAGCAGCGGTGATGTTGCTAATGTTGACGGCTGCCACGCCTGTAAAGAAGACTACCATCTTTGTTATTGGCGACTCTACTGCTGCCAACAAGGATTTGTCGAAGGGTAAAACGGAGCGTGGTTGGGCCCAGATGTTGCAGATGTATTTCGACTCGACGATGATTCACGTTGACAATCATGCTGTGAACGGACGCTCGTCAAAGTCGTTTATCAACGAGGGACGTTGGGACAAGGTGCTCTCGCTTATCCAGCCTGGCGACTACGTCATCATCCAGTTTGGCCATAACGACGAGAAGCCCAAGGCCGATCGCCATACCGACCCAGGATCGACGTTCGACTACAATCTGGCGAAGTTTGTGCGAGAAACGCGCGAAAAGGGTGGCATCCCTGTACTTATGAACTGTGTAGTGCGTCGCAATTTCTTTGTGCAGGCGCCTGAGAACGATGACGACGAAAAGCTACGCACGCAGACCTTCAAGGATGGTGTGAAGATGGTGGAGGGTGACACACTTATCGATACCCACGGACTCTACCGTGTGGCACCACGCGATGTTGCCCAGCGCATGAACTGCCACTTTGTCAATGCCAACCAGATTACGCACGATTTGGAGCAAGGTTTGGGTAGGGAGGCCTCGAAGAAGTTGCACATGTGGTATCGTCCTGGTGAAGAACCTACGGAACCGCAGGGCAAGCAGGACAATACGCACTATAATGTTCATGGTGCTACCGTTGTTGCTAATCTGTTGGCAGATGCCCTTTGTGAGGAGATTCCTCTGTTGTCGAAATATCGTACAAACGACAAACCCAGTAAGGGGAAGAAATAATTTTGTTGAGCCTGTTTAAAATTATTCCTGCAATTTTCTTGCAGGAATAATTTTTTCTTCGTATCTTTGCAAAAGTAATATTATTAACTAACCAAACAAATACTGATTAATTATGAAGAAAAAGTTCATTTGCGCCGTTTGTGGATATATCTATGAAGGCGATGCAGCTCCCGAGAAGTGTCCCATTTGTAAGGCTCCTGCCTCTAAGTTCTCTGAACTGAAGGAACAGACAGGCGACGTAACCTACGCTACAGTTCACCGTCTGGGTGATGGTAAGATTGAGGGTGTTCCCGAAGAGATGATTCAAGAGCTGCGCAACAACTATAATGGTGAGTGTGGTGAGGTCGGTATGTACATTGCGATGGCTCGTCAGGCAGACCGCGAGGGCTATCCTGAGATTGCCGAGGCTTTTAACCGCTATGCTCTGGAGGAGGCAAAGCATGCTGCTCAGTTCGCTGAACTGTTAGGCGAGGTTGTTTTCGATACTAAGACCAATCTGGAGAAGCGTGCTGCTGCCGAAGAGGGTGCTTGTGCTGATAAGTTCGAACTGGCCAAGCAAGCTAAGGCTATGGGCTTCGATGCTATACACGACATGGTTCACGAAGCAGCAAAGGATGAGGCCCGTCATGGTGCTGGCTTTGCTGGTCTGCTGAAGCGCTATTTTGGAAAGTAATATCAGAAAGGGGAAACCTTTCTGCACAATAAAATGGAAGAAAAGTCGTTTTATGTTTATATGAAGCGGCTTTTCTTTTTTATAATGATTGCTGTGCTGTTGCTGACATCGTGTAGCGACAACGACTCGTTCTCTACAGATGCGAGTCATCGGCTGACGTTCACCTGCGACACTGTACGTATGGATACGCTTTTTGCTCAGGTGCCTTCGTCGACCTATTCTTTCTGGGTGCATAACCAGTCGGGTGACGGTCTGCGACTGCGCACCGTGCGTTTGGAGCGTGCTGGGCAGTCGGGTTTCCGTGCCAATGTTGACGGTACCTTCCTCAATCCCGCTGTCAGCGACTTGGAGATTCGAAAGGGTGACAGCCTTCGTGTCTTTGTTGAGGTGACGGCTGCAGAAAACACTTCTTCTGACCCACAATTGTTGGAGGACAACCTGTTGTTTACATTGGAGAGTGGGGTGGTGCAGAAGGTGAATTTGCGAACCTACAGCTGGAATGCTGAACAATGGCACGATGTAGATATTACTGCTGACCGCACCATTGAGTCCTCTACGCCTATCGTTGTTTATGGCGGTATCAACGTTGCCGAGGGTGCTACGTTGACTATTAAGAATACGACACTCTACTTTCATGATGGTGCAGGAATTACTGTCAGTGGTGTCTTGGTGGCTGAGAATGTGACACTTCGAGGCGACCGGCTGGACCACATGTTCGATTACTTGCCCTATGACCGTGTGAGTGGTCAGTGGAAAGGAATTACGGTTAAGGCAAAGGCTGTTGGTTGTCATTTTACTGACAGTGAGATACGCAATGCTCATGACGCTTTGCATTGTGACTCTACAAGCGTCGTGCTCACCAATACTATTGTCCACAACAACAAGGGCTTTGGCTTGTGGGCTCACGACAGCGAGGTGACTATTGCCAACTGTCTGTTGTCGAACACTCTCAACGACTGTATGGCTTTGTTGGGTTGTCAGACCACCCTCGACCACGTCACGCTAGCTCAGTTCTATCCTTTTGCTGCTCCACGCGGTGCGGCTCTGCGCTTTGCTGCCACTAAGAAACCGATGTCGCTGACGTGTACCAACACGCTGGCCACGGGCTACGAAGACGATGTCCTCATGCGTGAGTCCAATGAACAAGTGACATATCATTTCACTAATTGTCTGCTGCGTACGTCTGTGGTAGACGATGATGACAGCTTTAGCGACATTGTCTGGGAGAAGAAGGACGATGAGATTCAGGGTAAGAAACACTTTGTGCTCGTCGATGAAGATAACTTAATCTATGACTTCCGACTGAAAGAGGATTCGCCAGCCTACGAAAAAACGATTGGCTGGCAGGCTCCAGAATAATAGTTTCATTCGTATAATTCGTGGTTTCTATGAAGAATATTTGCATATTTACGGGTGCACGACCCAATTTTATCAAGGTGGCACCACTCATCCGCGCTATTGAAAGTACCGACAACTGTGAATATTGTCTGGTATATGCAGGTAGAGAGGACGACCCTACATTGGAACCGTCGCTCTTTAACGACCTGCAGATTGGCCGTCCTAATGTGTTCTTGGGTGTTGACTGTGAAAACCTCAATGAACTGACGGGGCGAGTGATGGCAGAGTTTGAACGTTATCTGGAACAGAACACCACTGATACGGTCATTGTAGTCGACGACCTTGCCTCAACAATGGCTGCAGCTATTGTTTCCAAGAAGCGTGGACTGCGTCTGGCACACCTCGTAGCAGGTACGCGCTCATTCGATATCTCTATGCCTAAGGAAATCAACCGCTTGGTCATTGACGGACTTAGCGACCTCCTGTTTACTGCAGGTGTGGGCTCCAGCAGTATTGCTACCCGTGAAGGTGCTGAAAATCACAAAATTTATATGGTGGGTAACATCCTGATGGATACTTTGCGCTATAACCACGGCCGTTGGACGCGCCCGGCTTGTCTTGATGGTGTCAATGATGGAGAATACCTTGTCTTTACCATCAATCGCAAAGCTCTGCTAGCCGATGAAGACAATCTGCGCCGTATGCTTCAGACTATTATCGATGTTGCAGGCTCTCTGCCCGTCGTCGCTCCCCTCCGTGGCCGTGCTTACGATGTGATCTCCTCGTTCCACCTTCCATCATCCGTTATCCATCTGACATCTTCTCTCGGCTATCTGGACTTTGGTTATCTCACTGCTCATGCCAAGGGGATTATCACCGATTCTGGCAACGTTGCTGAGGAGGCTACCTTCAATCGGGTTCCCTGTATTACCCTCAACTCCTATACCGAGCATATCGAGACAGTTAAGCAGGGCACCAACGTCCTTGTTGGCGAGGATGCCGGCCGACTGCGCGAGGAACTGCAGCAAATGGTCAATGGCCAGTGGAAAACTTCCTCTTTGCCCGACCGTTGGGACGGACGTACTGCCGAGCGCATCGTTCAGATACTTTGTAACTAAAAGAAAATGAGGAACTCCACACTTGTGAAGTTCCTCATTCTTAAGTTGAATTGTTTACCTTGTCGGTGGAAACCCGAAGCCTTGGGGTTGTGGTGCTCTCTCTGGTGTACCAAAGAAAGAAGCCTCAGCGTCTTTGTCGTCGAGTTTGAACACCATGAAGTTGGGGTTCTTCTCTGTGCAGGGGGCCCACTTGCCACCCTTTGGTCCGTTGGGATCGCTGTACTTCACGAAATTGCTCCATGCGGTAAGCATCTTCTCAGAGAGATCCCAGTCGCCTTTGGTCCAAGGACGCCAGCAATGTTTCAGCGATTTGAAGACAAACCAGAGGTCTGAGGAGTGGAAGGCACCTTTCAGACGCTGTGTTACCTCAGGGTGAGAGCCGTCATCGGGCAATGGACGAGCAAACTGGTATGCCCAGGCCTTGCCGCCCTTCTGCTGACGTACCTTGCAGAACTCGACGATGTTAGGTGCCATATTACCCATATCGTTCAGTGTGAAGCCAATCATATATGGTACATCGGCAAGGGTGCCTTCTCGAGTGGCATCGTCGAAGCTCTTCACGCAGACATAGCCGTCAATCATCGGCATAAAAGGAAGACCACGGCGCATAAAGGCAAACGGACTGTTGTCCTGCTGTCCATCGCTATTGACCTGATAATATAAGGTGTTCAGCGCAAATACTGTCTCTGTCGATGCTTGACGCATCTTTTGCAGGTCAGTCAGTCCTGCCCAGTCGAACACCTTTTTGGCTTTCGCTTCAGCCTCGGCAAAAGTACCGCCACTATAGCGTCCACCTATCATATTGCCGTTAGCATCGGGGATTGCCAGTCCCTGGGCACTCATAATGACGGCCTTGTGGAATAGACCACGAGCCAGCGGACTCTCACAGAGCGTACGCACGCTACCACCACCAGCACTCTGTCCGAAGATAGTCACATTGTTGGGGTCGCCGCCAAACTGTGCGATGTTCTTCTTGATCCACTTCAGCGCCTCAATCTGGTCGAGAATACCGTAGTTTCCTGACACGTGATGCGGGCTTTCGGCCGATAGGGCAGGGTGGACGAGAAATCCGAAGACCCCCAGGCGGTAGTTAATGCTGACGAGCACCACATCCTTGGCGCCCCATTCCTGTCCGTCGAACTCAGGTTCTGAGCCCCAGCCCTCACGAAAACCGCCACCATGAATCCATAAGGCCACGGGCAGCTTCTTATTGGCCTGACCAGGAGCTTTCGTCCAAACGTTAAGGTATAGGCAGTCTTCGCTATAGGGAGCCTCTTTGCCGTAGCCCCATTCTGTGAAGTAGCCGCCAGGATACTGGATAGCCTGATAGCTGGGGTGACCAAAGGTGTCGCAAATCTTCACACCCTTCCAAGGTACGATGGGCTGTGGCTCTTTCCAACGGTTCTCCTTGATGGGTGGGGCAGCGTAGGGGATACCACGATAGACAAACACGTCGGGATGATCGTCGGCCAGGACTCCTTGTACCTGACCACCTTCAATCGTTAACACTGGATTATTGTCTGCAGCATTTGCTGTTACTGCTACCATGAGCAGAAGAGATGAGAGTAGTTTTTTCATACTTGTCGTTGATAAGTTAGTTAGCTGATGCAAAGGTACATCTTTTTTATGAATGTAGCACACAAAAACCAAAAATGTTACGAAAAAATTGCGAAATAGGCGAATTGTGGTTAAGAAATCATTTTATTCTATAATTGTTTGGCAGTTTGGTGGTTTATTTGTATCTTTGCGGCAGAATAATATATAGAATAAGACATGTACTTGCCACCTTTCCGACTCACACCAGAGATACTGCGTTTGGTCTCTGAAATTGCTTCGCAAGCAGGAATACTGCGTGCGCTTGATGAAATCGATGATTTTTCGATGAAACGGGACGAAAACACATCGGATTCTACCTCTTCTATACCTGAAAGTGCCGATGGAACTGCGTTTATTACCTATATCTTGCATGCTTTACAGGAAACCGTTCACCAGGAGGTAGAACAAAAAATACAGAATAAAATAGAATGGGGAGTAAGGAATAAAATAGAGGGTAAAGTAAAGAATAAAAAGGAAGAACAAAAGCCTTCAAAAGTAGAGAATAAAAATGTTAAAACAGTAGAGAATAAGACGCCATCTCTGCGTTTGAGTGCCTCCGAACAGCGTATTGTGTCGCTTTTAGCCAACGATTCGCACTTAACCATTGCTGATTTGAGCCAAAAAGCCCATCTTTCTGAGGCTGGAATCAACAAAATTTTGGCTTCTTTGCGCAAGAAAGGTGTATTGGAACGTGTAGGTGCCAATAAGAATGGTTATTGGGTTGTGAAGTAAAAGATAAAAATATCAGTTATAACTTATTGGAATACAATTTGTTATATTGTGCTATAAAAGTTACTATCTGTTATTCTTCGTACTGTGTCTGATCGTCAATACCTGCCAGGTTGAAGGCCTCGCGACGCTCTACACACGTACCGCATTTGCCGCAGTGTTTCTCGCCTCCCTTGTAGCACGACCATGTCTTTGAATAGTCGATGCCCAATGCCTTACCACGACGGGCGATATCGGCCTTGGTGATATTGGTGTAAGGTGAGCGTAGGTGGACATTGATATAAGTTCCAGCGCTAGCAGCCTGATCAAAGGCATCAACAAACTCTGGACGACAGTCGGGGTAGATGGTGTGGTCGCCACCATGATTGGCCATCATAACATATTTTAGTCCATTGCTTTCTGCGATACCTACGGCAATAGACAGCATTATGCCATTTCTGAAGGGAACGACGGTAGATTTCATGTTGTCGTCTGCGTAATGACCCTCGGGAATCTCCTCGCCACCTTCCAGCAGCGAACTAACGAAATACTTGGTCATAAAGTCAAGGGGGATGGTTATGTGTTTGATTCCTAGCTGTTTGCAGTGCCATTGGGCAAACGGAATTTCCCGTTTGTTGTGCTTAGAACCGTAGTCGAACGAGATGGCCAAAGCGATACGCTCCTGTTCGTCATATAACAAGGTGACACTGTCTACGCCACCGCTTAATATCAATACTGAGTC
Source organism: uncultured Prevotellaceae bacterium (assembly GCA_946405695.1). The sequence continues at coordinate 16,856 of CAMJIA010000001.1, read as the reverse complement.
TTTCATTTTATCCAAATAATGCTCTAAGTGCTTCTTCGACCTTGCGGACGGGAACGAGTTCGATGTTAAACTTCTTGCGGTTAAGGCCGCTGAGGTTGTATTTGGGTATGATAATATGCTGGAAGCCCAGCTTCTCGGCCTCACTGATGCGCTGTTCGATACGAGCTACGGGGCGTACTTCGCCAGAGAGTCCTACTTCGCCTGCCATGCACCAGCCCTCTTCAATGGGAGTGTCTACGTTGCTCGACAATACGGCGGCAATAACAGAGAGGTCCATCGCCATATCGGTAACACGCAGACCGCCTGCAATATTCAGGAAGACGTCTTTCTGCATTAGTTTGAAACCGACGCGCTTCTCTAAGACAGCCAGCAGCATATTCAGACGACGCTGGTCAAAGCCCGTTGCTGAGCGCTGAGGTGTTCCGTAGGCTGCTGATGACACCAGCGCCTGTGTCTCTACTAGGAAGGGGCGCACGCCCTCTATGGCACTCGAGATGGCTACACCGCTGAGCCCGTCGTGGTTGTCTGTTAATAATAGTTCTGAGGGGTTGCTAACCTGGCGCAAACCCGTCTGTTGCATCTCGTAGATGCCCAGTTCTGATGTGGAACCGAAGCGGTTCTTAATGCTTCGCAGGATGCGGTACATATAATGTTGGTCGCCCTCAAACTGGATGACCGTATCGACGATATGCTCCAGAATCTTGGGACCAGCCAACGTGCCCTCCTTGGTGATGTGACCTATCAAGATGACAGGTACACCACTGGTCTTGGCAAAACGGAGTAGGGCGGAAGCACACTCGCGAACCTGTGCGATGGAACCAGCGCTCGACTCCACATCTTCTGTAGAAATGGTCTGTATGGAGTCGATGACTACCACTTCGGGCTGTACATCTTTAATATGGTCAAAGATGGCTTCCAGTGAATTTTCGCAGAGCAGTAAGAAATTGTCGTCAGCGAGGGAACCACTGGCCGCTAATCTCTCTGCGCGCATCTTTAGCTGGTGGGCGCTCTCCTCGCCGCTGACGTATAATACCTTCTTGTCTGTCAGTTGGAGCATGGTCTGCAACGACAACGTCGACTTGCCGATGCCAGGTTCGCCACCCAACAGCACAATGCTGCCAGGCACCAATCCACCGCCCAGTACTCGGTTCAACTCAGCATCGTGCAAATCGATGCGTGGGTCATCGTGCGACGAGATATCTTTCAGTCGTAGCACCTTGCCAGTAGCCAATGCTGAAGATTGTGCGGAAGTACCTTTGCTCAGGCCCTTTCTCGTCTCTCCTAACTTTGGGGAGGAACTGACCACCTTGATTTCCTTGAACGTATTCCATTGGCCGCAGGCGGGGCATTTGCCTATCCATTTGGCTGACTCCTGTCCGCAGTTGTCGCAGACGTACATGATTTTTTCCTTTGCCATATTGCTTGCAAAGTTACAAAATAATTCATAATTCTTTGCAAGCAAAGTGATTTTTATCGATGACATAATGCATAATTCATAATTATTTCGTAATTTTGCAATCAATATGAAGAAATTAGTTCCAATAATAACCGCTCTGCTGTTTTTGGTGGCATGCGGACAGTCGTATGAGGAGACGAAGCGTATTACGCGAGAACAACGTCGTGAGGCTATGCGTAAAGACTCGGCGGCACTGAAGGTTGCTGTAATGCCTACGTTGGACTGCCTGCCCTTGTATGTGGCGCAATATTATCAACTCTTTGATACCTTGAATGGCGGCGTCCGATTGAAGTTTTACAATGCTCAGATGGACTGCGATACTGCTATGATGCGTGGCAGGGTAGAGGGTGTGGTTACCGACTTAGTGCGTGCCAAGCGTATGGAAAAACAGGGCTTGAAGATGCGATATGTGGCAGCCACCAATGCCTATTGGCAACTGGTGACCAACCGCAATGCCCGTATTCACCAACTGAAACAGTTAGATGATAAGATGGTGGCAATGACGCGTTTTTCTGCTACCGATCTGTTGACCGACCGTGCTCGCGACTCAGTGAAGCTGGCTTCTGATCAGGTGTTTAAGGTTCAGATAAACGATTTGAACGTCCGGGTGCAGATGTTACAGAACAATGAGATTGATGCACTGTGGTTGCCGGAACCACAAGCTACGCAGGCTCGTCTGATGAAGAATCCTGTCATCTTAGACTCTCGTTCTGTGAAGCTTCAGTTGGGTGTGCTGGCTTTCCGTGAGCAGGAGATGCGTCGTCAGGCTCGTGGTAAGCAATTGGCGTTGTTTACGCAAGCGTACAACCAAGCTTCTGATTCCATAAATAAATATGGAATAACCTATTACAGAAATGTGCTCATTGAGCGTTATAAGGTAAAATCGCAACTCGTAGATTCGATACCACAGGACATTCGTTATGTTCATGCCCGTGGTCCCCGTCAGCAGGATGTCGTCTATGTAGAGCAGTGGCTGCAGAAAATTGATACACTAAAGACCAATGCACGCAATGGCAATAAATGAGAGTCTGAAACTGGTTGATGAAGCCTTGCAGGTAGGTAACTGTGGCTGGGCTATCCGCAATATGGAGAACTATTTGGCGGCATGGCCAGAACAGCGTACTTCCGAGAAACTGGTTGAGGTGCGTGAGGACTACAGTCGCATGGAGGGCTACTGGCTTCAGGACGGTGATGATCCGCAGCGTGCAGACCTTTATCAACGGCTACTGCAACGGGTATATGTGCTATATGCCAATGTTGTTCACTTTCACCGCATGAAAGCTTCGCCCTATCAGAATAGCCTCTATACCCGTGTGCGTCAAGGACAGCGCGACTGGTCGTTGGCGGCTATCCGTCAGGAGATGGAGGGTTTTGTTAGCAATGTTGCTATGCTCCAGTTGGAACCCGACGATAAACGGAAGACTAAGAGTGTAGCTCTGTATAAAGACCACCAGCAGCAGATGAACCAACTGTTCGAATATGTGTTGACGTCCCGTCAGTGGTCTGATGGCGTGGGAAACAAGTTCGTCGAGATGTTGACATCGCCGACAATAGACAGTATTGATCAGCAACTGTTAGTGGCTGCAGTTACCTTGTCGTTGCTCAACCAGTTTGATATGGCTAAGTTCCGTATGCTAACAGAGGTTTACCGGCTGTCACGGGATGAGGCCGTACGCCAGCGTGCACTGGTAGGGTGGGCATTGTCGGCTTCCGATAGCTATCGTAAGGTATATCCGGAGCAGCGCGAACTGCTGACGACACTGCTGCAGTCTGAGCAAGTGTGTCAGGAGCTTACCGAACTGCAGATACAGCTCATCTATTGTATGAACGAAGAGAAGGACAGTCGTACCATCCAGAAAGAGATTATGCCTGATCTGTTGAAGAGCTCGTCCAATATGATGGCGAATGACATGGAAACGGAGGAAGAACGATTGGAAGAAGTGCTCCACCCCGAAGTCTCTGAGGAACGTATAGAACATTTAGAGAATTCTATGCGGCGTATGCAAGACATGCAGAAGGAAGGAGTCGACGTGTTCTACCATGGCTTCTCTCAGATTAAGCGCTATCCATTCTTTTATGACATCAGTAACTGGCTGGTACCGTTTTATGCTCAGCATCCTGATATTGCACAGTATATGACCGATTCAAAGAACCTTTATCTTCTGAACAAGGTTTTTGCGGCCAATGTGTTCTGTAATAGCGACAAGTATTCTTTTGTTGTTGCTATCCACGATGTGATAAACCAATTGCCTCAGCAGGTGCGTGAGATGCTTCAGGGTGGCGAATTTTCTTCAGATGAGTTGGGTGAACCTATTGAACCTTCTGTAGCCTTGGAACGCCGCCTCTACCTGATGGATGTCTATCGTTTCTTCCGTCTGTACCCTCATCGTGCGGAACTGGCGAATCCTTTCGATGCTGCCGTAGGCGAGATGGGTGGTTGTGACTTCTTCTCGCTAGCACTGCTGCGTGATACCCCTATAGAGAAATATAAGGTGCAGATTGTGCGACAGTTGAAGAAACACCAGATGAATCGTGCTGCCCAGCGCTTGCTGCAGACTTTCGCAGTGTCTTGCCGTGATTTGCAGTATTATCTGTGGACGCAAGACTACGACCATGCTTTGCAACTCAATCCGCGACATGAGAGGGCTTTGTTGGGTAAAGGACGCCAGCTCTATGATCAAGGTCGTTATGAGGAGGCACTGGCGTGGTTTGAACAACTGACGGAGTGTTATCCTGAGAAGGCTAGCAACCAATTGTATGTTGCTATCTGCCTGGTGCAGTTGGAGCGTTATGAGGAGGCACTGAAACCGCTTTACCGCCTGAACTACGAACAGCCCGACAACGATGCAGTGAACCGTGTGTTGGCATGGACACTGACTTGTCAGGGTAAGCTAGAACAGGCATCCAATATCTATGAGCAGTTACTTGGTTGTGAACAACAGAAAGACGACGATTTGAAGAATTATGGCTACTGTCTGTGGCTGCAAGGACAGGTTGGTCGCGCGTCAGAATTGTTCCGACAGTATAGCCAACGATACCAGCAAGGAACAGCCCTTCAGGCAGACTTTTTTGATATTGAATGGCTGAAGAACCGTGGGATTAACGATGTAGAAATCAATATGATGCTATCACTTGTTTAAAGGAATGGCTGAAGTAGGTGGGCAAACCAACCACGGAACTTCTCCCATCCTGTTCGAATCTCATTCCAAGACTCTTCCGTCAATTGGAAGCTTTGCTGTTTGTCGCGCCAGAACATATCATCGAGTTCACGGGTTGTCCGCTTGTCTACGATGACAGCGTTTTCCTCAAAGTCACATTTCAGACTGCGTGCATCCAGGTTGGTGCTGCCCACGGTGCAGTACTGTCCGTCGACCATCATAATCTTGGAATGGTGGAAGCCTGGCATGTACAGCCATACGATGGCACCACGCTTCATCAATTTGTGAGCCTGATACAAGGCGCAGTCGGGGGTCAGGGGAATATCACTCTTTGACGACAGCATAATCTCTACCTTCACACCACGTCGGAGAGCTCGTGTCAGGGCTTTCGTAACAGATGGTATCAACGTGAAGTAGGGGTTGATGATGTGAATAGAGTCCTCGGCCTGATCGATGGCATTGATATAGAAGGTACGCATAATCTTAGGTGTTACGCCAGGTTCACGATTGATGATGCCTATCATTTTGTTGCCACGTGTGCTGGTAGTATCAGGTTTCAGCCCTTCGAAACGGGTCAGTGTGCCACCATTGTAGTATTTCATGCCTCCAACGTTCTGGCCTGTCGTGCGGTTCCATATCCTGAGGAAGATGCTTTGCAACTCGTTGACTGCGTCGCCTTCTATGCGGCAGTGCATGTCACGCCATTCGCCTACTTGTTCTGTTCCTTTAATATAATAGTCAGCAACATTCATGCCTCCAGTATAGGCAATCTTGCCGTCGATTACCACAATCTTGCGGTGATCGCGGCCGTAGATGTGGTTCACCCACGGAAAGCGGATGGGGGAGTACTCTACAATCTCTATGCCAGCCTCACGCAGGGGCTCCAGATGGCGTTTCTTCAGGGGCTGGTTGTTGGAGTCGTTGCCGAAACCATCGAACATGGCACGTACCTCGACACCTTCTTTGCACTTCTCGCGCAACAGATCGAACAACAGGAATGCTATCGAGTCGTTACGGAAGTTGAAGTATTCCAGATGGATGCTGCTCTTGGCCTGACGGATGGCATGAAACATATCATCAAACTTCTCCTGACCTGACATCAGCAGGGTGACGCTATTGTTATCCGTAAAGCGGATACCGTTTTGACGTAATGTGTAAACAATCACAGAATCGCTAATCTGTGCCGAGCATGTCATGCTCATTGCAACAGTCAGTGTTGCAAGAATATGTCTTAGTGTCATGAGCGTTTATTCTTTAGTCGGTACTCCAAGGGGGGCATACCGTACTTGTCCTTAAAGATGTTGCTGAAGTTCTCGGCCGTCATGAAACCTACGTTCAGTGCCAACTCGTTCAGGTTGATATTCGTGTTGATGAGTAGCGTACATGCATGTTTCAGACGTATCTCGCGGACAATCTCAGCAGGTGTCTTGGTGGTGATGGCGCGTATTTTGTGGAAGAACGGAACACGTCCCATTCCCATGGCAGAAGCCATGTCTTCCAGACTGATCTGTCCACGACTCATATTTTGCAGGACGAACTGTTCAACATTACGCATCAGCTGCTGATCCATGACGTTGTTCATAGAGTAGTCGCCAATGGTCTTGTCGTCATAGTACTTAGCCAGAATGTTGGGTTGTTCTGGAGCAACAACAGTTTCAGGAGCCTCTTGCTCTTCTTGAGTGGCGGGAGCCTCCTGCTCTTTATCATATTCTTGGTTGCTGGAGATATTCATCTTGTTGAGGTCCTCAAAACTCATGGTGGCAGTAGTCATACTGGCGTTCTGTCCCTCAAGCATACGTGTCTCCTTACCTTCTATGACGTTCTGGTTAATCTCAATGGGAGCCAGACCCATCACCTTGTTAAAGCGCATGACGGCTTCCTGGACGTTGAATGGCTTGGCAAGGTAGTCGTCGGCAGCCAATGTAATATTTTGGTCGCTCATGGTCTCCTGCGTCAGCACTGTGTCTGTCATCAGCACAAACTTGGTTTTGCTCCTATTGTGGCTCGACTTGAACTGGTTGCATAGCTCACTACCCGTGATGCTGTCACCCATATTGTGTTTGCAGACGATGAGATCGGCTTTCAAGGTGTCAATGTCGGGGAGGGCATCCTTGATATTGTCATACACGTGGAAATCGTAGATTTCACACAAGTGAGCTCTCATGAAGTGCAGGAATTCACGGTTGTTGTCGATGAATACCACACAGAATTTCTGGGTCTGTCCCTCAAAACGTATAGGTTTGATGTCAAGAGCCAGCTGCTGTCCGGTGGTGACAGCCAGTTCGATTTCACCCTCTTCGTTCAGTTCCAGACGGTCCTTGGCAGTAGACTCTGCTTTCTTTTCCGGATTCTCCAGTGTGCTCTGCATCTCAGAGATACGGGTGATAATCTGTAAGAGCTGGAAATGCAGTGAGTTCAACTGTTCACGACCTTCCAGCGTCTGTTCTTTCATAGACATGTCACCGATGATGGTGGTCATGCGTGCCATAGGCTGGCGCAACTCGTCGCTGGCAAGCTTGATTTCCTCACGCTGGCGTGTCAGTTCCTCAATGACGGTATGGCGTTTCTTCCAAGCCTTTTTGTATTTATTTATGCCATAACGCCAAATGACGACGATGATAATCAGAATGATGACATAGAAAGTCAGCATCCACCACGACAGCCACCAAGGACGGTCAATGTGTATTTCAAGAATGCGCTCTTGGTTGCTGACAGCACCATCGGCACTCATGGCTTTGACGTGCAGCTTGAAGTCACCGCTGCCCAGATGGTTGAAACGGACGCCGTGGAGTAGGGCATCGCCGTTGCGCCAGTCATTGTCCAGTCCTTCCATCCAGTACATGAATTGCAGACGCTCTCCTTGGTTGTAGTTTCCTGCGGCAAACTTGATGGTGATGGTGTTCTGACTGTTGAGCAGTTCTATTTTGTTGCTTTCGTTGAGGGCCTGTGGCAGGATGATGTTACCATCGTAGTTGACGCCAGTCAGAATCTCCTGTTCGCCGACAAACAGCTGGGTAAGCATGACGCGAGGCAGCGAAGCCTGCTCGTCTTTGGTGCTATGACGTACCCAGTTAACACCAAACAGTCCACCAAACAGCACCTCTCCATTCTTCTTGGTAAGGATAGAGCCCATATTGAATTCGTTGCTTTGCAGACCGTCGTTGATGCTGTAGTTATAAAGACCATAGTTAAAGGTCTCGTCCTCATGGTTACGCTGTACAACGATACGGCTGACACCATTGCTGGTGGTAATCCAGATGCTGTGGTTCTTGTCTTCAGCAATACCGCAGATAGAGTTGTTACACAGGCCGTCTTTTTCTGTCAGCAGACTGAGCTCGTCGTTGACAGGGTTCAGGATATTTATTCCTTCACGTGTACCAATCCATAGCAGTCCTCTGGAGTCTTCGTATATCTGGGTGATATAGTTGTTCGTAAACGACTTCATATTGGAGAAGTTACCAGTCAGCACAGTCTTCTCGCGAGTTGACAGGTTAAGCACAACCAGGCCCTCGGCAGTACCTATCAGCAGGTTGTTATTAGTGCCATAGAACAGTGATGTGATGTTGTTGGTGTTCAGCATGCCATTCTCCCGGGTATATGAGGAGAACGTGTTCATTTTGGGATTATACACTTGCAGACCGCCATTGGTGGCTATCCAGAGGTTACCGGTCTTATCGCAGCTGAGGGCGTTGATATGATCGTCGATGAGCGTCTTCAGGCTGTCGCGGGCAGCGGAATAGAAAGTGCTGCTGCCATTCTTGATGCGAGTGATACCGTTCTGCTTGGAACCCACCCACAGGCTACCGTCCGGGGTTGTTGTCATGCAGGTTACCTTATGGCTGGCCAACGGACCGTCATAGTCGATAATGCCTTTGTCACCTGTACCATACCATATCTTGCCGTCCTTGTCTTCTGCGATGGCGGTAATGTCACCGTTTAACAACGACTTGAATTTATAGATATTGTCGCCGTAGAAAGCCAGTCCGGATTTCTCTGTACCAACCCATAACAGGTCGGTGTCGTCGATATAAACACTCTGGATACCAATCACTTCCTGTGTTAGTCCCTGTGCTTGGTTGTTGGCACCTCGTGGGGCTACTGGCTCCATTGCCAGCGTGTTCACGTTGGCACGAATCAGTCCGTTGCGGTCGGTGCCTATCCAGATATTACCCTTGCGGTCGCCTGCCATGCCGTTAACGCTGTGGTCGGTACTGTTACCCGTCATCCCCAACTGGTCGCCGATAGTAGTGTTCCATGTATTGGTGCTCTTGTTGTAAAGCATCAGCGTTCCTTGTCCGTAGAGCCAGATGTTATCCATCTGGTCGGCAAAGGCTTTCAGTGTTGCAGACCTGCGCAGATGCTGCTGGGCAATGAAGTCCGTCTTCCATACAGTATGCTGTTGGTGCATGACGTCGCAGCATACGATGCGACCGTCCTCATAGACAATCAGTGCGCCGTCGCGGCATTCGCTGATAGAGGTGATAACACCTTGCGGTACGCCATGGGAGTCGTCGGTATAACCGAATTCATAGAGTAACTGCTGTTGCATGTTGTAGGCCACGACGCCTTTATTGGGGATGGCGGCCCAGAAGTTTTTATGGCTGTCAATATACACCACGTTGGGTGTTCCTTCTATTCCCATGCGACCATAAACTTGTTTCATGTCGCGCTCGAAGTTCTCACCCTGTGGATGGTAGACGCAGAAGCCTGCTGCCGTCTCAACCCATAGTGTTCCCTCTAGTGTCTCTTGAATGCTGATGATATAGCTGTCGGGCAGTGACGAACCGTCCTGAGAGTTGCATTGGAAGTTGTGGAATGTGTAGCCGTCGTAACGATAAAGGCCGGCGGGCGTTCCCAGCCAGATGTATCCACGTGAATCTTTAAGGATGCAGTTTATCTGACTGATAGTTAATCCGTTATGAGCGTCGAGAGTCTTAAATAAGTAGACGCCGGCAGCAGCCATCGGCAACGCCAGCATGAGGATTATGAGTAGTCTTTTCAGTATCTTCATATACCTTATATATATTATAGTACGCACGCGTAGCGGTCCACAATACCGATTAGTCGGTTGTCGTTGTCCACTACCAGAACGTTATGGATTTTATGTTTGTTCATCATCTTCTGGATATCCGATATCTTAGCCTGCGGGCCAACCGTTTTTGGAGTACGTGTCATGATGTCCTCTACGGTGTGGTTGAAGAATTCTGCCTGCCACTTCTCCATAGCACGACGTATGTCGCCGTCGGTGATAAGGCCTGCTATCTTGCCGTCTTCAACAGCTACGCCCAGTCCCAGCTTGCCTTTGCTGACATTTATAATGGCCTTGCCCAGATGCATGCCGGCAGAGAGTATGGGCAGGTTTTCTGTTATCATCACATCCTGAGCAGTGGTCAGCAGACGCTTGCCGAGTTCTCCGCCTGGATGGAACTGAGCGAAATCCTGTGGACGGAAGTGGCGTTTCTCCATCAGTGCGATGGCCAGTGCGTCACCCATCGCGAGGGTTGCGGTGGTGCTACTGGTTGGTGCTAAGTTCAGCGGACAGGCTTCTTTCTCTACGCTGACATTCAGATGACAGGTAGAGTATTTCGCCAGCAGTGACTGTGGGTTACCGCTCATACCGATAATGGGAATCTGCATGTGCAGCACCATGGGGATGAAGCGCAGCAATTCGTCGGTCTGGCCGGAGTTAGAGATAGCTACCACCACGTCGCCCTGAGACATTACGCCCAGGTCACCATGATAGACGTCCAGCGGATTGATGAAGAACGATGGTGTTCCTGTTGAGGCCAGTGTGGCGGCAATCTTAGCACCGATGTGCCCGCTCTTGCCTACACCTGTTACGATGACCTTGCCCTTGCAGTCCATAATCAGGTCTACGGCGCGGTCGAAGTCTTCGTCCATCTTTGGTATCAGGTCGAGCACGGCTTGTGCCTCATCTTTTAGACATTGTATAGCGATCTCTCTTGTTGTCATTGCTTTTCACTATTCACTATTCACTTTTCACTAGCTTTGCGACTAAATCGCAAAGCGCATCCAGCTCCAGCATGTTGGCGGCATCGCTGAGTCCTTGGTCTGGGGTGGGATGTACCTCAAAGAACCAGCCAGTAGCACCAAAGGCCTTGGCGGCCATTGCCATCTGAGGCACAAAGCGGCGGTCACCGCCTGTCTTGCCGTCTGCACCGCCAGGACGTTGTACGCTGTGTGTGCAGTCCATGATGACGGTATCTGTAATCTCCAGCATATCAGGGATGTTACGGAAGTCAACCACCAGATTGTTGTAGCCCATCATGTTACCACGCTCCGTGAGCCAAACCTCCTTGGCACCGCCATCGCGGGCTTTTTCTACGGGGTATTTCATGTCGTGGCCACTCAGGAACTGGGCTTTCTTGATGTTGACCGTCTTGCCAGTCTTGGCAGCAGCCAGCAGCAGATCGGTCTGGCGACAGAGGAAGGCAGGAATCTGCAGCACGTCGCACACCTGACCTGCAGGTTCAGCCTGCCAGGCTTCGTGGATGTCGGTCAGTATGCGCAGTCCATATTTAGACTTTACGTCGCTCAGCATTTGCAGACCTTTGTCAATGCCTGGTCCGCGGAACGAATGCACGGAGGTGCGGTTGGCCTTGTCAAACGATGCCTTGAATATGATGTCAGTACCCAGATTCGTGTTGATTTCCACCAGTTTGGCAGCCACCGTATCCAACAATTCGGCGGATTCTATCACGCATGGGCCTGCAATAAACGTCTTTCTCATGTCTCTTGTGCTTACATAATACCTTGCAAAGTTACGAAGAAGTTACCAAAAAAGCAAATTTTTTAGCAATTTTCCCCCCATTTACTTGATTTTAGTCAATGATTTTAGTCAAAAATGCAATTTTTAGGAAAATTTGATGCGGTGTAAAGTTTTTCTTCTTAATTTTGCGCCGTCAAAACGAAAAATTCGTTAAGACAACTTTGAGAAAGAACGCATTTTATTCATTAATCTATTAAAAGAAAAAAATTATGAAGAAGATTATGATGACTCTGGCTGCAGTCGCAGTAGCAGCTACAATGAACGCTCAGGTATGGGTAGGTGGTGAAATCGGTTTCACTGGTAATCACACAAACGGATCAGATGAGACTGCTAAGACTTTTGACATCGCTCCTGAGATTGGTTATAACCTTGATGACAATTTTGCAGTAGCAATTAAGCTTGGTTATTGTTATACAAATAACTTTGATTTGGATGAGCTCATGGGAACAACGCCTGGTGTATTGGGAACGTTAAGTGCTAACGCTTACACTATCAATCCTTATCTTCGTTACACATTTGTAAAGGCTGGCAACTTCTCTGCTTTCATTGATGGTGGTATCAACTATACTACAAATCACTTCCGTGGTGGTGAGAATAACGTTAATCAGTTCGGTGCTGCTGTTGTTCCTGGTATTGCTTATGCCGTATCTGATAAGGTAACTCTCGTCTCTCACCTGGGTAAAGGTCTGTATTGGAATCATAGCTGGATTAAGGATGCTTACCGTAACAACTCTTATGGTTTGAATCTTCTTAATAGCATCAGTTTCGGTGCATACTACAACTTCTAATTTAGAGAATTTAGTTTAAGAAACAAATAAAAATAAGGTGAGTCGCAAGGCTCACCTTATTTTGATTGTCGTCTGTCACTATTGTTATTCAGTTTCAATTCCTGATATGCACATCCTGCTGTGGGAATGGGATTTCGATGCCGTTCTCGTTCAGGGTGTCGTAGATGGTGGTCAGTGCCTGGGCGGTGACGGCACTACGCATCAGTGGCTCTGTCCAAACGAAAAGTTTGAAGTTGACGCTGCTGTCGCCTAACTCAGTGACACGGGTAAAGACGTCTTTCGAGGGGTCCGTACCATCCATATGGAGGTCGTTGACGGCGTCCTCTATCAGTCGCTTTACCTGTGCAATATTCGAACCGTAAGCCACACCGAAGGGAATCTTCTGCAGCACGTAGCCGTGGTTGCGTGTCAGGTTCTTGTAGTTCTTCGAGAACAGCTGGGCATTCTGGAAGGTGATAACCTCACCCGTCAGGGCTTCGATGACGGTCGATGTGTAGTTAATGCTTGACACGCGTCCTGTCGTATCGTCAATCTGCACAAGGTCGCCCACCTTGATGCGTCCTGTCATGAGTGAGATACCGTAGTAGATGTTCTCGATGATGTCTTTCGAGGCGAAACCGATACCTGTTGACAAACCTCCGGTGATGACCAGCAACCACTCTGTAGAGACGTTGAGGATAGCCATCGTTATGAGGAACCATGAGCCCCAGACCACTACCTGCAGCACGTTCTTGCCCATCACCTCGCGGCTTGCTGCCGTTTCGGGGTCTTTATCCTCGAAGTGCATGCGCAACAGTTGCAGGGCGGTGCGGTTGATATAGCTGAAGAAGAACCACAGCGTCACCACCATTGCCAGCGTCAGGATGCTCAGCTTCAGGTTCTGCATGTTCACAAAGTAGTATTTGAAATACTTCCAGCAAAGGTCGCTGAGGTTGAAGACGTCGGCAGCCCAATAGACGCTAATCATCACAGAGCAGACACCCATCACGGGTAGCAGTACCTCGTAGGCCAGATCGTAGCTCCATGTCTTAGTAATAGGGAGCTCACCAAAGTGGTGGCGTACGCCATAGAGCTTCAGATATTGGCTGACACAGGTGATGGTGAGGATGCACGTCAGCTGCATGATCCACCAGATGAGAATCTGTACGGCCAGCAGCGTGTAGCCTGACCATGAGCACCCTACACTGATGATAAAGACGATCAGTGATATATAGGTATAGAACATATCCCAGCGGGGTACATTCTTGTTGTGGCGGTGTATCACGTTCCACTGCCACAGCGCACAGATGAGCAGGATGGGTGGAAAGGTGATGTTGACCAACTCGTTAGGTATCAGGATGATGCGGATGGCGATAACCAGAAAACCTACGAAGAGTAGGGGGGTATAGATGCGGAAGGCACTCTTGATCTGATTACCCGTCACACGTAGTAGCAGGGATATCAGTATTACGCCCAACAGCCATGCATATTCTACCAGCAGATTGGCCGCCATGATGAAGAAGTTCTGGTCGGTCAGCGCCAGCGTGATACCCAGAATCAGTGCGAAGGTGATGGTTGTCGTAGCCAGCGTGATGCAGGTGCGCTTCTTCATGAACTCCGGCGTGCGGAAGCGCTTGGGCACCACGAAGCGAATGGCTAGGAAGTTGAGCAGTGAGGCAATGATGGCATAGAAAATGGTGGAGATGAGCAGGCCGAAAATCCAGCGGCTGTCCCACTGCGAATGGGCGTTGGGGCGGTATTTCTTCTCTACCGTACGCTCCATGGTCCGCCAGTAGCGGCTCCAGCTCTTGAGGATGGCGAAGTAGCTGTCGCCACCATTCTTGAAGATGTTGGTCTGTATGTCGTAATAGCGCTTCTGGGCATAGTCGTTCAGGTTGCTCAGGCGATTCTCCGTCATGTCGTAGTAACGGATGTAGTCTTGCAGCGTGGTGCGGTTCTCCTCCAGCGAGTTGCGGATGTTCGTGGCCAGCGTCATGCAGACGTTTCGGTCGGTCTTTCCTCTGTCGTCTAGCAGGGTGACGGGCATCGACTTCAGCGAGGTGATGAGCGAGTCGTAGCGCGCTATCTCCGAGTCGGTCTTGTCCATGAACATCTTGAAGGGCAGCTGCTGGCGACGGAAGTCCTGATACTGCTCGGTGGCCTCATGACAGGCGTAGGTCAGGTCGAAGACGTAGTCCAGCTTCTGCGAGTAGAGCATCAGCGAATTCTGGTTCGAGCGCTGCATGGTCTCCATCAGTCGCTGCCGCACCTGGTCGCTTTGCTTGCGGTTCATCTCTATCTGTTGCGACAGTTCGCGGTGGTGCAACGTCAGTTCGGTGCGCAGTATCTGCAGGGTCTGCTGCAGGTCTTTCTCTTTCAGCACAGCTTGAGCGCTCAGTGTGGTGAGCAGCACCAGCAAGATGGTCAATATTCTCTTCATTCTGCCTTCTTCTATCAATTTTCGTGCAAATTTAGAAAAAAAATATGAATTATGCATTATGCATTATAAATTATTTTGTAATTTTGTGGCAAAATCAAAAATACAGACCGATATGATACTCATTGCTGACAGTGGAAGCACCAAGACTGACTGGACGCTCCTGCACTCTACTAACCCATTGTTGAAGAGCGAGGAAATCGCTACGTTCCGAACCCAAGGCATCACCCCCATCCATCAGACGGCAGGTGACATTCGCGACATCATTGAGCGCGAGTTGCTGCCTCAGTTGTCGAGTTTCCCTCGTGCCAAGCTCATTGAGTCCGGCGTGCTGGAGAGCCCGTTGCTGCAGAACCTGCACCTCTTCTTCTATGGCAGTGGTTGCACGCCCGCGCACGTACCTATGATGATACAGCTCATGAACGAAGAGCTGTCGCCCAAGACCGTCGAGGTGCATAGCGACCTGATGGCGGCTGCCCGTGCGCTGTGTGGTCACGAGGCTGGCATGGCGTGCATCCTCGGTACGGGTGCCAACAGCTGTCTGTACGATGGCGAGAACATTGTCCAGAACACGCCCGCGCTGGGTTATATCCTTGGCGACGAGGGCAGTGGCTCCGTGCTGGGTCGCCTGTTCCTGAACGCCATCTTCAAGAATCCTGCGCTGGCCGATGTCCGTGACGAGTTCCTCACGGCTAACAAGTGGGAACAGAAGGACATCATCCAGAAGGTGTACCGCGAGCCGATGGTCAACCGCTGGCTGGCGTCGCTGTCGCCGTTCATCATGGACCACATCGCCAATCCTTACATCAAGCAGTTGGTCATCGACAATTTCCGCGACTTCTTCCGCAAGAACATCGTGCCCTACAAACGTCCCGACCTGCCCGTGCACTTCGTGGGTTCTATGGCCCACCACTATCAGGAGCAGCTGGAGGAGGCCGCCCATGCCGAGGGCTTCACCGTGGGCAATATCCTGCAGAGTCCCATCGAGGGTCTCGTCATTTACCACGGAGCACCTGCACAAAAAAATTAGTGGCGAGCGTTTATTTCTCACCACTAACCACAAGAAACAGAAGCTTTCGCAAGTCCTGCTTGCGAAAGTTTTTGTTTATTCAAACGTGAACTTCGTCTTCTCCACGCCGTAGCCGTAGATGGTCTTGAAGTCGTTCTTCATGGAGATGACGGTGTAGCCGTTCTCGCGCCATTTTGCCTCACGCTTGGCACCTTCTGTCAGGTTGGCGTGGTCGCGCTCATCGTCGTCGGCAACGAGCATGAAGGTGGCTGTGCGGTATTGCTTGTTGCTCAGACAGTAGTTGTGCATGGCCTGGTCGCCGCTGCTGTTGCCAAACGACAGCACGGGCACCTTGCCAATCTCCTGACTGATCTGTCTCACCTTGTTCGTCTTCAGGTTCTTGATGATGAGGCTGTCCGTGCGCACCAGATACTCCTCCTTGCCCATGGTGTAGTCCACACCCACATTCTCACCCTGTTTGTTAGAGCTCAGACACACGTCCATGCCAATCACCCTGTTGGGTTCAATGCCTATCGACTCCACCAGTGCACGACAGATGAAGCGGTCTGAACCAGACACCACATAATAGGTGAATCCGTTGGCTTTCAGGTAGTTGAATACCTCCAGCATGGGCTTGTAGAAGCTCTCGCCATAGGTCATCCCCTTGAAACCGTTGGCAGGCTCCTTGGCGTAGTTCAATACATAGTCGTGAAACTCAGCGATGGTCATGCCGGCATAGGCCTTCGCTGCCGCATAGGCGTGAACCATGTCGAAGTGGTCGGGCAATTTTTTGCCCTCGCGCACGAAGTCGCGAATGTTCTGTGCCGCCTCGCGCACATCGTCGGGGGCCTTGTCCTTGTATGTGGGGTCGTCCAGTGCGCGGTATTCCAGCATGTTGTACTCAAAGTAAGTAGGGTAGAGCTCCCCCACGAACGTACCGTCCATGTCGAACGTGGCTATGCGGTCCTCCTCGGGAATGAAGTTCTTGGAGTTCTGGTTGGTCACATCCTCCACATACGCCTTCAGCGTCCTCAGCGCCTCGCAGTCGTTCCATAGGGTGAAGTACTCTTTCTGTGGTGCCTCCGTCTTCTCGTCGTCTTTGCTGGAGCATGACGTCACCACCAGTCCCTGTGCGAAGATGCACATCAGGACCATTGTCAAAAACAGGTTCTTTTTCATTTTTTCTCTTTGTAAATAGTATTCATGCTGCAAAATTACACATTTTTCATCAATATTACG